>JAJHRM010000061.1 GCA_020832965.1 Thermofilum sp. | reverse complement strand
GCCAGTGCTCTAGTTCTTGAGAAAATTTCTAGGTGGGGCGCCTCGCTGGATTATGTCCTCAACAATGTTAGGGAAGATTTCAACCTTACTCTGAAGGAGACTAGAACAGTGTTTTTTCTATCTAAAAATGCATTGCTGGATCTTGGTCTTTCAATCTACGTGCTGGAAAGGATCGGCAGAAAGAACCTTCCCCTGCGTCGTCGAAGCGCATTCTTTGTTGCTGTTTCTCTAGTTAACCGTTTTCCTCACCTGGAAAGAAGGGTTGAGGCTTTGAGGGGAGGGCTCTTGAGCAATGCGCTGCTAAGGTATGTTTCTCAAAGCTTCCTCGAAAAGGAAAAAGAGGAAATCGAGCACCTTACATGCGTAGATAAGATTTCCTACAAGTATTCAATCCCGCCGCTTTTAGCGGGGAGGCTTATCGATTATTTTGGCTGCGAAGGGGCGGAGAGAGCCGCCGCGTCGTTCGGCAGGAGGCATATTTGGCTTCGGGCATTGGGGGAGGAAAAGATAGACGATGTGGAAGAGTTCTTGAAGAGGAGGGGCATCAGGTACAGGCGCGACCAGGACTTCAGCTTTCTTTTTGAACTGCTTGTCCCAGAATACGAGCCCTTACCCGACATCGACAGCTCCCTATGTGTATACCAGGATAAGGCTAGCATCGCCGCTGTAGCAGAACTAGTAGGGGGGCTGGAGGACGCAGAGTTATTTATTGATGCCGCGGCCGCACCCTTCATGAAAACCTCAATCATCTGTAGCCATCCTCAGGGTCCAAGAGAAATAATAGCCGTAGATGTCTCACTTAGCCGTATAAAAGAGTCCATGCAAAACCTCAAAAAATGCTGGAGCACCACGCATATTGTTTGTGCGGATTCAAGGTCTTTTGCTTTACGTGAAGAAAAGTCTTTCGACGGCGGGCTCGTAGACGCCCCATGTACCAACAGTGGAGCCCTGGGTGCAGACCCCGGTCTTCGTCTCTCCCTCTGGGGGCTCACCACTGAACAGGTCATAAAGTATTCCGAGAGGCAGAGAGCCATCCTGAGGAGTGTTCTGGGGATGCTGAGACGAGGGAAAAAAGTTGTGTATTCTACGTGTTCTCTATTCCCGGAGGAGGGCGAAGAAGTCATAGCCAGTCTTCTTGCAAGCAGACAGGCAGAGCTTCTGCGTCCAAAACACTACTTTGAACCCGGCTATCCGAAATACGAATTTGCCCACAGCGTTACAAGGCTTTTCCCGGAGAAGCAGAGATCAGAAGCTTTCTTTATCGCGCTGATGATGAAAAACTAACTTTTCTCAGTCAGCGCGCGCCACCCGTTACCCCGCCTTATCGCAGGGTTGTGGTTACCATCTTTAAGGGGTTGGTAAAAAGCTTTTCATCGTGATCGTGCTCGGCAGCTCGGCCTTTATTCCCAGCGCTTAGCGCGCGCTAGTCCGACGACTTTAGACAGAGATAACTTGTAAGCTCGTAAAGGCAAATCTCTTTATCTTTGTTTTCTAAGGAAAAAAATTTAGTATTTTTTTCTCGGGTTGTAGGCTCCCCTCCTAAACTCTTCTTCTACCTCGCTGGTCTGAACTTTATGCCGTACTCTATTATTCCGCTTGGTCCCTGCTCCCGGTATTTCCGGAAGACAGCCTCAACTTCCATACCCTCGTAGACCTCGTCTAGCTCCACGTCCGTCAACTGGGCGGGGACCAGGGTTCCATCCTCCAGTCTGACAATAGCTACGACGTATGGTGCGTACTGGGCAAACTCTGCGGGTGGCGTTCTGACAACGGTGAATAGCTCTACAACCCCCCTCTCTGGCAACTTTACCTGCTCCACATTTGCTGAGCCGCAAGCCGGGCATATCTGCCTATAGGGGTAGAAGCCCCTGCCGCAGTCCTTACACCTCCCTCCAATCAACTGGTATTTTACCCTCCTCTCCCTCCATACACGGGGGACGCTCCTCAGGTACGACATTCATCTCACCCTCCTCAAGATGTGGACAGTAACTGTTCCACCAACCCCTCCAACATTTTGAGCTAATCCCACCTCAGCACCATCCACCTGGTTCTTGCCAGCCTCTCCCCGCAGCTGAGCAACCACGTCGTATATCTGATAAACACCTGTCGCACCGACGGGGTGACCTTGAGCCTTGAGACCACCCATAGTGTTTGTGGGTACGTCACCGTCCTTTTCAAGTTGCCCCTCGCTCAGAAGCCTCCAGCCCGCACCCTTCTCAGCGAATCCCAGGTCCTCGAGGTGTATAACGCCTAGAACAGTAAAGGCGTCATGAACCTCAACGACGTCAACGTCCTTTGGCTCAACGCCCGCCATAGCGTATGCTTTTCTCGAAGCCTTGACACTTGCACCTATCGTCGTGAGATCAGTCCTGTCGTGCACGCTGAATATCTCCGTGGAAATGCTGCTCCCAGCAAGCTCCACTAGAACATCTCTGTCACGCAGTTCTTTGAGCTTATTTTCAGAGCAGAGAACAAGTGCTGCGCTGCCATCTCCTAGTGGTGCACTCTCAAGAAGCCTCACCGGGTCAGCTACCACCGGCGACCTCATGACCTCCTCTAAGGAGATTGGCCTAGGGTACTGTGCTAGGGGGTTGTTAACCGCGTATTTGTGATCATGGACAGCAAAGCTGGCTATCTCCTCCTGTCTCGCCCGGTACTTCTTCATGTAAGCCCTGTAAACCAACGCGTTGAGCGCGACAAAGGAGAAACCGGTAAAAGCGATGTACTCCTGGTCCTCTGCCATTATCAATGCGCTTGTGGCATCGCTAGTTACAGCGTCCGTCAGCTTCTCAACGCCCACTACCAGCACGCAGTCATAGACGCCCGACCTTACAGCAAGGAAAGCGTTGTGAACCGCAGCCCCTCCACTCGCGCATGCCGCCTCAACCTTGCTCGCCGCCACCCCGGGAATACCTAGCCAAGTAGCAAGTAGCGAGCCTAAGTGCTCCTGCCCCTGAAGGTACCCAGAAGACATGTTCCCGACGAATATTGCTTCGATATCCCTCCTGGATAGACCGGCATCATTGATAGCCTTAAGGGAGGCCTCCACCATCAAGTCTCTCAGCGACTTGTCCCAGTGCTCATTGATCCTCGTAGCCCCTACGCCTGCAACATACACCCTACTCATCCCCCTCACCTCTCAATAAAGCCCCTGCACCTGAGGTAGGTTGCGTAATCTATCACTCTGAACCTGTTCACGTAGTAGAGCGTGGGGGGAGCAAGCCCCCTACGCTCCTCTATCCCATCCTCGACAACAAGGCTTATGGCATCACTGCCCGCACCGCTGCCGAAAGAGACCACGAGTATTCTCTCCCCCGGCTTCGCGTGGTCGAGCACGTTTGTTAACCCTATGAGGGATGAGGCAGCGTAGGTGTTTCCGATCTCATTACACAGCAAGCCAAGCTTCAACTGCTCAGGTCGGAAGCCCAGCGAGGCACCGACCCTCTGAGGGAACTTCACATTTGGCTGATGAAAAACCGCGTGGCTGAAATCTGACGGCTTAAGGCCTGTCTCCTCCATCAGCATTCTCGCAGCAGTCTCGATGTGGTGGAAGTATGCGGGCTCCCCAGTAAACCTGAAAGTATGCATTGGGAACTTTTCCCCCTCCCTCCTCCAGAAGTCAGGGGTGTCGGTTACGTAGGAGACCACGTGCTCTATTGTTGCGGCAGAATCCCTCCCGGGCTTTGAAATGAGGAAGGCTGCTGCGCCCGCGCCTGCAGTGTATTCGAGCTCGTCGCCAGGCCTTCCCTGAGCGGTGTCCGTCCCGACCGCCAAGCCATAGTTGATAATGCCCGAGTTGACAAGTCCCGCAACGCTGATCATAGCTGTGGTGCCTGCCTTACACGCGAACTCCATGTCTATCCCGTAGAGTCTTCTGCTCAAACCAAGAGCCTCGGCGATCACAGTCGCTGATGGCTTAACCGCGTAGGGTGGGCTCTCCGAACCAATATACAGGGCTTCTACCTCTCTTGGATCAACTCTCCCCCTCCTCAAAGCATTCTTCGCAGCCTCGAACGCTATAGTTAGGGAATCCTCATCGAAGCCTGGAACACTCTTCTGCCTCACAGGGGCCTTTTCGCCCCCCTTTGTATGTATCCGGGAGATTTCGGCGGTTTCAATCCTGTATATGGGAATGTAAGCGCCCCAGCCCACTACGGATGCAAGTGGCGGCATTTTGGAGTCACGCTCGTAAAAACTCCCCTGGTAAAAAAGGTTATCGTTGAATGTCAATGTTTTGTTGAACAATCAACGAACTCCATCCTACGACGGGAACCCATCGTAGGAACTGGAGCGTGCTAGCGCGCTTTAAAGAGTGCTGCTTCATACAGGGAGGGGGTGAGAAGGGATATCCCGTTTAAGGCGCGCGGAGGTAGAGGGCGAGATTGCGCGGATGCTGGAGAACGTAGGCAGGGTGAAGAGGAGGCTCGACTCTCCCGACCCCGACTTGCTGGCCGGGGTGAAGTGGGGAGCGTGGCTAAGCGAAGGATTTTTTTACCTGAGAGTGCATCGAGGTGTAGCCTCTGGCGCCTAAAGCTGAGCGCCCCTCCCACTCTGTGCACTTCACGGAGGGAGTGGTAGAGGCGCTCAGGGGCAGGCTCTTGGATGTGAGCGGGGACAGGGCGGAGTACAGGGACGTGATAACCGCCCAGCAGCTGATAGAGGTAGCCGAGCTCCTCCCAAAGGAGGAGCTGGCAAAGATAGAGCGAGTCATAAGCAACCTGCAAGCGCCCCAGCAGGCTACCGTGGTAGTGCTGAACTGGCTCGTGTGGTTAATCATCGGTCAGCTCGTCCTGCTAACGCTCGTCTACCTGTCCCTCCACGCTTACCTCCTCGCCGAGTCTCAGGTTTAGCTTGCAGTCGCTGATGACCACAAGGTCTGCGACCGGGGAACCTGGTAGTTCTCGATATCTATCCTGAAAGTAGTCCCTGTAGACGGACCTCTTACCCTCTTTGCCGTAGCCCGTCAGCTCTATCCGGGCCTCATCAAGCATAGGGTTATGAGAAAAGTGAAGTCGGGGAGGAACAGATAGAAGCGCCCACCGCGCGCGCTTTGTTTAGACAATGAACGAACCTTCTAAGTCCTTGAGTATTTTAACGCTGCTGGATGTTCCTATCCTGTCTGCTCCCAGGAGGTAGAAGAGCAATGCCTGAAGCCCAGTACGTATACCTCCAGCGGCCTTCACTTTGGTGGTTGTTCCTTGGACCGCCCTCTTAATGGTCAGGACATCTTCTGGTGCTGCTCCGCGCGGACCGAAGCCTGTACAGGTCTTTACGTAGTGGACGCCCACGTGCGCCAGCTCCCTGGCTATCCTGAATATCTCCTCCCCGGAAAAATAGCCTGTCTCCACAATTACTTTGAGCATTCCTCCGTAACTCCTAGCAATGTCAAGCATTTCCTTAATTTCTTCAAGGGCTTCAGAATAGAGACCCGCCCTAAGTAGAGAAATGTTCGCAACCACATCGACCTCGACTGCGCCTTTAACGTAGGCTGTTTCAACCTCCCTAATTTTCACGGATGAGTGCGAGTTTCCATGGGGGAAACCGGCGACCGTCACGATCCTTACTTGCCCACCGAACTCCTTTGCAGCCCTTTCAACGTAGAAACCCGGGATGCAGCAGGCATAGAAGCCATACTCTACTGCCTCCCGGCAGGTTGCCTCAAGCTCCTTTTCAGTTGCATCCGGCTTTAGGTTTGTGTGATCGATTATGGAGGAGATCTCCTTCCTCAGCTGCTGGGGATCCGCGGACATCTCTCTTCTAAACACAGATTTTAAAGACACCTGTTTTTTATGTAACCGCGCCGTAAAAACTTAGTGGTTGAGTGGCCATGTGGCGTAGAATCGCGGAGACGCTAGGAGTCTACAAGGTTTACGAATTTCTCCTTGAGCGGGAAGTGAGGAAAGGCGCCATTCCTATTCATGTGGCGTTTATCCTTGACGGCAACAGGCGCTGGGCAAAGGAGCACGGCTTCCCACAATGGCTCGGGCACGAGTTCGGGGCAGACAAAGTTGAGGATGTCCTGGAGTGGTGCTACGATTTAGGCATCTCGATCGTTACGCTCTACGTTCTGTCGACCGAGAATATAAAGAATAGACCCAGGGAAGAGCTGGAACACATATTCGACTTGCTCGACAGGAAGATTGACGAGGTGGAATCCTCGGGGAAGCTGAGGAAGCGCGAGGTAAGAGTCAAGGTGATAGGGGACACGAGCCTGTTGCCGGAAAGCCTTAGGGAGAAAATCGAGAAGCTTGAGAGAAAGACTCTCCAGTACAACAAGAGGTTCTTGAACATCGCGTTAGCTTACGGCGGGAGGAGAGAGATTGTTGACGCTGTCAAGAAGATATCCAGAGAAATTTGTGCAGGCAAGCTCTCAGTAGACGAAGTTGATGAAGACGTGTTCGCGAGGTACCTTTATACAGGCGATATTCCCTACCCTGAACCAGACCTCGTCATACGCACATCGGGAGAATTGAGGATTAGCAATTTCCTGCTTTACCAAATAGCATACTCGGAGCTCGTTTTCCTCGACGTCTATTGGCCCGATTTTAGGAAGATAGATCTACTAAGAGCGGTGAGGACGTACCAGTCGAGGAAGAGGAGATGGGGCGGGTGAATATTCAACAGCGCGCTGGCGTACAAATGGAGGAGGTACGTCGAGGAAGCCTTTAAAAACTTGCATCTCACGTAGTCGAGGTTCTGAGGCAACTCTGAGCGTCGGAGGTCTACATCGGCTATCCCCACAAAAATTGCAAATCAAGCCGCACGGAGAGCAACGTGGGCCTCTGAAACTACGGAGGCTCATGGATAGAGTAGCGCCAGCCGCCGAGAACGATGGCACCGCGGTGTACGCTGTTCCAGGATACTTCGCACCGAAGCTCTGTCCTTAACTAGACGTAGGAGTGAGGAGAGGGCCTCGAGGACTTATGCGTTGTCCGCATGACCATTCAATGCACAGCGACTTCTGCGCCGCACTAAACGTTCTAAAAACGCGGGGACAGCTACCAACGAGGTTCAAGACAGAAAGCTGCACGGTGACTCCAGCGGAATGAAACCAGTAAAAGGGGCGGCTGCTGACCCACGACAAAAGGCGGGGCGACGGCAGGCGCGCATACGCGCTAACAAAATACGATCGTAACACTCTCACTACATTTTTGCATGCTTCGCTGACTTGCCTAGCTAAATTTTTTAAACAGCAACACGTATAGCTATTCAGGTGCAATAAGTGTCCTACAATCTTTACCAGTTCAATAGCTTCGATGAACTTTTAAAGTACATTGATTCGCAAATTGCGAATTTGCAGAAGGTTTTAAGCCAACTGGAGCAGAGGTATGAAGCCGTTAAAGCCAGGGCTGAGAAGATGCGGATGATCGAGAAAGTTTTAGAAGACCTCATGGGTGAGAAGCTCACCACACTCAACGAGATAGACTACATGGGTCTGAAGGTCGTCGTCAATGCCAGGGCAATTGACGAGCTAAGCGTGTTAGAGGAGACTATAGAGTCCCAGCGGGACACCCTAGAATCGCTCACTAGCGTTAGGGAGGCGCTCTACAAGTTGAGTAGCGCTTTATCTTCTAGCTATGGAGCCGAGGGGATACCAATTATTGTTCAGATACTGAATGGAGTGCCGGTCAGGATCTTACTGAAGGAGACAGAGTAACCATGAAGAGGATATACTGCCTAGCACTGGCTTTACTCATCCTACACTTAGCCTTCATCCCCGTTTTTCCGCAGCCCAGCTATGCTTTCCTGCAAAAAACGTTTACGAAAACAATAACTTCGCTAACAGCTCTACCCGGTGCTGGCGTACTCCTGTGCTTTAGCGATGGTACGTGCAGCATAGTTGATAGGCAGGAGAGGGCCGCAGCTAGTCAGCTGATTAGCCCAGGCCGAGAAATCTTTTACATGAAACCTGGATTAAACGTTTCTAGCTCGGTGGTAGCTGTTGATAGAAGCGGGAATGTATACTTCCTAAACACTTCCACCCTCGCAATCATGAACGCGTTTTTAGCGAAGAAGAGTGATGAGACCTCTTTTCTTCTAGCATCACTTAGCGGGGACGGCAGATACTTGGCAGTCAGTTCCAGGTACTACGTTAAGGTGGGTGATAGGAGCTACCCTGAGACAAGGCTTGCAGTAATAGATACGGCGGCACAGAAGAGGATTTTTGAGCGTGATCTCAACACCAAGGACGATGTTCTCGTGGAGGTTTTCTCTATAGACTTTTGGGGAAACTACCTCGTTGCTGAAACCATAGACACTAAGTGTGAGCTGTGCCAGTTGACAGACAACAGGATAGAGGTTTACCGCGTCGATCAGCAAACCGTGAAAAAAATAGCATCCTTTCAAAGCGGGCTGACTTCAAAGCTAATTGTCGGCAATTTTCTAGTTGCACAGAGGGCTCAGCCGAATGGTACAAATGGCTATTTAACTTACGTGTTTAGGCTTCCATACCTGAGCATTGAGACCAGAAAAGTGCTGGGAAAAATTCAAAGCTTCATACCCTTTAACAACGACTCCTTCCTAGCAGTCTTCTCCGACGGCACATTAAGGATGTGCAATTTAAAACTGGACTGCGCCGACTTGGTAGCAGTACCAACAAGCAGAGCCGTAGTAGCCAGCGATGGGACCTACATAGCTATATTTAAAACTGGGGAGGTCGAGGTATATGCAATCTCTGGCAAACCCTCGAGAATTGCCTACTACCGTGTTGCGTGGGATGCTGCTCCCAGCCCTCCGAGGATCGCCCTCGGCTCGTTGGACAGCTTCTACTGCGTCTACGGCGACAGCATGCTAATTGCCGCTTTAAAAGTTACCACCGTGAAACTGGCTCTAGCAGTCGTAGATGATCGTGGAGCCCCCGCGGGGGGAGCTGTAGTAGAGGTTAGCTCACGAGCTGGGCCCTCTCAAACTTTCATAACAAGTGAGAACGGCACAGTGACCATCGAGTTGACTCCCGGATCATACGAGATAAGTGTTAAAAAAGTCGGCTATACACCGGTAACACTCACACAAGACATTACAAGTGATACTCGCATCACCTTGAAAATTACGCGTCGACAGGAGCAGAGGCAACAGGTGCAACTAAGTGTTCTTGGAGAGGACGGCAGTCCCGTGTCGCAAGCCAAAGTGGAGATAATCGGTAGAGAAAACATTACTGTAACCACTGACGCCTACGGGAAGGCACTTGTAAACCTACCACTAGGAAAGTACACCCTGATCGCTAATGCTCCAAAATACAAGTCTTTAACCAGAGACTTCGAAGTAACTGCTAACATGAGCACACTTACAGTTAGGCTTGAACTTGAAAAGGTAAACGTATTCCTGGAATCCCCAGAGAGGTTGCCGGGAGGCATTATAGTCGTGGCTTCATCAATGACAAAAAATAACTATACAGCTATGCTTGTCCCCAGCACTAACATTTCCCTACCCGTGGATATTTACCAGGTACAGGTTAAGTCGCCGAGTAATTACTCCTGTACAGCATCACCCTCAATCCTAAACGTGGTAAATGGGACCTCAAACTACAGAGTCAGAGTCCTCTGCAAACCTCTGCAAAGCTCCGCTATACACGTGCAAAACGTGACAGTTTTTTTAGAGAAGAGCATGGTTCAAAGTTCTAAGCCAAATGCAAGCCTTAAAACACTCCCCGTAATTACCCTGCTAAACTCAACAAGGCTAGATTTAAACGCCGCCCAGGAAAGCAGGATTCTTGTCATAGAATTTTTCTATACACAGTGCACTGGATGCAAGTACCTGGTTCCTGTTCTTAGAAACCTTTCAAAGCTTCCAGGCGTGACTGTCATATCACTCACAGTGTCGCCCCTCGATACACCTAGTGTCCTCAACAGGTACATTGCGGAAAACAATGTTACGTGGATCGTTGCACGCGACGAAAATGACTTAGCAAGCGAGTTTAATGTCTCAGTCTTTCCAACAGTCTTAGTTTTGACCAATGGGAAAGTAGTCTTTAAAGGAATGGGTGCCCGGGGAGAATTAGAAGCTGCCAAAAATGTGATAAGCATTTTGGGGAACTTTACCTCTTTACTAAACACGCCCATAAGCACGATACTCAGATCAGAAACACTAATATTATTCGGTGGATTCTTAGTCTTAGCATGGCTAGCTATAGGCGGTAGGTATGAGGAGAGAGACTCTGAAGAGGATAGTTTCGATGCTGATACTGATACTCTTCCTGGCTTCAGCCATAGCTTACGTCGCTTTAACGCTTAGACCTTAGCGCGCGTAGCTCTTGCGCGCGCTACAGCTACTTCGCCGGGATGGTGAGGGAGGAGTGCGACGACTACACGGCGGTGGCATGCAGGGTGCTAGCTTCATTGCGGGAATGGCTGGAGGAGCACGAAAGCGCGCTCGCCTACTAGCACCGTTCGCCTGGGGGCTGGCAGGATCCAATGCCTCCAGGGGCTCTCGCGCGCGGGACCGAGGAGGGGGTGAAGCCCGGCGACGGGCAGACCCCATGACACCCCGAGCACCCCAGAGCAACAACTGGGGCGCGGTGAGGGGCACCCCGACCAAAGATGACGGGCGCTATGAGGGTGCGCGCGCGCTACGCGAAACGTATAATCCGCTCCCGTAGACACTCTTGTACTTCCCGGGAGCTACACCTCTCACGAGGAGCGAAGCATGCGCAGTACTCACCATAAGGCATGAAACTGCAGCAGGTTTTCCAGAATGCAACACGCGCAAGCAGTCATATGCGCGCTATGTGGGCACAGACGTTCACAGACGTAAACACAGCAATTAAGGTGACCTCTGTTGTTAAGAGCGGGCGATGCGGGCCGCGGAAGCGCGCTAAGCAGGATTCCTTGGGGGTAAGCCGAGGTAGCAGGCGGCGAGGGTGGACACGAGGGGAACTGTCAAGTTGTCTTCGGGTGAAATGTACTCGGTTATACATGCTATTATCGAGAGGAGGAGTGACTGGATTAAGGGGGCGCCGAGTGCTATCAGGACAAAGAAGTATGCCACCAGCGCCAGGGTAGACCCGCGGAGAGACTTCTTGGAACTGCTGAAAAGCAAGTCGTGCAGTGCCGGTATGGTGTCAACAATTGCCAGGGCTAGTATGCCGTAGATCGTTGTTCCAGGAGCTACGAGAATGCTCAGCGTCGCCCCGATCATGCCGTAAAGCAAACCAACGTAGCCCTCCCTTTTCTCGTAGTCTCTCTCCAACAGCGATATTTGGCTGGCAATTAACTCCTGGAGCTTGGAGAGTGTGTGCTCGATAATGAATAAAGGCTGTTTAATTTCTGCCCAGGCTTTACTTATAAGGCTTTCAATGTTTTCCCTAGCTTCTTCAAGCTCGTGCAAAACTTTAACTCTCCGTGCAACTAGGCTGTTCAAGAAGGCAGCCATGAAGAGACCGAGGGAGTAGTAGTTTTGTATAGTCAGAGGCCATGGCAGGTGGACGATAAATGGCAAGAGCAGTAAAAAACTAAGTAGTAAGTGAATCATTTTTCTGTAGATCTCAGCCACACGCCCAGCAGGCTGCACGAGTCCATTTTAGAGACTTAGTAATTTAACTTTGCTACTCACAATGCACACCCAAGACTTAACGCGCACCCTGCAGAGCTACTGGCTACGAGCATTTCTGGTTGCACCTGCTCCTGCGCGCGTTGTGCTCACAGTTTGCC
>JAJHRM010000060.1 GCA_020832965.1 Thermofilum sp. | reverse complement strand
GAGCTATTAATCAAGCATGGTTCAGGCATTGATGCTAGAGACTCAGACGGCTGGACACCATTGCACTATGTAGCTGAAAAGGGATACCTGGATGCAGCTAAAGTCTTAATCTCGCACGGCGCAAGCATAAATGCTAAGACTTTTCTCGGACTCACACCATTACACCTCGCCGCCGAGAAAGGCAACATTGAGGTTATAAAGTTCCTGATTACTCATGGAGCGGATGTGAATTCTCGAGACGCACAGGGCAATACCCCTCTACACCTTAGCGTTCTATCTGGCCGAACAGACGTTGTCAAGCTTTTGCTTGAAAACGGAGCTGACCCAAATATCCGTGGGATTAATGGTCTAACCCCCTTAGAGCTTGCACGGGAAATGGGCTATCAAGATATAGTCAGAGTCCTGGAGGAGTATCTTAGTGCCACGTCTCTGGCGATTATCGGGGTTGAACATGGAAAGCTTTTCTTAGATGAATGGGGGAAGATAATTCTCAAGGTTAGGGGCTCAGGAAAGGCAACCATAAAAATTGAGGGAGACGTAGTGTTTCAGGCCTCCAATTATGTAGATTTATCAGGCGAAACAACAATCGATATCCCCGTTAAACCAAAATCCATAGGAGAAGTTCCTGTGACTGTTACTATCGAGTCTTATGGAAGAAAAGATTCAAAACTTGTTATCCTAAGAGTAGGTACACGGGTAGAGCTCCTTCTCAGGTGGCTTATTGGCAGACCAGTCCAAATGGTTTTGCCTTCACTTAACATAAAACGTCTCGAAAAGAGAATAAGATTCGGCGGTTTCGAATGCAGGGGATATCTGAGTACAGGGGGATTTGCCACAGTAGTTGTCTGTATGGATGATCTTGGTATAAGCCACGCTGTAAAAATGCCTAACCAGGTGTTTCTCGAGCTATTAGCTAGTGAAACGCCTACAAAGATAGAAATTGACTTGAAGCCTTTCCTAAGAGAAGTGGATGTTTTAAGAAACGCCTCGATTCATCCCTGTATAGTCCGCTTTGAACGCTTCCTTGATTCACCGCCGGCTCTGGTATTCGAGCTATGCAGATGCTCCCTGAGAGACGTTTTAAAGCAAGGGGGCCTGGGGTCTGTAAAGGCAGCCGAAGTTATCGTACAGATAGCTGACGCCCTGGTCTTTCTACACTCAAAAGGCTACATACATGGAGACATCAAGCCCGAAAACATACTCTTTACTTCTGATGGGGTGCCAAAACTGTCAGACTTCAACACTGCCAAAGCTATCTCAGCGATATCAAGAACTAAGCCAGGCTTCACTCCAGGCTACGCCGCGCCAGAACAGATCAGAGGAGGGAAACTCTCAGAGAAAACCGACTCCTGGGCCCTAGGTCTTATACTCTACGAGGCTATATTGGGCGAACCCTTAATGCCTATGGACGATGTAGGATACGAGGAGGCATTAGCAAAGCTTAAAAGAGGAGAACTTACAATAAAAACAACTGGTATAAGAGAGATAGACGAACTCGTAAAGTCCTGCCTAAGGATAAACCCCAATGATAGACCCAGCGCTCAGCAAATAAGAGACACACTAGCAAAATATCTTGCTACAGAAATTTACCCCTCTAAACAACCCTTTTAGGATCCGTTTAACAAAACACAAATCATAGCCACTCTCTTGAGTGAAAACCTCACTTAGCAGGTGCGGGTCCACTTTCTTAGAACGAGCTAAGTAGCACTCTCTCATACGCTCCTAACAGCGTGCGCTACGGATAGCAAAATTTATATCTAAATTGTGTAAGCATTTTCATATGGAGCAAATACTTCCAAGCGTATCCTCCCTCCTCATAAAGATAGGAGCAATCATCGCGCTCATACTAGGGCTATCCAAGATAGTCGAAGGGCTAATCATCCTCCTCTTCTCACACGGGATCTCCGCCCTACTCGGCACGCTCTTCCCAGGAGCATCCAGCATAATAGGCCTCATACCAATCGGCGGGACCATCCTAGCAGCGATATGGATCATCCTCGGAGCGGTGATCGCAGTCATAGGCTACTCACTGCTCAAAGTACCCGTCCCCATCACCCAGCCGGACAGGGGGAAATGGGTGGGCATACTCGCGGTCCTGCTAGCCCTAGCCCTAATCTTCGGCTCAACAAGCCTCGCAGCAGCAATAGGCATAGCACTCATAGGACTAGTACTCGCACCAGCAACACCGACACCTCCGCCAACAAAAGAACAAAAATAACCCTATTACTCTGCGAATTTAATAGCGCGTGCTAAAAATATAAATAGGAACGTTTTTCCTAGATTTACGTGGATCTAAGTAAGGAGCTCCTTGAAGCTATAAAGAATGGCGATGTTGTTAAGGTTAAAGAGCTTTTGGAAAAAGGTGTAGATGCAAATGTTAAAGATGACTCACACAAGACTCCTCTTCACTATGTCGCTATTCTTTATGTCGATGAGATTGGTGCATATATTGCTGAGTTATTGATCAAGCACGGTGCAGATGTGAATGCTAAGGATGAGAAGGGGGTCACTCCCTTACACTGGGCAGTGGCCTTTGGTAAGAGTAGAATTATCAATGTTTTACTAGAGAACGGCGCTGACATAAATGCAAAGGGTGCATTCGGCACTCCTTTGCACTGGGTAGCAGCAGGCGCGGTAGCACCAGATGTAAATAGATCTAACATTGCTAAGTTGCTTATTGAGCATGGTGCAGACGTAAACGCGAGGAATCATCAAGGTCTAACTCCTTTACATCTGGCTGCCATGCATGGAAATGTTGATGTTGCCAAGGTGCTACTGGAAAACGGTGCGGATGCAAATGTTAATGATCAAGGTTTAACCTCTTTACACTTAGCTGCCTTAGGTGGTTGCGCTGATATGGTAGAATTATTGCTTAAGCATGGTGCTGATCCAAGCATTAGGGACAGCGATGGGAAGACTGCCCTAGACATTGCTCGCGAGAGCAATCGCAAAGATGTTGTGAAAATAATCGAAGAATTTGTTAGCAGATCTGGAGGTAAGCCTAGCAAAACAGTCATGGGCAGCGAGGAGGAGGAAGAAGGGGCAGAGGAAAGCCTATTAACTGCACCCTTTAAGCTTGATGAAGGTGACGACGCCGAGTTTATCCTGGGCAGAATCGAAGTTGGTGATACTATTAATGTTGAGATTGACGCAGACCCCGAAAATATCTACATTTTAACCATCTCTATCATTGACGGGAAAAGAAATCTTCTCTCAACAAGAGTAAAGGGTGGCTCCACTCTAAGCTATAAGGTACCTCTTAGCTGCGAAGCAAGCATCATGCTCAAGTGTTCAAGTTGTTCCGGTGAGCCTGAGGGAACGCTTACGGTTAACATTGCCAGATCCTCCCATAGAGCTTTAAGGTGCCCGAGGTGCGGCATGCCGCTAGAGCCTGGTGCGAAGTACTGTGGTTACTGTGGGGCTAAGGTTGCATAATAGTCTCGTGGAGCAAAGTTATTTCAAGGAATAGTATTAATAACCCTCGCATATTGTAAGCTTATGAGTCTTTCACATCATGTCAAGAAAGTTCTCGAAGACTGCAAGTCTAGTTCTGCGCCCGATTATACTAACCTTGTGCCTGTCCTCAAGGCGGCTGAAGAGGTCTTGCTGAGGAAACCCCAGATTCTAACCCTAAAGGAACCAGCGGTCATAGTTGGAGACCTGCACGGGGACCTTGAGGCGGTCCTGAAGATAACGGGACGCTACCTAGACAGCTACAATCTGGTTTTTCTTGGCGACTACGTTGACAGGGGAAATTTCTCAATCGAGACAGCCTCATACCTCCTTGCCCTCAAGCTCATGCACCCGGAGAGAGTCTTCCTTCTCAGGGGGAACCACGAGTCTATACTTGTGAACCAGAGCTACGGCTTCTACTACGAGCTGGTAAAAAAGATGGGCCGAAAAGCCTTCGAGCTACTCGTAAGGTTCAACGAGACAATGAGCGCCTTGCCATACGCCGCTCTCCTCAAGCCCTACAGGCTACTTCTCACCCACGGAGGAATACCCACCAGCCTGCCAAGCCTCAAAGAGATAGCCAGGCTCCCCAAGAAGGACCTTATACCCTCAAGCGAGGAAGCCTTCCAGCTATTGTGGAACGACCCCTCAGAGGAGGTCGAGACCTTTTCGCCGAGCGACAGGGGAGAAGGCATCTACCTCTTCGGCAGGAAGCCCCTCGAGGAGTTCCTCAGGAAAAACAAGCTCACAGGCATCATTAGGTCCCACGAGGTGGTAGAGCAGGGCTACAGGTTCAGCTTCCCCACCCCAAGCAAGAAAACCATGCTGGGGCCAAAGCCGCCGAGAGGCTTCAATGGCAGAGTCCTCACAGTCTTCACAAGCAGCGCCTACGAAGGCGTAAAGAGATGCGTCGCCATAGTACAAGACAAAGGGATAAAGCTAGAATACATTTAACTAAAGGGCAAAATCTCCTCTCCCTGAACGTTAAAGCCTTGCCCTTATGACAGTTTCGCTCCGCACCTCCAGCAGTATTTTGCTCCTGGCTCTAATTATGCACCGCAGGCTGGGCACTTTCCAGCCCTATCCTCCACCTTCAACCATGTTATCTTGGCGTCCTCCCCGCTCGGGGACTTGACAACAACCCTTACAGGTAGCTCACCGCTTGTCTTCGACTTCACTGGCACCTCTACCACGGATTCGCCGGAAAGCTGGACACGTCCAGGATCCAGCCACTCCACGTCGCCCTTAAGGCTCAATGAAGCAGTACCCGAGCCACGAAGCTTAACGATGAGTTTACCCCACTCGCCAACGCGGAGCCTTGAGCATTCAACGCCGACGATACTCGGGGGCAGTAGCAGCGCAACCGGCTCCTCCTTCCTGCCCAAGAGATCCTCAACGTAGCCCTCGTAGACAATCCCTGCTCTAGCGTCCACGGTATAGTACTCCCCAGTCTTCATGACCATGGTGGCCACCCTAGTTCCCACAATGCAGGGTATGCCCAACTCCCTGCTGACAATGGCGGCATGCGCAGTCATTCCACCTTCATCCGTAACGATTGCTGAAGCAAGTCTCATGTACGGGACCCAATCTGGATCTGTCATCTTAGTAACTAGAATGTCGCCTATCTGCATTAATTGCTTCGCGTCTTCCAGCGTCGGGCAGACCTTCGCCTTGCCGTAGGCCACGCCAGGGCTTGCGGGCAAGCCCTTAACAATAGCCTTTGCCTCTGCTAGCCGCGCGGCTTTGACTTCCGCTAGCTTGGTCACCGCCTTGGAGGAGCTCCAAACAGTCTCAGGCCTCGCGTGCCCATTTTCATCTTTAACGTTTGGATCGACACCTTTACTCAATAGTTCCTCAACTTTTTGGACGTCTCCTTCTCGAGTCGCTTTTAGCAATTCTTCTCGATCACTCATCATCTGAATTATGAGCGTTAGATGTTAAATGCCTTACTAGTACGTTACGCTCTCGAAGGAACGAGAGGGGTGCATCTGGGCGCCAACCCAGGCTTCAAAGCCCTCTAACGAGAAGAGGGTTTCGACCGGAAACTCCAGAATAGTGACGTGGAGGCGCATAAGGGGGCTTGCCGAGCTCTTAGAGAGAGTTGAAAAGCTATTGGAGGTGCTTCGCGAAGCCGTTAAAATAGCAGCCCTTAAAAGGCGGAAAACCGCTGAGGCTTAGATAGCACCACAGACCAAATGTGGCACACGCTCAGCATTCATATGCTTGTTGGTTACTCTGCTATGCCTTGAGCAATGCTGGCACCGAAGAAAGCTCTTGCTTCATTCTAACGGCGCTAAGTCTCCCGCTGAGATTTGGGACGCGTGCACCTACGAGTGAGTTGCACACTTTGCGTGTGCTCGAGAAAAATGTTAACATCGAAAAATTTTTGCTCTGTGAGTGTATTACTTGATTGGATATTTATGAAGGAGACAGACTCTGCAGGGCTATCCGTTTTTCGTGAAAAGTATACTCGGCTAGCGGAACTCTATGGATGGAAGGGAAATGTTTATCTTTTGTCGATTGAGCTATGGAGACTTCATAAAACGCTTTCTAAACTACCGGTAGATACCAGCTTTTATGATGAAAGCGTTAAAGAGATGATGAGTAATGGAAGCAACGAAAAACTTATAATAAATTTCATCAAGAAAGCTCGGGATAGTGCTGAAAGTCTCCTTAAAAGACCAGGAATTGATAATGTAATCGGTGCACTCAGGGGCAAAACTTTCAGGAACATTAATGAGCTAGAGAAAGCTATTAGTGAATTGGCAAAGGAAGCTAGTAAAGAAAAGCCTCGTGTTTCAGTTGAATGTCTAGCTGAGAGGGGAGAAGGTAAAGTGTCAATTCTAATAGAGAACTCAACCCCCTTACCAATTGAGGCAGTAATCACGCTAGAGGGCGCAGTTCCTTTAAAATCTGCAACAGGGCTCAAAGTCTCTCCCCGATCCATTGCAAAGTGGGAGTCACGTGTATTTGTACATGACAAACGCGTGACGGCCCGTGTTGTATACAAATTTCCTGGAATAGGAATCGAGGGGGTCGTAACTGTTGAGGCGCCTGTTCGGGAAGTTACAGGTCCTCTGCCATCACAATTATACATGAACAGGCCAATAGAGTCTTTAGCAAAGCTCCCTGAACGTGCAAAATACATGAGGATGACTGTAATCTATACAGTTAATGGATGGAGAATTCTTGGACACCTTGGGGAGGGAGGCTTTTTCCAAGTGTTTTTAGCAGAAAGAGAGGGATTAAAAGCAGCACTCAAGATCCCCAAGGAAATATGCTTAGTCAATGGGGCTAATATAAGATTTCTGACAGCAGGAGAAATTAGCAAAAAACTAATTGAAGAAGAAGTGTCAATACTGAAAAAGATAAAGGAAATAAGAGAGACCGAGCATATATTGCACCTTGTCGATTTCTACGAGAGTGATATTGCAGATGTTCGAACTGCAATGGACACTATTGAGATTCCATATATTGCCATACAATACTGTCCAAAGGGTAGCCTAAAGGATGTCGCTGAACAAAGAGTATTGAGCATTCGCGAAGCTATGATTGTTGCGCTTCAAGTTGGAAAAACCCTTGAGAAATGCTATGAGCGACGTGTTTTCATGAAGCATGGCGATATAAAACCTGAGAACATTCTTATTGATAACGAGGGAAGAGTTGTGCTGACAGACTTCCAAACAGCTCTACGTGAAAGATTAACGCAAAACATAGTGGGCTTTACACCTCATTATTATCATCCTGCCCCAGATAGCCGAGCCGATGTATACGCCCTAGGGAGGGTTCTCTTCGACCTTGTTTCTGGTTTATACGAAAACGATACTAGAAACTTACCTGACCAAATACGAGATATAGTGTTGGAGGCACGTTCCGAGGATCCCCCAACAATGGAAATCTTTTTAGAAAAGATAGAAAAAATACTATTGAGAATCCACTAGCACAAAACTATTTAGGCTTTAGCAACTTGCTCTACTTTAGCCCTACACTCCGCAAGCTGATGGGTGAGTTTCTCCCTTTCCTCCTGCAAACGTTTCACTAGATTTTCCAGCTCATTAAAACTAGCTTCCCTGGATTTTAGGGATTTCTCGAACTCGCGGAGCCTCTGCTCTTTCTCGTCCAGCTCACGAGCCCTAGCATTAATCCTCAACGAAGAAGAGAGCAGAGCTTCTCGCTCCCTCTCAAGAGAAGCTCTTCCCCTACGAAGCTCTTCTTTAGCCTGTTCAAGAGCTTTCCTCTCCTCCTCGAGCCTTAACATTGCTTCCTGTAGCTCTTTCATCTGCCCCTCGACTTTGGCCTCTCGTGCGTCTAACACCTTTTCTCGCTCTAGTAGTCTCTTTTCTTTCTCATTAAGGCTAATGCTCATATGATCTAGTTCCTCTCTCCATCCCTTGAGTCTTTCCTCCCACTCTTTTAACTTGTTTTCCCAATCCTGGAGCTTCTGATTACGCTCAGTTAGGGCTTTTTCCTTCTCCTCTATAAATGCAAGCCTTTTTGAAAGGTCTTGCAACATATTTTTGGCTTTTTCCTCGTCAGCGACAACGGCTTTCTCACGTTCTGATAAGGCTTTTTCCTTTTCTTTAAGTAGAGCTTCATGTCTCTCAACTTCTTTCTCTTTTTCTATCAGGTTTGATTCCCAATTTTTCAACTCGGCTTCGTGTTGTTTAATGGCAAGCTCTCTCTCATTAAGCTCGACCCGTCTTCGTTCAAGCTCTTCTCCCAGCTTCCTTAAATCTTCTTGTCTTGCGGATAGCTTCTCGAGAAGCTCCATAACCTTCTGTTCTCCATCAGCTAAATCCTTTTCTCTCTTGTTAAGCCATGGAAGTCTTTCCTGAATATTCTTCTCGAGGCTCTCTAGTTCCTGGCCAAGCCTCTTTTTAGCCTCTTCAAGCCTAGATATCTCTTCTCTCATTTCACCCAACTTCGCAGATATGACTTGGAACTCTTTCTCACGCTTAACTAAATCCGCCTCCCTCTGCATCAGCTCTTTCCTGTAAGCTTCCAGATCGTTTCTCTCAGCATCTAGCTTTGTCTGCAAAACCTTAAGTTCATCTATTCTCTTTTCAACATCACGAAGCGTTGCTGAAGCTCTCTCAGAAAGCTTTGCAAGGACTCCGTGGGACTCTCTTAGTGTTTCTTGTATGCCTGAAAAAAATGATGAGAACTCCTTCAACCTGGTCTCAAGTTCTTGCTTCGAGGACTGGAGGGCTGATCTAAGCTGTGTAGCTTCCTGGAGCATTTTATCTACTTGAGCCTCCCGAGTTTCAAGTCCCTGTATACGTTGAGCCATTGAGTAAAGGTTTTCCTCGTACTTCTTCGCCGTCTCAATTCTCTTATCTAGGTCTCCAAGTAACTTCTTAGCTTGTTCTTCGAACTTTGTGGCTAAGGATTGAACCTTTTGGAGTAGATTTTCACCTCTCTCTGAGAAGTTCCTATTGAGCGAGTCAACAGATGTAGACAAAGTCTTGACGCTTTCTCCAAGCCTAGAGACCTCAAGGCTGACGGAATTCCACTTTGCTTCAATAAACGGGAAAGATAGATCTATAAGTGCAAGGGTTGCTTCATCTCGACTAAGATCCTTACCCTCACTTATTTTTTTCTGTACTTTTTCTATTTCTTTTTTGCTTCTTTCGCGGACAGTATCGAGAGACATTTACGCCACCTCTGTGAGTTTTAAATTAACATTTTCTTTTATTGTATCAACTGAGCTTCCAAGCGAGTCGAGAAGATTGATAAGCTCAAGCCTTGAATCTTCGAGAAGTGCTACTAGCTCCCAAATCTCTTCGTAGAGAGTGTCAGTCTCACTTAGAAGCTTTTCAAGCCTTCCTGCTAGCTCCCCGCGCACAGAATCCAGCTTTTCAAGGCTTCTCTTGCTAGAATCGTCAAGCGATGCGTTAAGAAGCTTAAGCCTGTCCATCAACTCTCCGAAACCCTTAGTAATGACCCCCACCTCTTCGCTATTCTTCTTATCTATATACATCTGTATGGTCTCTTCTGATTTCTCCAAACTCCTTGACAGATCCTCGCTCTTCTCATGTAGTGTATTCAAGGCTTTATGAATATCTTCAAGACCACTTCTAAGTTCTTCTTCAAGACCCGTAACAAGATTACTTAGGGCATCAAGCAACTTGAATGTTTCCTCGGCTCTGCCACGTACGTCTTGCAGAGTCTTATTACCCCTTTGCACTTCTTTTTTAACACCCTCAACCGATTCCTCAAACACATCAAGCCTATCGGCTATACGCTCCGACGCTGCATCTATCTTGCGCGAAAGGCTCCCCTCAAGACCTTCAACAGCCTTCCCAAGAGAAGTCAACCTAGAATCAAGAGCATCCTGCCGCTTAGCCAGCGTGGCGACCTGTTCACTTAACTGGCCAACATCACGAGACAAAGAATAAATACTATCACGCAAATCCTCGACTGTGCCACTAAGCGCCCCAACGCTACGCCTAAGACCCTCTATCTCGCTCTCAAGAGAACGTATAGCAGAAGTAACACTTGACAGATGAACGGAATAACTGTCACTCATACAAATAAAAATCTATGAAACAATTTAAAAAATTTTCCTCTCTCAAAGATAATTAGCAAATACATGCAATCATTGAAGAAGATTCTGAAAACCAAAAAAGAAAAAAATACTTCAACAGACAACCTAAAAATCTATTGTTTTGTTTCACGAGTCTCTGCAGTTCTCCGCGCCTCACGCGAAGCATTCCAAATTGTTTGATGAAGCTCCTACGACTTAACGCTCAACTTCATCAGACAACTCAAAAAGCCTCCTCATGTGCCTCTACGTTATCTCCCTTTAAGTTGTAGGGGAAATCTATCTCTCATTGAGAAGCCTCGAAGCCTGAGAAATAGCCCATTTACACTTTTCCCTCTCCCTTAACAGTTTGTACAGCTCCTCATCTTTACCCACCACTTCCTCAAGAAGCGTGGTCTCCTAATGACAGCAAGGAATATTTATAAATATCGCTCAAAAGGTAGTAAAAATTCTCAACCCAAGCATATTGATGCCTGCGCTCAACTCAATCTTGCCCCGCACCTCCAACAATACTTCGCACCAGGCTCAACAGGTGCACCACAAACGGGGCATACATTTTCTTTCACGTCTATCCCTGAACCCTGTACCTGCGTATTAGTTAAGGTTACTAACGGTACATTTCGCACAGGAAAATAAAATCTCTCATCACAATTTTTACAATGCCATTTCCCTTCAAAGATCAGTTCAAGAACTAGTAAAAAAATAGGACCCCCAAGGAGACTAGTTCCCATAAACACCTCTTTAGATGGTAAAATACCAAGAATCAAAAAAAGCAAGAATAATACTCCCAACACCATAAAAGGTCCCATAAGAAGACCAACAACTAGGAACTCAAAATAGTCTGGTTTCTCCAAGTTTGTTGAACCACAGTTAGGGCAGTGTGGTAATCTACATACTCTAGTAAAATCTGGGTAGGTTTTCTTGCATCTTGGACAAATCTTCATCATCCCCTTTGGCTTGGAGTAATACATTAAGGCATCCTGATACTACTAAACGCACCTGTAAAGAGGTAACGAGCCCTTTAACCTAGCCTTGCCCCACACCTCCAGCAATATTTTGCTCCTGGCTCTACTTGTGCCCCACACTTGGGGCATGCCTTGGGAGATTCTACTCTTAGCCATATAAGCTTGGAGGTTTTTGCTTCATTGCCTTCAGCTATTACCTTTACTGGTACTTCTCCCTGCATCCTAGGCTTTACGGCTAACTCGACACCGGCTTCAGCATTAACATTGTAAAAATCCTCTGAAATGTAGTCTACGTCTCCTTCAAGCTTCAGTGTGAAAACGCCTTTACCCCTAAGTACTATCCTCAGCTTACTCCACTCGCCAACCCTAAGGACGCTAGAGGAATCTACGTCAACTATTTCTATCTTGCCACCTGCGGATATTTGTCTATTCATAGGCTCAGTTGGCTTTAGGTTTTCTCTGGGTTTCTCGAAGGTTCCACTCAGAATGTTCCTAGACCAGTCTCTAATATACACTGCGATCTCTCTATGCCCATTTATTTCAGCTAGCTCGGCTGGTGTATGGCCTAAACTGTTTACGATGCTTGGATCCGCTCCACTCTTGAGAAGCAATTCAACAATATCCAGATAGCCTTTCGAGGCCGCGAAGTGCAATGGGGTAGCTCCATCCTTGTCCTTCGCGTTTAC
>JAJHRM010000413.1 GCA_020832965.1 Thermofilum sp. | reverse complement strand
CTCCTTCGGGCAAACCCTGGAGATACTCCGCGAGAAAGTCCTGAAGGATGCTATCGAAATCGTAAGCAAAGCCCCAGGGATCAGTGAAGCTGTGAGCTCCGTGGTTAAGTCGTTCACGGAGGCCGCTCTCAGCGGGATCCCTGTGATGGAGTTCGGGCATTATGACTCGCTGATCGACCACGTCAAAAGCCTTTTGATAGAGCTTCTCTCCAAGAGAATGTTTAGAAAGCCCGCGCAGACCTCTGAGCAGCGTAAGAGCGAGAACGTTGAAGAAGTGATCGAGAAGATAGCGGACAAGCTCGTACGCGGTTACAGGTACCACGGCAAGGTGATACATCTAAAAGAGGCGGAGGACTTGGGGTTGAAAATACGCGAGCTCTCGGCTAAAGAAAGAGAGTTAGTTAACAGCCTTTACATGAAGGTCCGCGAGCTCTTTAACACCATCGCCGAGATAGTTTTCCCCGTAGAAACCGTGATGGGGCGTGCCCCATCAGTAACTACGTACCAACTGGAGCATGGCCTCATATACGCTCCCCGGCTCGAGGCGTGACGCGCGGTTCAAGCTGCGCGTGAGAGCCGCTGAAAACTTACTGCCAAGATCTCCAACGCGCTCAACAGTCACCCTGAGAAGCTTCGAGGTTCTCCAGAACCTCTCCTCAAGCACCCTCCGCTCGCTGAGCGCGCACCCCCAGCACTCACTTGCAAGCCGCTGCGCAGCGCGGTAAAGCTGATACGACCAGAACCCCCTGCCAACCATACCCATGTGGCGCGGACGCCCGCGCAGAGAGCACTACTCCAGGAGCTCACCCTCACACTAGCAGCATCACTGCTCCTAGCAGCCATCCACGCGCTACCCCCCGAGACCAAGGAGAACTTTGTGCTCACCGCGAGCAACCCCAGCCTCCTCACACTGCTAGCCCACAACCACGTGCGCTTTGAGCTAGATACGCACGGCCATGCACGCTGGGTGCTTGCACCCCCCTAGTCTGCGCGTCTCGTAGTTATCAAGGCTGTCTTTTCATCGATTATGCGTACCTCCACAGCTTCCAGATAGATGTATGGTTTTCCTGCCCGCCTCCTCCTTGAGACTTTTGCCGTCGATTATCACGTCGCTAACTTCGTGCATCGCACTCGCTTCAACTACCTCGATTATGAAGACATAGCCCCTGAAGACAGCATGCTTCTCCACCTTCACGATCAATCCCACAACCCAACCCTGTAGCTGCAGGACGGTGCGAAGTACCTTTGCGCACACTGAATCTTTAGCGCAGCATGCTACTGCCCGTCTCGGCTTTACCGCATTAGATCAAGTACTCCAGGCCGTGATCTCTAGCAAAGTTCTTCTGAGCCTTGAAGGACGTCCTCCAAGGCCCTCCAAGCTCTTCGAGCACCCTACGAGCCAGGAGATCTTCCCTCAACTTTGAGAGCTCCAGGGACGCCTCGAGGCCCTCAGAGGAAGCGAGCCTCTCAAGCCTCTCTAAGATCCTCGAAGCCTCGTTAAGCCCAGCTAGAAGATTTTTGATTTTCACTAGAAGCAAAGCTCTCTTTCACGGGTATATCTGCAGCACTAGGCTGAGGAGCATTAGTGCTATGAAGTAACTGAGAATTCTCCCTACGCTAATCCTCTTAAACCACAAGTACCTGCTTATATTCGCGAAAATGAGGTATATACAGTAATAGACCAGTCCTTCAAGAGAATCATTGAGAAAGGCACGAACAGCTTCCACGCTACCGGTAGCGTCGAGGCTGAACACACAGGTGAGTAACTGTAAACAGAAGAGAGCGTAAGAAACCGAGTCTAAAGCATCAAGCAGTGATTTAGCACTATGAACATCTCTAGGTGCAACGAACGCCAGCAGGCCCAGCACAGCATAGAGCAGCACCCATATCATCTCCATGCGCCTCCTCCTCTGGGAGCACTTCCCAGTTCTCAGGTCAAATACCTATTGCTGAAAATACCACCTCAACAAGCTGTTACCAGGCATAATTTCCCCATGACCCATCGTGCAGAATCGCCTGAAGAGCATCAGCACAATCCCCCCGCACAGCTGGTCAGTCCTCTTAAATTATGATGTGCGTGCCGCACCCATGATGGGTAAAAGTTATATGCGAGTTATTATGTAAGTTCTCCTGAGTTTAATGCCTTCATGGAGTACTCATAGATTATGTGGGATTTTAATAGGATTACCCGAGAGTGTAGTAGTTTTTGTAAACGAGCTCATAGATCGCGGCGAGTGCGGCGCTCACGACATAGGTCTTGAAATGCTTACCGAGAAACTTAGTGAGCAACCGGACATAAGTGCGGCGCTGGAGCACGGTGCTCAGAGGCTGTTCGAGTGCCTGCGGAGGCTGGGGAGGCTTGATGAGGCGCATCTGCAGGCTGCGGCGCTGCACTTCCTTCTGGACAGCGCGGACCGGAGGTTGAAGTCGCTTGGGACGTGGATCGCAGAAGCTAGTGCAGAGAGGTTTCTCGAAGACTGTGTGAACTGGGTGGAGGACAAGCTGAGAGTT
>JAJHRM010000412.1 GCA_020832965.1 Thermofilum sp. | reverse complement strand
CGCCCTGGTACGCAGCTAGCAATGACATTCTCTACATCTTCATGCTTGCATTGTTTACGCTCAGCTTTTATGCATACTTCCGGAAGAGATGTTTCAGCAAATAGTTTCGAGGGAATATACTTTTTCAGAACTTCTGATTCATTAACATGCTCTAAGAGATCTACCATCTATCCTCACCTGCTGATGGCAACTCACCTTTTAACTCAGATAAAACTTCATCAATTCTTCTTTCTACATCTAGACCTAGTCTATCTTTAAAGGTTTCCTTTAGATAGTCTTTTATTTCTAATTCTTTTTCTCTCAAAATCTTCGCTAAGAGTTTTTCAAAATCTTGCGCGCGCTGATCCACTTCGCGGGAGCCCTTGCTTACGTCCCTCTGGTAGTCTTTTACCGTCAAACAGTCCAGAATGGCTTCAACGATGCTCTGCTCTATGACCGCACTGTTCTCGACGGCCAGAGGCAGCCGCTCCCTTTCCAGCAGGCTCTGCAAGCTCCCACCGCTGCGGAGCAGCAGCTCCAGCATGGCGGCTTGCGTCGGCAGGTAGGGCGAGAGCATCACCGCTATCGCCGCCCGGACGAGCGGGTTGTCCTTCATCAGCCGCCCACCCCTCCCCGCGCGCTGGATGAGCGCCGCGAAGCTCAGCGGCGCGCCGTGCTGGTAGATCACCGCTACGTCGTCGTAGTCGACCCCCACCTCCAGCGCCGAATCCGTCACCACCAGGTCGGCGTCCACTATCTCCTCTTTCTCCCTACCGGTGTATATAGCCAACCCGAGCGCCCTCCCGCCGTCTTCCAGCGAATAGGGCCACCACAGCTCGCCCTCCCGCCAGGAATTCAGTTTTTCGAGCCCAGAAAGCAGCTTAAGAGCCTTTTCTACGTCTTCTTTTTTATCGTTCAGGTCGGTAAGCGTATCGTAAAAGCGCACGCTTCTGGCGTTCCTCAAATCCTGCAACCTCTTCTCGCACACCGCATCGCGCAGATCGACGCGGAGCCTGTAAACCACATCGAGGCTGTCGGCGAAGACCAGCGTCTTTTTGCGCCTACCTCCCTTAAACGGGTACGCGGGCATATTCGTGTGGAGAGCCATCACGGACTGGATGCTCACCGATAAGTGCTCAACCCCCAGAGCCGGCACAACGACGTAGATGTACTCGCCCCCCATCGGGATCGTGCGGCGCGGCTTAATACCGCTCCTGACGCTTCCCGCTCCGAGGAACCTTCTCACGAAATCCTCGCCGCCCGGTATCGTGGCGCTCAAGCAGACAAAAACGGCCCCTCTCTTTTTCTCAGTCTGAAGTCTAACCCTAGATAGCACCCTATCTAGCAAATATGCCACTCTCGCACCGTATACCCCCGAATACAGGTGAATTTCATCAATTACGAAAATCAACGGCCCTATACCGCCTTCTACGCCGAAAATTTGCTTAGCTCGGTGATTCAGTAGATCACGCCGCAGAGTTTCAAATAAGGTAACGTGGATATCTCCCGGATCCTCGTAGACGAGTTCTTTGAAGGCTCGTATAAAATCTATTTCCTCTTCTTTCACTTCTTTTTTATCTTTAGTTAATCTTCTCCAATAAAGAGTTTTTAAATTATTGCATATTAAATCATAACTATGGTTATCCATTATAATATTTAACGGAATTTTTGCTAGCAAGAAAGTAGATCCATCAGGTGAAAAAACATATGGTAACTGAACAACAACGTTATCATTCTCTATACATGCATATAGCCTTATACCATATCTCTTTAGATCTATCGTGTACCAGTTTTCAATTTGTCCTTTACCATCTTTAATTTGAACATACTGTCTGAGTTCTCTTAATAATTCTTCGACGTATCTGACTTCAGTGTAGTTCATAGAAATATTAATTTTCAAATAATCCACAAGGTATGGTGGTATTTTTTCCTTTAATTCAGGTTTTAATTCAGATAAGGTATTGTTAAATATATAAACGTATCTTATCAATCTTTTAATTTGATCTGTAGCCAAGGCCCTCCTTGGGTAAGCGATCACTATGAGGGGACTCCTTTCAACACGAAGCTTAACCTTCTTCACAATCTCTGCAGGGTTATAACCTAACCGCTTAATGGCAATAACCACTTTTTCAAGCACTTCTTTGGAAGCTACTTCAGGTGGCGCACGTGGCTTCTTTATAATTTTTCCTTCTGCGTACTCAATCAGAGCTTTGGCAAAATCCAGGACGGGCTTAGGCAGTTCAACTTTAATTTTAGCATACGTCTCATCTTTGTTTTCAACCTTTTTCTTTTTATCATTATTGATTGCAATTAATGCCAGCTTGTAAGCTAAAATAACTAAAATCGAAGCAATTAGGAAAGCTTCCGTCTTCCCACTCCCCGTCCGCGCCTCAAGCACGACGCCCCGCTTCCCTTCTTGCTGCAGCGCGTTCTTCGCCTCTTCTAGGATCGCCTTGATCCCCTCCACCTGGAAGTCGTAGAACCTGAAATCCACGTTCATGTTCTTGTACCATTCTTTAAACTTCTTGAAGAAG
>JAJHRM010000411.1 GCA_020832965.1 Thermofilum sp. | reverse complement strand
TCATCCTCCGTCAGGCTCTGGAGCACGCCTGCACCTAGGAGCTCTGGCGGCAGCCCCAGCGAGTAGAGGGCTCCTGTGAATGGTATGGCTCTCGGCAGGCTGGCGCCGCCAACAGCCCTTGGGTAGCCGAAGAGTCCTATGTGGAGCTTCCTGGCCCTCCTCGAGGGGATGGCTCTGGAAGCCTCGTTGACGATGCCTGCCAGCACGTTTACCCTTGACTGGTACTCCGACATGAGTCTCCGCGCAAGCCTCTCGGGCACACTTACCTCCGGAGGCTCCCTGACTGGCGAGTTGTTCAGCACGGCTATCGCTCGCTTCACCTGCTCCTCTGGGTAGTCGTACTTGAATGCGCTTTGAATAGTGTACGTGTAGACGCCTGGGTACTCTGAGAGCACCTCCCGGACTCTTAGCGGCGTAAGCCCTCCCCTGAATGGCGGGGGGCCGGTGCCGAGGATGAAGTAGACGTCGAGCCCCTCCTCCTCTGCCAGCACGGAGAACCTGCTCATAGCAGTCTTTACGAGCAGGACGGCTGTGAGTAGGCCGTAGTTGAGGGCTGGGTCTGACCGGGCGAGAAAGACCCTCAAGTACCTGGGCTTGTACTCCTCAACATAGCCCCTGAGGACCTCCTCCGGGTGGTAGAGCGCGTTGAAGTCCTCTAGGAGGGGGATGACCTCCACAGTCTCTGGGTAGACGTCTCCGAGAACCTCCCTCACCTCCACGCTTCCAAGCCTCACTCCACTCCTCCTGGCAACGAAGCCCTCGTAGTAGCCCTTGACGAACTTCAGCTGGCTAGCCCTCTCCGTCAGCGGTAGGACAACCTCGAACACCGGTGCGGTGCGGCAGCCGTAGAAGCTGGAGGCGACGTCGGAGGCAAGGGGTATGGATTCGAGGACCTCCGAGAAAACCTTCTTCTCGACGACCTCCACCCACGGGTTGGGAAGCCTGTAGGTGAGGAAGATGTCCCTCCCGAGAATCCTCTCGCGGAAGAAGTCCGGGTAAAGCTCGAAAAGCTTCCTCACAACGTGCAACTCCACGTCCTTCCCCTCAGCGTCCCAGAGGCACTCCTCAACGCCGAGGCTGCTGAAAGCATAGTAGACCTCGAATACCTCCTTCTCGCCAGCGAGGACCTCCCCCTCCACCCAGCCCGGGACATTGGCGTTGTCCGGGTGCTGGGTGGACATTGTTCTCGGAATCTTTCTCATACGATTCCCCCAGCCCAAATAACAAAAATATGCTTTACTAGAAAATAAGCGTATAAACATGGTCTAAAGCGGGGGCTTTCTTGAAAATTATACACAGCGCCGAGGTCGCAGGGACCAGCCCCTGCGTGCTGAGATAGCCTTTAATAATCCCAGCCATAAGCTTCCTCGGATATAGGCGGCGCGTGCGGTGCACCAAATTGCTGAGCATGCGCTTCAAGGATTTAACGCACTTGAAGCACTATTTCACGAGCTCTGAGGCGAGAGCCTCTCAAGGCACTCAGGTAAAGGTCTTGGAGATGCAGCACTACAATGCCTTAGCGAGCACTTACTGCGGTTTTACGTTCGCGCGCTCGATGCCGCTAAGAACGGGAAAGGTAATCTACGTGCGCTCCAGCGGAGACTTAGCCTCCAGTCCTTTATATGATGCACTCCTAGCTGTACTTCCTCTAGCGTGCGCTTCATTTCGTGCGCTTCATTTTGTGGCTTAAGTATTTGATTTGTCAAGCTGTGTTGACAAGCGTCAACCATATATATCCCCTTGATCATATATTCTTGGTGTTGACACATGTCAACAGAGAAAGACAAGTTAGAGGCCATAAAGGGAATTATTAAACTAATGCACGAAGGGAAAAGTGTTAAGGAACTAAAGGAAAAGTATTCAGACCTTCTTAAACAGGTTTCACCATTCGAGATACCTTTCCTCGAGCAACAGCTGGTCAGGGAAGGCCTTGTAACGGTAAATGATATACTTAATTTATGCGACCTACATGTGGAGCTGTTCAGAGAGTCTCTTGAAACAAGGTCGTTGCAAGGAGTGCCTAGCGGTCATCCACTGGATCTCCTTATGAGGGAAAACGACTGGATTGCAAAGAGAGCCGAGATACTTGGGATGTATGCTTCATCTCTCCTTACAGCTGGGTCAGAGAGAGCGGCTGGGCTTCTGCAAAGCATTAACAGGGTTCTAGGCGACCTGAAAAAGTTGAGGCTACATTACAGGAAACTGCAAATGATTGTTTTTCCTTACTTAGAGAGAAGAGGTATCATCGCTGTTCCAAGAGTCATGTGGGGGAGGGAAGACCAGGTAATCCGCAAGCTACGTAAGTTGTCAACAGAGGTCGATTCTAAGCTGAAGAGCAAAGAAGCCGTAGACTACAAGAATACAGCTGGTAGTCTCCTAGAGGTCTCCCGTGAAATACAGGACCTGGCCTTTCGAGAGGCGAAGATTCTCTTCCCGGCACTTTGGGCTCTACTTAGCGAAGGAGAGTGGGCAGCAATACATGAAATAGCTAGGGAATTCGGCTTTATAGTAAATGCTGACACAAAT
>JAJHRM010000059.1 GCA_020832965.1 Thermofilum sp. | reverse complement strand
TCAATGAATACACGCGCGAAGGAAATGATTTTATCAGCGCACTGTTCTCATTGCGCCGGTACCGCTTTAACGTGCACTCCCAGAACTCCTGGCTTGGCCTGAGCTATTGCCACAGGGTGCCAGAAAAAGAAAAGTACGGGCACGCAGGCTGGTCTTTAAATGATTCCTCCTTTAATATAATTACGGGTCTGCCCTCGAATATGGCTCTGGCGAGTTTCTCTCTCGCGTTCTCGACAAGCCTCCAAACGGTGTTTCTTGATATGTTCATTCTTCTCCCAGCATCCTCATAGGAAAGCTTCTCGATGTCTATCAGCTTCAATGCCTCAACCTCAGCAAGCTCTAGGTACACTGGCTCGGCTTCCAAGACTGGGTATGGGTAAAAAGCGCTAGCCGCTGGAATGGACGATACTGCCACCGGTTTTGGAGTCCTTCCGGCTAAACCCTTTCTCCTCCTCCTACACCAGCAAGAGCACATACAGCTAAAACGCAACAAAACATATATATTTCTATTCCAGTATAAAATGTGATATATCACAAAAATACCAATAGGTGATGGCATGACCGCTAAGGAGAGCCTGATTAAAAGCTATGTTCCCACAATTGCGCTACTAACGCTTATAGCTGTTTTGATGGTTGCTACGTACTTCTCGGGAAACCTTTCGCATAAGGATACGCCGCCGATTACAGCGCTAGACTCAGTGATACTAGTAGCTGTTGGGCTCGGGGCTGGGCTCTTAGGAGGGCTCATCGGTACTGGAGGATGCAGTGTCATGCTACCGATCTTGCATTTCTGGCTTAGCTATCCCGCACCAATCGCCATAGCAACAACGCTTTTCGCCGTAATCTTTACAACAGTTTCCGGGGCCTATGGGCATCTGGTGCGCAGAAACCTTGACAAGAGCGCCGCACTCTGGATAGGAGGACTAGGCACCCTAGGCGTACTTGTAGGTTCCTGGCTTTTTACGTTGCTCGTTCAGCAAGTCAAAACTTTAAACCTTATTCTAGGCATCGCATTCCTCTGGCCATCATACAGGATGATAGTTGAAGGAATAGGCATAGCAAAACCCAAAAGTGGAGGGGGAGAGGGCGAAACAATTCCCGGGTCCAGGATATTGATGGGCATGTTTGGCTTCATCATAGGAATACTGACAGGCATAGTTGGCTTAGGCGGTGGGTATGCCCTCGTTCCAGGGTTAATATACCTGTTCAATGCACCAGTCTATGTCACAATGGGGACTTCTCTGGCGGCGATGATTCCACTAGCTACTATTGGTGGATTGATTAAGGCTGCGCAGGGCTACGTAGCTCTCGGGGCAGGGCTCCTCCTAGGAGCAGGCACAGTTGTAGGAGCACAGATCGGCGCTGCAATAATTAAGAGGTTTAAGCCAAATATCCTCAAACTGATCTTCGGGGTGTATTTCCTGTACGTAGCCCTCAAATTCATAACAGGTTACTTTGGCATAATGATATGGTGAAGAATTAGAGTACAAAAATGCTTTTTCTCTCCTACATTCTATTTCTCCTCAGCGAGCCTCCTCCTCACCTTACCTAGCGCAGGCTCTCCATATAGCCACAAGTATTGATGGATAAGAAGTATTTCCAGAAAACGCGTGGAAAATGTTTATAACCATAAACTAGTTCATAATTATGAACTAGCATGATTAGGGTTGCTATCGTTGGGCAGGGTTACGTTGCCACAATATTTGTATGGGGGCTTTCAAGGATGAAGAGTGGAAAGCTCGAGCCCTACGGCGTGCCCCTTGGTAAGTTTGATTTAGGCATTGATTTCAGCGAGATAGAGGTTGTTGGAAGCGTTGATGTTGACGAGAACAAGGTTGGGAAGAGCCTCTTCGACGTGGCTAAGATGTATGGGTTAGAGCCTGAGCCGGAGCTTCGAGACGTCTACGTTTCACCCGGGTTAGCTCTGAAAAGTACGCCAAGCTTCTTAAAGGTGAAGTCTCTCGACATGTCCAGTAGCATCAAGGACGCCTACTCGAAGTTCGAGGAATGGCTGGACGACTCGAAGCCGGACGTTGTCGTTGACGTCACGAGCACGGTCAGCTCCGAACCCCTCCACTCATGGCGGGAAGTGGAGGAGAAGGCGCTCAGGGGCCTGCTTCCGCACTCGCAGGTCTATGCTTACTTGGTGCTCAACCGCAGAGGTGTTGCCTACGTGAATTGCCAGCCTGCATACGTCGCCTGCAGCCCGGGCTTCGTAGAGAAGGCGCTCAGCAACGGGTCAATCGTCCTGGGCGATGACGGCGCCACTGGCGCCACCCCACTAACCATAGACCTTGCGGAGCACCTGAAGGAGAGGAATAGGAAGGTTATCTCAGTGGTACAGTTCAACATAGGCGGAAACACCGATTTTCTCGCGCTGCTCGAGCCAGACAGGAACGAGGCGAAGGAGAGGACGAAGTCCGGCTTCTTCAGGGACATCCTGGGCTACGATCCCCCACACTACATTCGCCCCACGGGCTTCCTCGAGCCACTTGGCGACAAGAAGTTTGTCTCTATGCATGTCCAATGGGTGAGCTTCGGAGGATTCACGGACGAGTTGACTGTGAACATGCGCATCAATGATAGCCCGGCGCTTGCGGGGTACATCGTCGACTTAGTGCGCCTAGCCTACCTCGCCATGAGGAGGGGCGTCTACGGCTCCTCACCGGAGATCAACAGATTCTACATGAAGCGCCCTGGACCCATGGGTACAAGGCACGTCTCGAAGATACAGGCCTACTACGACCTACTTTCACTGATTGAAAAGCTGAGGTAGCTCTGAAAAGGGAAAAAGGGGTTCCCTATGGTCCTACGTAGCTCCCCGCGAAGAGGATAGCCTTTGTGCTTGGGTCAACCAGGAAGAATGCGAACGGACTATCTATCTTCACGGTTTTTACCTCTCCGGGTATAGCTGTAATCCTGATGACTATCGCGGTTGCGGCTGCAGCCTCGGTGCCGTACAGGTCAACCTTGACCCTAGCTCTGTGAAACACGTTGCTGACGTAGGCTTTCCCCGGAAGCTTGCTGTAGTCAAGCATTTCTGAGAGGTCCGCATGGTCCGGGTCGAAAACTCTTCCTATCCCCATGCCCCTGAGGAGAGGCTTCAGCTCAACTATGCCGCTGTCTACGTCAAACTTTGGGAGCAGCAGCTTAACCCTCTCATCGCTCTTGCTCAACAGCTCTGCAAGCATGTTCAGGAGATCCCTCTCAGAGATCCTGCTCATGTACTCCTTTAAGGGGAGCCTCCTGGGCATCAGGGCTACGAATTTCACGTCCGTGCCAGTGTAGCTGAGAGCCACTGCAACGTAGTCGTCGTTCTCGATGATTTTCGCATTGACGGTACCTGAGAGGAACTCTGTTCGGACAGGCCCCCTCGGGGAGTTGAAGGTCTCGTTGACCATGTTTTCGAAGCGTGTTGTCCAGTTCGCCTTGAAGTAGACGGTGTTCACTAGAACGATCATGGTTAATGGATCCAGGTAGTCAACTATCCTATCGATCAGCTTGTTCGTCTTATCGCATACCCAGGAATTGATCCTCCTAGCCGCATCAACTGTGTCGCCGAAGGAGTAGTGTTCAGCCAGGTAGTACGTCTCAAGCGTCTTTACGTAGCCATCCTTGACTGGGACCCCGCTTCTAACCCATAAACTGTTGGCGATCGACGTTTTAGCCTGTGGCTGAACGCCTAAAAACCTCTGGGAGCTAGACTTAAACCACTCCCTCGCTTCCACCTGCGACGAGAGACCGAGCACCGCCAGGAGCTCTGCTCTGGTATCCCCAGCAGCCCCCTCGCTCAGCATCAGCAGAGCTGGGTACACGCTGAAAGGTGAAACTGCAGTGTTTTTGTCGCCGAGGCCAGCCATGAGTGAAAACTTCAGGGCGAAACCTGTGTAAGACTCTAGCGGGCTAGCTTCAACAGCTGGCACAGCCGGCTGCTGAACTGCTGGCGGCATCTCCCCCCGCCTCTCGAACAGCATTACGATCACGGCAGCTAATGTGGCTAATAACAGTATTACCGCGAATATCCCCACAAACCTTTTTGAACCCTGCCCCACCATCAAGAACCAGTAATCCAGCCCTGCTAATTAAGCCATGCGTTGAACAAACGTGTTCAGGTGCTTGGACGACTTGCCTTATAAGCATTTCTGGAAAGGGAAATATGCAGTTTTAAAAGTTGAGCCTCACATGCCATCAGCCGTAAGAGTAAAGCTTCCCCCTCCAGAGGAGCTGCCCCCAAGCCCCCCAGCCAATGACCACTCCTCGCTTGCACTATACGTAGCCCTTAAAGGGTTCCCCGAGCTCGGCGCAGACAACCTCCTAAACCCACAGATCTCTGGCAAGTACTCACTTGTAGTTGGGCAGGTTTGCAGGCAGAGCCACCTCGAATTCCTACGCCTGGGAAGCCTGAGCGAGGAGCAGAGGCTTGCGAGGAGAGCGAGGATCTACCAGCTACTCATGGAAATAGCCCTCAACACCGCTAGCCTGGAAGCAGACTGGGCAAGCATTCCACACCGGGAGCGAGTGAAGACCATCACATCCATAGAGGCTGAGCTCTCCTCGCTGGAAAATGAGGAGGCGCGTGAAGCCGGCGTGGCAGTAGCGGCGCGCATGGCGGCTGACTACATGCTGGGCGACATGGAGAAAGTGATGTCGAGCAACCCGAGGACGAAGAGCATGCTCGCCTCAATGGCCGGGAAAATAAGGGCGAGGATTGAAGAATCCAAGCCAGCCTCGAGCTTCACGCGTGAAGCAGTAAGGGAGCTGCAGGGCAACGCGTACTACAGGATGTCTAAGCAGGGCTTATGCCGATTCGGTAATGACTACGCCCTCGGGCTGAGGTGGCTCAGGCACCTGGGCTTCGTCCAGGTCTCAACAAACCCGGTTCTAGCGGCTGAAGCATACAAGGACGACCCATCACTTTGGGACAAGTTCAAAGAATACCTTAGGAAGAACCCCGAGCTCCTCAGGAAAGTCGAGGAGGATCCAGACGCCCTAGCAATGGCTGCGACACTCATAGCCCTGTGGCCAAACATGGAAGTACTCAGACCGGCAGCATACCTGCTAGACTTCCAAGACGGCATGGTCAGCTACCAGCTAAACCCCAACGTCGCCGACAGCGTCGAGGGCAGCCTCAGGGACGCTCTGAAGATTTACGAGCTGTGCGAGGAGTACTTTAAGCGCTACGACGCATACCTGTTGTGGGGGTGGCCAAGCTACCTGGAGAGGGGGAGGCCGAACATAGTCTTCAAGGTTGCCGGGAGCAGCGAGGCGGCAATCGAGATAACGAGGAGGCTTGAGAGCCTAGGGATCGGCACGAATAACACCGTGACATTCACTGTCTCGCAGGAGGTTCAGCTCATTCTCGCAAAAATAGAGGGGAGAGTTGAAGCAGTAAAGAGGGGGGTGAAGCCTACAAAGGTCTACGAGACAAACATGGGTGGCAGGCTAGAGGCGCACCTGAGGGAGGTCAAAGCAGCTGAACTCATATCGGAGGCGCTTAGGAAGTTAGACCAGCCTGAGCAAGCGCTCGCAGAGCTGGCAAGGAGGCTAGGCGTGCCCGGAGCGGAACCCGGCAAGAAATGGAAGGCTCCGACGGGCTGGGGCTACAGCGTTGAGGCAGCGACTCTAGAGGAGAAAGTTGGGCTCGTAGCCAGCCAGGCGTACGTTAAGACACTGGCAAGCAGGGACCTGGCAGAGTTCCTCGCAGGAGCGGGCGTCTGTGGAGCCACAGCTGATGAAGCCTTGTCCAACCTGAAGAAGATTGAGGAAGCTATAAGCCTCGCTGGCACACTAGTCGCTCAGAGGGTCTGGTGGATATTCTTCAGCGACGAGAACTACGGCAAGTGGCTAGCCTACATAGTCAGGAAGTACTCCCTCAGCCCGGAGCAGGCGGAGGATGTTCTGAGGGGCATAGACGTCCTCCCAGCGTCAAAGAGGAAGCCTGCGGACACTTACCTTACGCTTGCGAGAAGGAACATGACCAACACGGAGTTCCCCAACCACCAGCTAAACGTCCACCTAGAGTACGCCGAGAAGGGACTCAAGCTGGAGGACTACGACTGGTCAATACTTAGGAAGCACAGCGACGCAATTAAAGAAACGCTTATGACTATCGAGGACTTCAGGAAAGCCTACGAGCTCACACCTGAACTTGCAGGGATACTTACGGAGGCAGGTGTTCAGGGGGTGGAGGAGATGGGTTTGGGCGGCTTAAAGCCAGGCGAGTGGGCAAGCTTCGGCTCAAGGGTAAAGACGATGAAGGGATTCACGGAGGCATACAATGCATTCAGGGAGGAGTGCGTGAGGAAGGCGCGGGAGCTAACGTAGGAGATAAAAACCCAGAAAGAAACTCGAAGAATTAAGGCTTCAACTTGGGCAATTTTATCGTCAGTAACCCACAGCCTCACCGCGTCTCCAATCTTCACCATCAGCAACCTCGCGAACTCCTCTAACCCGACGTCCGAGTTGCGTGGAATATCTTCCCGTCAACTTCCAAGAAGAGGTACGTGCCACATCTATAGACAACTGCAGCACCTGTGTCACGTTTCCAGGCACGAGCCTGCACCCCTGCTGAGCCAGGCGAGAGAGCTGCTGGTCTCGGTCTCAGAGGCGGCTCTGCACGAGCTTATAGGAAGGGGCCTAGCCCCTGCGCGGTAGCGCGTGGCACGTAGCGCCCTGCTTGACCCTACAGCGGCTAAGCTGCGCAAAAAATTTTAGGGAGGGCTCCTGCCACGCCAAGGAGACAGGAGGATGGGCGGGGGTGTTCCGGTGAACAAGCCGTACATACTCGCCGAGGGGCTCGCCAAGGTTTACCCAGGGGGCGTCATAGCCCTGGATGGGGTATCATTCTCAGTCGGGGAGAAGGGTATCGTGGGCCTAGTAGGCCCGAACGGCGCGGGGAAGACCACCCTGATAAAGATCCTGACGACGCTCACCAGGCCGACGAGGGGCAGGGCTGAAGTGCTCGGGTACGACGTAGAGAGGGAGTACGAGGAGGTCAGGAGGAGGGTCTCCCTAGTGCCACAGGACGCCAGCCCGGAGCTCTACCTCACGCCGTACGAGCACGTGTACTGGTACTTGAGGAGCAGGGGGCTGCCCAGGGGTGACGCGGAGAAGCTGGCTAGGGAGGCGCTTGAGGCGCTCGGCCTCTGGGAGGTCAGGAACAGGGTGTGCGCGAGGCTCAGCGGGGGTACGAGGCAGAGGGTCCTCATAGCCTCGGCACTGGCTGTGCCCGCGGAGGTGTACTTCCTCGACGAGCCCACCGTGGGGCTGGACCCCATAGCGAGGAGGGAGGTGTGGAAGGTGCTGAGGGGCGCTGCCAGGAACTCGCTGGTCTTCCTCACGACGCACTACATGGAGGAGGCGGAGAGCCTGAGCGACCTCGTGGTCATGATCAACAAGGGGAGGATTGTGGAGATGGGTAACCCGCGGGAACTCCTTGGGAAAGTGAGGCACAGGTACAGGGTTGTGCTGGACAGGGACGCCGACACGAGCAGCCTCGGCCTCAGGGTTTTGGAGGCCGAGGATGGGAAGATCATCTACGCCGGGAGCGAGGGCGAGCTGTCCGAGGTTGTGGGGGAGCTCGCGAGGAGGAGGTTGAGCTTCTCCGTGAGGGCTACCTCTCTCGAGGACCTCTTCATCATGAGGGTGAGCAGGTATGAGGGCTAGCAGGGTGGTTGGTGCCGCAGTGTTCATGACGCTGAGCTACATGAAGGAGCCCCTGGCGTTCGTGAGCGACCTGATTATCCCCCTCGTGATCTTCATGGTCGTGCAGCTGGGGACGGGCAGGGGTGTAGAGTCGCTCCTCGGAATCCTCGTAGCGGTCGCGTGGAGCTCGGGCAGCTTCGCGCTGGCGAGGAAGCTGGCCACGTACAGGGTGTGGAGGCTCATGGACATGTTCGTGGCAAGCCCCCTCAAGCCGATCGAGTTCGCTGTCGCATCCGCGCTAGCCCACCTCGCGGTCATCATCGCGCCGGCGACGGTCGTGCTGGCGATCATGGCTCTGACAGTGGGCGTCAGCCCGGTCTCGCTGCCGCTCATCGCTGCCTCGATACTGCTGGCCTGGTTTGCTGGAACAGCCTTCGGCCTCTACGTGTACGGCAAGCTCGCAGACCCCATGAGAGTCTCCAGCGCAGCGAGCCTCCTCAACCTCCTCCTCATCCTACTGCCACCAGTCATCTACCCGGTCCCCATCCTTCCGCGCGAGATCCAGCTGGTGAGCACGCTCATACCCACTGTGGCCCTGAAGCTCGTAGCCCAGCACCTGGTGGGGGTGCCGACCGAGGTGCCCCTGCTGCTGCCAGCCGCGGCCACCGCAGCCTACACTGCGCTCTTCACAACCCTGGCGCTGAGGCAGAGGCTGACAGTCGAGTAGCTGCCAGGGCGGTGCATGCTCCTGGAAGCCGCACGACCTCCTAGAACAAGCCTAGCTCGATTATCGCCAAGCTTGTGTGCAGGGCTCCGAAATGAACAGTCAAATGAGCTTTTTAGGCGAGCAGAGGAGAGGTGCGGGGAGCTCCAGGGGTTCGATTAGTCAAGCGGGGGAGCTAGCGTGTGATAGCCGTCATACCTTAACTCGTTTCTTCTACTACGCATATGCAGTAAACACAAGTTTAAAGAAAAATAAAAAAAGAAAAAAATATTTTTTAGGGTTTTATGGTTTCAGCCAGGTCATTCCGACTATTTTTCCGTCCTTGACGAGTTCCGCTTTTATTCCCCATGGTCCTACCCAGTATGCGCCCAGAGCTAAGGTGCTTAGGTCGACGTCTTCCCAGATGGTACCTACGACCTCGTTCTCGACGACTATCTCAGTGTGCTTAATCCCCCACGGGTTTGTCCAGCTATGCCCCTTGGATGCCCTGGAGAGGGTTTCCTTGAGCCTCGCCTCTACTTGCTCCCTCGGCACGCTCTCCGTCATGTAGTAGCAGTGGTGCCTTGGCCCGAATTTCCAGCCCCACTTTGGCATGGGCATCAAGTAATGTATTGACTGACTGGTTAATAAATCTTTTGGCTGACCATCTGGCCAGTCAGGCATTTAAAACGAGAGAGTTGAGAAACCCTGTGAGCGAATATACGCGTTAAAAACCAACATGGAAAAGGATGTATAAACAACTTATGTTTAAGGTGACTATGGAAGTTTGATTCGCGTATTCGAGAGTATTAAGCATGTAAGGGCCCATGCAGGAGGAGAAGGGATGCCTCAAAGGAAAAGGACCGTTATGGGAGTATAAAGGTTTAGTGTCGCTGACAATGTTTCCGGGGATAGATAAAAAAATCTCCTACTAAGGGAAAGATATTACTTAATACCTAGTCCCTTTCGTGGATCTTTTAACCTTGTAGGAATTTTCGTATCCAGCCCTCTGCATTGAGATAAGCTATTGCTAGGACAGGCTGAATGATTGGTATCAATGCGGGTGCCAGTGCGGATTGTGGTCCAAGCGCGGCGGTAGCCATCGCGGCTGCTACACTCTGGTTCTTGGTTACGGATATCATGGCAAGGGCCTGGTGATCCTCGTAGGATATTCTTAGTGCCTTGCTTACCAGCGTTGAGACCAGGAGGAGAGCAACAATAACTATCGACTGGTATACAATTATGAGTAAGGCCAGCATCGGCTTGTTGATAACAGTCATAGCCTGGTTTAGTACGAGAACAAATATTAGAACGAGCATGGAAAGCATGGTTGCCAATGAAAGGTGAGGCTTGATTGTTTTATCCACATATGGCGTGCCTTTTGTCCTTATAAGTATGTACCTTGTCAGTTGTCCAAGAATTAAGGGAAGCACAAGTACCTCGACGAGTGAGTTCACGACAGGCTCCATTGGGACAGAAATCGAAACACTGCTGCTATACAAGCCTATGAGAATTGGTATCAAGGGTATGCCAAGGATAAGGGTTAATACCGCTAGGACTGTTGCAAGCTCTATGCTCCCCCCGGCAATTAGGACATATCCGATTGATGCACTGGAAGCTGGTACAACGTTGGCGGAGACGTATCCAACTCCAATATGTGGATCGCCTAGGGTAGGCGCTATGAGGAAAGCCAACAATGGAGAAACAATAAATACATAGAGCAAGGAGAGTACAATCTCCTTAACTTTCTTCATACTTTTCAACAGTCCCTCAGTCTTGAGCTGAATCATTGAGGGGAAAATTGTAAGGAAAGCCAGCACTAGTACAGTGTTCGAAATGAGAGGCTTGTTAGAGACGATAGCCTTGTTAAAGCAAAATCCCACAGGTAAGGCTAAAAGTGTCGAAAAAAGCGAGAGCAGGACGAGGTATTTTTTAACGACGTCAGCTAGCCAGCTTACGGCGCTTTTCTTTGTTGCTGCTCGTTTGCTCATGCTGTCACCACTTATTTTTGTTGACTGACCGCTTAATAAATGTTTGGTTGATGGGTCAGTCAGAACATTTTTAAACCACCTCAACAATACAACCTTGACGAAAACATGGAGGAAACCAGAAAAAAGATCATTGAAGCTGCTGTGGAGGTTTTCAGTGAATATGGCTTTTTCCGGGCCCCTACACACCTTATTGCAATGCGTGCGGGTGTATCCAAGGGCCTTATTTTCTGGTACTTCAAAGATAAAGATGAACTTATCCTAGAGGTTGCAAGGAAAGCTCTTCCAGCAGAGATAATTAGCAGTTGCTTGGAGAAAGAAGTTGTAGGAAAAGACCTGCTGAGGTGTATCGCCGAGTCCTATATTTCAAAGTATTCCGACCCAAAAATGAGAAACCTCTTGCTCCACTCCCTCTCAGCCTCAAGCAACTATATGCCTTTAGCCGAATTACTTCAGAAGACATGCGGAGAAATGTTACAAAGGGCAGCACTAAAGGCCTTTGGAGAACTAAGCACCAAAAACATCGTCAAGATGAGAGTTCTTTTAGGCGCCTTAATGTGTTATTCCATCAACAAGCCTATAGAGCTTAACGAAAAAGAATACATAGAAGAACTCCTATCCCTTATATATGAGACACCCAACAAATGAAACACATCAAACGAAAATTATGGAATCAATGAGGAGTGTTTGCATCACTTCAGAAGCGATATATTTACTGCTTGTCCAAGTGTTTTTCTAGTTTCTTCAATAAGGAATTGTTCCACCCTCTTAACAATGCCACTTGCCTCTTCCTCACCGCTGGACGATGCATAGATGTGTATCTCTATAACTCCAAGAAAAAGGTTTATGCTTTCTTATTGTTGTTCGGATTCGCGCGCTCCGCAGATCTAGGGTTGTTTGTTAGAGTTTTTATTGCTTGAAGACTCTGCAGGGTGTTGATATATACGCTGTTGCTCTGACTCGCTGCGACAAGCTGCTGCCAGTCCTCCTCTCCACCGCGCGTAGGGGGTTAGCGCGCGCGGAGCTCGTACGAGAAAACAGCTAGCCGCAGATAGCTTTGATCCTCCCTGCCTTGAAACCATTTCTTTCAGATCCCCTTGAGCACGCCGAGGCGGTTCTCCAGGCTGTGCAAGGCTTCTGAAGTCCCTATGCGGCAAAAAGCTTATGAAACGCATACTCTCTTTCCACAGGGGACAGGATGGAGATCGTAGAGATCGATAGCTCCGGGCGCCTCTACATCCCAGCTAGTGCCAGGCGCAGGGTACCGTGGAGACGCTTCAGGATCGAGGTAGAGGGGGATCGGCTAGTCTTAATCCCGGTGAAGCCAGTTGTGGATAAGTACTATGGCGTAGCTGCGCCCGCTAGGTTCACGAGTCCTGAGGAGATCGACGATGCAGCCGCGTTTGAGACGAAGAAGCTCCTCAGAAAGGATCCACGCTGACGTTAATGCTCCGCGCGC
>JAJHRM010000410.1 GCA_020832965.1 Thermofilum sp. | reverse complement strand
CCTTTTAGAGGGTAAAGCCGAATAAATGCTTTGCTCGCGCTAATACTCTTGAAGGCAGTTCCTAAGCCCAAGTCGTTCGCATAAACATAGGTGGTAAAATGAGCCTTCCTACACGCGAACCCAGCTCGCACGCCGAGACTCCCTACAGGGTGCTTCGCAACTGCACATGCAAAGATACTTTAAAAAATAAGTAAAGAAAAATATTTTTATGGTGTCGAGCTTGGTGCAACATCCGTATAGCCGGGAATACGCACCGGGTTCCTGTAGAGGTTTGGCTTTAGCCTTACACTCATCCAAATGCTTCCGTCTTCCCTCCGCATGAACACTATCGCCAGGTCGTTGATGCAGGCGACAGCCGGTGTATCGGCTGTAGACCCTTGCGGCACGACCTCCCATCCCTGCCACGTGGAGTTCCACGTAGCCAGATAGGTAAGCCCGTCTAGACCCTTCACGGCCAGCACCAGACCACTCCTGCCGGCGGCGAGAGAGGGAGCCTTATCCGTGTACCGCGGAATACTGGTCCACGTTAGGGTTGAGGGGTCGAGTTGGGACGCGTTAACGCGTCCATGCCACAGCCTGTTGTCCATACCCCTTACAACGATGTGCAGCTCCCCGTTTAGCACAGCTATGGATGGCGCGTCTGGTGACCGACCGGGGAGGCGAACCCAGCCGCTAAAACCTGTGAGGTCGGTTTTTAGCGTCCCAATGTAGAGAGAGTTGTCGCTACCGCGGACAACAATGATTATCCTACTTCCGTTGTACGCGATAGCTGGGCGTGAAGGTGTTCTTCCGGGCAGCCTAACCCAGCTCGCTAATTTATTACTCGTCAAGTTAAGGTAAGTGACGTATGTTCCATTGTCTTTGCCTCTGACCGCGAAATAGAGCAGGCTACCTATGCGCAGTACCGACGGTGAGTCAGGAGTTGAGCCGTATGGCAGCATGTTCCAGGAGCCGCTTATCCAATAGTAAATGTAGTTGTTGCGCCCCTTCACCGCTAAATAGGCTGGAGGGATAAACGCTTTCAATACGGTCGAATGTGCTGTAGTGTTTGCCGTGTCTAAGTAGTATGGTCCATCTCCTACCCAGAAGTGTTTGTGCTGGGTGTACCATGTTTTGAGTGCGTTGTATCTTGCTTTTGCATCGTCTACTGTGGTGTAATTGCTGAGGAAGTCTTTGAATGGAATGTATCCCTCGGCTATACTCTCGTCAAGCATCTTTGACAGCACGTCTAGGCTTGGGCCTCCAATGTAGTTCATCCACTCTACCTTCATCTTGTCTGCCTTGTCAATGCTGAATGCCAGCTGTCCTTTCTCCTCGGCCCTGATACCGATGGCCAAGGCGTGCCATGGAACGCTAGGCCAATTCGCGAATTGGGAAACGATCAACTCAGCATCTAGAGCGGTGTAGTTTACGTAGTACTCGATCACGAGTGGAGAGGTGCTTACAAATCTCTGTGCTATGAAGTACTCTCTCCAGGCCTGGAAGCTGGGCACAGCGGCCTCGTCGTATAGCGGGCTACTTGGATCCACTCTCGCAAAGGTTAATGGCCACCCTATGACCCAGTCAGCCATACTCATCGTTGTACCGTCGTGGTACTTAATCTTCCCGATGACATCGCCATAGTTCACGACTATCTTTACCTGCGCGTACTTCACGCCGGCCTCTCCAGCCGTAATCACTCTGTTGCTACTCACATTGAAGCCCCACCAAGCGTCAGGGTGCACAGGAATACTGCTGACAAATGTAAGCTTGAGCCAGCTGCTAGAGCACTGGGTGACCGTACCGTTAAGAACGTACACTTCTGCACTTATAGCTCTCTCGGGCACGGGCAAGCCACTGTACGGGTCCGAAATGAAGGAATACGCCTGCGTCGCAGACATAAGCGTGGTATCGTAGACCCAGTTTGACCCAGCTACAGGGTTCCAAGGTTCAACCAGGACACGCCGCATGCTGGCATTTACGACGCCCCCGACACCGCCCTTATACCTGAGCGTCCTCCAAACGACAGTTGAATAGAACCCCTCCGCAAGATCGGCCTCCGCATCCACAGCCGAGTTCAGTACGGCGGGTGAAATGGTGTCAACAAGCCAAACTCTCACGGAGTCCCTCAGGGATAGGTTCGCGGCTTGCATCATCATCTGATGCCTCTCCTCGATCGTCTCGAACTCGCGGCTCCACAGCTTCCTAGCGACCTCGTAGAATACGGGGTCGGGCTTGTACGCCTGCCACAGCGGGAAAGGCATGCCGAGCGGCGTGTAGAAGAAAGCCCAGGCGTCCGCGTCGTCCCTGCCCACGGAGGTGGTGATCCAGCCGCCGGTGTATATGTGCCACCACCCCTTTGCTGGATCACCGCGTAACCAAATGGGGGAGGCTTCCCTAAAGGTTACGTAGATTCTAGCCACGTAGAAGCCGAGCTTCTCTAGCTGGTCGGCCACGTAGTCGCCTATTTGCTTCCTAGAATCCTCACTCCGGATGAGGAACTTGATAATTACTGGGGACCCATTGTACCACCATTTACCATAATTCAATGT
>JAJHRM010000409.1 GCA_020832965.1 Thermofilum sp. | reverse complement strand
TTACTTATTCAAAGGAGACTCCAGCCTGATGCAGAAGACGATTTTATTGAGAAAAAGCAGAGTCAGACTCTCCTGGATGGTAAAAGAGCTCATTAATCTTGGAAAAGTAAAACAGGAAACGTATAAAGATCTTTACTCTCTAGTGGAAGAATTAAAACAGGAGATAGATCGAGTAACAGAAATAAAAAGAATTAGTCAGACAGGATTATCTTCCTAGCTGATTAGAGAGTATAAAATTGCGGGGACTGAGTAAAGATGACTTCACGAACGAGAAAAATTCTCTTCTACCTCGTGCTTTTTGAAAGGTTTGTAAAGGTGGCTTTCCTAACGTAGAAATTTACTCGTAAAAGCTACTAATAGTGCCAAAGAACTTAACCAAAACAACTATGCTTCTCCAAGAGTTTCCCAGAGCAGTTTTAGCTTCAGCGCGCGCCATCTGTTACCCCGCCTTTGGCGCGTGCGCTAAGCTTTAAGCTCTCTAAATTTTTCCGAAATTTTCCTCCAGTCTTCCTCGCTCAGCCTCCAACCCATTGCTCCAGCATTTTCCTCAACATGCTGAATAGTTGAAGCCTTAGGTATTGGCACCACGGGATTAATCATCACGAGCCAGTTTAGCGCTACCTGCGCAGCTGTCCTGCCGTACCTCCTCCCAACCTCGGCTAGAAAGCTGTCCCTAGAAAGCTGACCCTTCTCGAGCGGGGTGTACGCCAGATAGAGCATCCCCTCCCTCTCAGCATACGGGATCACAGTCTCCTCGTCCCTCCTATCAAGCAAGCTAAACTTATTCTCAACAGCCACAACATCCTCCCTACTCAGGCAGCTCCTAGCCTCCTCTACTAGCTCAAGCCCAAAATTGCTCACACCAATAAACCTAGCATAGCCCCGGGCAACCACAGCCTCTAGCCCCCTCATAGTCTCACAGAGAGGCACGTCAGTCGGCGGCCAGTGTATGAGGTAGAGATCCATGAAGGTTCCAAGCCTCCTCACACTCGCCTCCGCCGACCTCAAAACATCATCATAGCCAGCATGGCTCGGCCAAACCTTAGAAACAATAAATAACTCGTCCCGCCCAAAACCCCTGACCGCCCTGCCAACAAGCTCCTCACTGTGGCCACCACCATACATCTCAGCCGTGTCAATAAGAGTCATCCCCAGCTCCACACCCCTCCTAAGGGCAGCCACCCACTCCTCATCCATGCTCGTGTCAGCACTCCAAAAGCCTCCACCTATCCCCCAAGTCCCCTGCCCAAGGACGGGAAGCCACTCCCCAATCTTCTTAAAGTATTTCCGATCAGCCACGCCTCAAAAACCGATGCCGAACTTTTAAGTCTTCATTACAAGGTAAACAATAAGTATGTGTCCCTTGATACACTCTTAGAAGTGCAATGAGGGGGCAAGCGGAAGTAATCGGCGCCATCCTACTCCTCGTCATAGCTGTAGCCCTATGGGCTGTGGCATGGAACCTGTTCTACCCAACATACCAGCAAGCATCCCAGCGCCTAGAGCGCGAGAGACTACTAGCCGAGAAGGGCCTGAAAGAATACCTCCTAGTCGAGAGAATATACCTCAACAACGGCCACGTCTGCGCATGGGTGACGAACACAGGCGACGTCCAAACAGAGCTAGCCTCGCTATACCTGAACAACACGCTGGCATGGAGCGGATACATAGACATGAAAGCAGGGGCATCAACAGAGGTATGCACAAATTTCACCCAGAAAGCAACCTACAGAGTCAAGGTATGCAGCTACACGAACTGCTTCGAGGTGACAGACTACGTACCCTAAGGGTCAGCGCGCACGTGAGGGTCAAGCCTCTGCAGTAGGAGCAGTCTTCCTAGCGCTAATCATACTCCTGCTAGCAGCACTCATAGCGAGGCAAATCCAAGTCCAAACAGAGGTCCAAAACATAGCATCCGAAGTAGCCACACAGAGAGGCGGCGAAGGGCAGCTCTCCTTAACCCTAAACTACACGTACACCTATTTCTCGTTGGGCAAGGTGAACAACACGGAGCCTCCCTGCATCCAAAGCCTCGACGGCGTGACCTGCAATTTTGACTCTGTTAACAGGAGCAACACCTTCACCTTAACGCTGAACTTCTCAGCCTCAAGCGCTCCCGCATACTTCTACAACGTTACAAGCAACCTATACCTATCGTCAAACATAACACTCCAGGCAACACTCTATGAAAACGCTGGCTCCTCGCTCGTCGCTCGGGGGACCTACGTGCTCCCAGCCAACGCCCCGGTTGTTTTAGTGGCACACGCGCCCAACTACACGTTGTGCTTCGCGTCGGGTAGCCCCTTCAAGGTAAGGATCGACTACCTGAACTACACCTTCACAGCATACAACTCCACAGGCTTCTACGCAAAGCTCTCCAACACAGGCTCCGCGATAACCAGGCTTTACGGCATTTGGATCCTCAACAGCACCTTTGCACAGCGCATAAACACGTACACGTGGCTGGACCCCGGCGCCTCGCAAACGTTCACAGTAAACGTCCCGGCGGCCAGCGTCTCAGAGATAAGAGCCGTAACTAC
>JAJHRM010000058.1 GCA_020832965.1 Thermofilum sp. | reverse complement strand
ATGGCCTCGCCTACTATTTGCCTAAGCCTTTCATCTAGAGCAGCATCCCGTCTCAGCGCGCTATCAAACGTGAACACACTTATTCTTCACAAGCGCGTACCTAATAATCTTTTTGAGACTCGATGAATTTTCACATGTTTTCTGCTGTGTTCCTGGTTTCTTCATGCTGCCACCTGTACACAGCTTCCAGCGCGCAGGCTACTTTCCCTGAAGGGAGTCCCCCCTCTTTTTAAATGTAAGCGCATTTTAAGCCAGAACGTTTATAGGGGCACCTGCATTACGCCTCATAAAGAAGCGCAAGATCCTCAGCCCCGTTCCGGTGAAGCGAGGAACCGCAAATGCAGCCCGCAAGCCACAAGGGCTCCAGCACGCGGAGGGAGTGAGGCGTTGACCCCAGGGCGCTCCCAAGGCTGCACTCGGGGTGCTGTGAGGCCGCCGCTAGGGAGGAGATGAGGGTCGTGCTCATAACCAATTAGCTTAAATCTTTGTTCTCCGGTAGAAGGCTATGCAGACTAGGTTCGTATTTGTGACTGGAGGAGTCGTGAGCGGGCTAGGCAAGGGAGTGGTCGCCGCGAGCATTGGCAAGATAATGCAGTTCCGCGGCTACAGGGTGGACATGATAAAGATAGACCCCTACCTGAACGTCGACCCGGGCACGCTCAACCCGATCGAGCACGGCGAGGTGTTCGTGTGCGAGGAGGTCTGGGAATTCGAGCCAGCGCCCGGCTACAAGTTCAGGATTGCCGAGATAGACCAGGACTTCGGCACTTATGAGCGCTTCCTGGACGTGGACATGCACCCCTCGAACAATATAACCAGTGGACAGGTTTACCTGAGCGTCGTTCTGAGGGAGAGGGTGGGAGAGTACCTCGGGAGAACTATCCAGGTGATCCCACACATAACTGACGAGATTAAGCGCAGGGTGAGGAAGGTGGCGGAGAGGAGTAAGCCAGACGTCTTGATCGTGGAAGTTGGAGGCACGGTGGGGGACATAGAAGCCATGCCGTTCCTGGAAGCCATCAGGCAGTTCAGGCTCGAGAACCCCACCGGAACAACAGCCCTAGTCCACGTGACACTAGTCCCCTACCTTTCAAGCATCGGGCAGCTCAAGACGAAGCCAACGCAGCACAGCATAAAGGAGCTGCAGAGCATGGGTCTCCAGCCAGACATCGTGATCGCCAGGGCTGACAGGGAGCTGCCGAGCGAAGTCAGGGAAAAGATCGCACTCTACTCCAACGTCCCGCCGGAGGCCGTGTTTTCAGACCCAGACCTGCAGACAGTGTATCTCTTGCCGATAACCCTGGAGCGGCAAGGGCTTGGAAGCTACCTCTCCAGGATACTTGGACTCCAGAACGCGGTTCAGCCGGAAGCCTACGAGAGCTGGGAAAGCATGGTGCAAAGCTTCGTCACCCCCAGGGAAGAGGTGGTGATAGCCATGCCCGGGAAATACACGATGATACAGGACAGCTACATAAGCATAAACGAGGCGCTCAGCCACGCTGGTGCACGCTTGAGGGTAAAAGTGAGGAGGATATTCATCGAGGCCGAGGATCTGGAGGAGAAGCCTGGCAGAGTCGAGGAGGTATTGGAGAAAGCTGACGGCATACTCCTGACGCCTGGCTTCGGGAAAAGAGGGGTTGAGGGAATGATCCAGGCTGCGAGATTCGCCATTGAAAAGCCAAAGCCATTCCTCGGAATATGCTTCGGCGCCCAGCTTCTCTTCATCGCTTTCATGAGGTACAGGGCTGGGCTTCCAAACGCCAACTCAACGGAGATAGACCCAGACACCCCCCACCCCGTGGTTGACCTCCTCCCAGAGCAGAAGTCGCTCCAGTGGTTCGGCGGCACAATGAGGCTGGGAGCCCACCCAATAAAAATAATCCCCGGAACCAAGCTCTACGAGGCTTACAAAAGGGAACTCGTCTACGAGAGGTTCAGGCACCGCTACCACATAAACCCCGACTACAGGGAATTAGCAGAGAGCCACGGCCTAGTCATATCCTCAACCGACCCCTCAGGAAGCATCATAAACTCCATCGAGATCCCCGGGGAATGCTGGATCGTCGGAGTCCAGTTCCACCCAGAATTTAAGAGCAGACCCAACAGGCCCTCTCCCATCTACCTAGAGTTCTTGAAGGCAACACTGGTATACAAAAGTATTCATGGTGAGACCTTGGATTAAATCTAGCGCAAGATTTATATATCTATCTTATAAAAACTTTAATGTAAAAGAAAAGGTGAGAAAGGTGTCTCAAAAAAAGGTATCAACGAAAAAATGGATTGCCATTATTGCTGCAATTCTTATAGTCATAGCAATTGCAGGATATTACGTGTACACAATATTCACGGCGCCGAAGCAACCTCAAATAGTTACCATTAGAATAATTTACTGGCCCGGACCAGAAAGTGAATCATGGGCCCCTGTATTAGATTCTTATAATAAAGAAAAAGCTCCGAAAACAGGTATAAAGGTCGAGATGGTTACATTTAGTCGAGAAGAATTCTGGGTTAAGGAAGATACTGTTCTGGCAGCTAAGTCACCTGAATTTGACATAATAACTGCAGGGATATATAATGTTGCACACTACGCTCCCCATTTGATTCCAATCGATGATCTAAAGGACGAGCTACTGAAATTAGGGTATCTAAAAGTGCACTTAGATGGTTTAACAGTTAATGGTCATCTTTATTGTGTTCCTACGCTTGGCTTAAATAACCATGCATTATTCTATAGAAAAGACCTAATAGACGACCTGCTTCACGATCCCGCGAAGATAGATCTTTTCAAAAAACTTTCAAAACAGTATCTAGGAAAAGAGCTTACTCCGAAGCCACCGGAAGAGTGGGACTGGGATGATTACATAGCTACCGCAATATTCTTTACGCAGAAATATAATCCCGGTAGCCCCACCAAATATGGCACCGCTGTATACGGCAAAAGAGGCATGATGGATACGCCATGGCATTTAATGGACATAGCTTGGTCATTTGGTGGAAGATGGTTTAAACCTGGCACATATGAACCAGACTTTACGAGTGAAGCATGGAAAAAAGCCATGAACATCTATAATACTCTTAGGAAGTTGGGAGCATTCCCTCCGGATGTATACGACTGGGACTATATGGGCGTTGATAATGGATTGAAGTCAGGGCTAATAGCCTTTGCCATACATTTCTCAATTGCATGGGCAGGACTAAATGACCCTAAGCAAACACCTTATGCTGGAAAATTCTGGATGACTCATACCCCTGGTGCTAGGAATCCTGATGGCTCCTTAAATATAACTACATACGTAAATCCCGTCGGTTTATGCGTATCTAAATACTCACGACATCCAGATGAGGCTAAGAAATTCCTTCTCATAATGTCTAGTGAAGAAATGCAGGAAGCCTATGTAGAACATGGAGGAGTCGCGCTAGTAAAACCTGTTCTTGAGAAACTAGCACAACAACGACCTGATTGGGCAATAGACCTTGAGATAATAGATAAACATGGTTATACCTTGCCAGCAATTCCTGAAGCAATAGATATATTGGTTGCAATGTCTGAGGATATTTCGGCTGTTCTTGCTGGCACTGAAGATCCAGGTACAGCGCTTCAAAACATAAATAACAAAGTCCATTATATCATGGAGACAGCTGGTTATTATAAAAAATAGAAATAAAACACTTTTTTTTATTTTTAGTTATTTTAGTTCTTAAGGAAGATGAAGCATAAAGCGAATGGGTGCGTGTAAAATGAGCGAAAACACGTATGCTATAGGTGTTGATGTGGGAGGTTCTAGAATAAAGGCTGGAATCGTAAGGTATGACGGCACAGTGTACTACAAAGTAAATGTTCCTACCGGTAAATCAGGTGAAGAAGTTGTTTCTCAAATATTAAAAATACTATCTGATTTGCTGGAAAAATTTAATGAAAATAAATCATTTGAGGTTTCACCCAAAGGAATAGGTTTAGGGGTAACAGGACAGGTAGACTTTAGCACAGGTACCATTATTGCAGGTTTAGAGGATAAGATTCCAGGATGGATCGGCACACCGCTTAAGAAAATTATTGGAGAAAAATTTGACCTTCCGGTATTGGTAGACAACGATGGAAAAGTAGCAGCTCTTGCGGAACTGTATTTCGGTGGACACGGGGAATTTAAGGACATGGTTTGTCTAACGCTCGGAAGCGGGGTAGGCTCTGGGATTATAATTGATGGAAAACTACATAGACCAAGGCGCGGTGCTGCAGGAGAGCTTGGACACATAATTATTAACGCTGATGAGCTAGAAGTTCCAGGATACTATGGAAGATTAGAATCTTATGTTTCGAGCAAAGCATTGATAAGGTATGCTCTAAGCGAGTTAAGGAAAACTAAAAGAGGAGTCCTTTATGAAAAACTACGTGGCAATGCTGAGAATATAACTCCAGAACTTATAAAGGAGGCAGCACTTATGGGAGACGAGGTAGCCCTTAAGGCTATAGATAAGGTGGCTTTTTATCTTGGAACTGGATTGGCGACTATTGCTGCATTTCTGGCGCCAGACATTATAGTTCTTGCAGGTGGTTTAGCCAATTTTGGTGATCTTTTGTTAACCCCCACAATAACTTACATGAAAAAATATTCTTTTGGAGTGACAGCTAGGTACACGAAGGTGACTATTAGCAGGCTTGGTGACTTTTCCGGTGTATTAGGGGCTGCCGCTCTCATATTCCATTATATGTGAGGGGTGAAGCCTAATGAAAGCTGAAAAGATAAAATCACTTAAAAATGCTTTAATAGTCTCAGTTCAGGTAACAGATGAAAGGGGTTACAGGGATGTACTTAATCCCGCACAAGGTCCAGCAATAGCAGCGGCATTTGCTGTAGCTGCTGTTAATGGTGGGGCTAAAGGTATTAGAGCTGACGGTCCACTTGACATAGCGGCAATAAGAAGAGTCGTTGATGTTCCAATTATTGGCATATATAAAATTGATATCCCAGGATACGATGTTAGGATTACTCCAACCTTAGAAGCTGCCAAAGAAATAGTTAGAGCAGGCGCAGATATAGTTGCATTGGATGCTACGGAGAGACCTAGACCGAATAATTTATCTACCTCTGAATTAATTAAAAAAGTTAAAGAAGAATTAGGTGTGCCAGTGATGGCAGACGTCTCCACCTATGAGGAGGGGGTTAAAGCCGCTGAGAGCGGAGCGGACCTTATTTCAACCACACTATCGGGATATACACCGTATACGCTGAACAGACCAAGGCCTGATCTCGAATTAGTCTCCAAACTTGCAAACGAGTTAGACGTACCTATTGTTGCGGAGGGGCATTATGATACGCCTGAACTAGCTAGAAGAGCCTTAGAGCTAGGAGCATATGCTGTTGTTGTTGGCAATATGATAGTAAATGTAAGAAGGATCACGAAGAGGTTTGTTGAAGAAATGTCAAAAGCCTGTTATAGGTGAACACCTTGAAGATTCAAAGAAAGCACCTACTCTCATTACCACTAGTTGTATTTTTAACAGCATTTATCATTTTTCCAACGATATACCTATGGTATCTTGCGTTTCATAAAGTCACATTTACGCACATGGAGTCTCCAACATTCTGCGGCATTGAAAACTTTATAAAAGCATTAAACCCTGTTGTGGATTTAGCGAATTCGTTAATCTTTAGTTTCAAATTTGCAATAGTGGCAACTACTATAGAATTATCCTTTGGCCTTATATTAGCTCTAATGTTCAAAAGAGACTTTAGAGGCAAAAGTATCTTTTTAATGCTTCTTCTTCTACCGATGATAACATCAAGCGCCATGTTCGGCGTTATAGGAAGATTATTATTTAATGAAGAAATTGGCACGGCAACTTACTTAGTTAACTTATTTGCAGGGGTATTTAACGTGCATATTTCTCCTTTAAGTAAAGATTGGGTATTTCCCACATTAATTTTTCTTGACATGGTTCACTGGGTGCCATTTATTTTTCTATTTATATACACTGATTTAAGATCTCTTCCACGAGAGTATACAGATGCGGCGTTAGTTGATGGTGCAACAAGCTGGGTTATCTTCAGGCACATAACGCTGCCATATCTTAAACCTATGCTGGGAGTTCTCGCTGTTATTCGATTTGCTGACGCGTTCAATACATTTGATATTATCTACACACTAACGGGAGGAGGACCGGGCTCACTTACTACGTCTTATAGTATCAAAGTTTATGAGTTAGCCTTTGTAAAGGGAAACTTTGGATTAGGCGCAGCAGCCTCGTTAATTGGATTCTTCACATTAATTATTCCACTCTCATTGACAATAATTTATACTAGGAGAAGGTGGGTGAAGTGAGCAGAAAAATAAAGGTCATGGCACTATCCATATTGTATTGGTTAGCCCTTGTGATTGTAACATTTGTCTTTCTGTTCCCGCTAATTAACACAATTATGTTAGCCTTTAAAAGTGATATTGACATTGTAAGCCTTCCACCGAAACTTATATTTACACCAGTCCTGGATCATTTCATAAAGGCATTTGCGACAGGTGGCTACCACTTTGATAAATATTTCATGAATTCCATTTTCATAGCTTCTTTATCAACTTTGATAAACCTTGGCGTAAGCATAACTTCAGCATATGCTGTTTCTAGGTATAGGATGGAAAAAATCATGTTGCAGATTATCAGCCTGAGGTTCTTTCCGCCAATACTCTTTACTATACCATTTTACATCATGTTTTCAGTATTAGGCTTAAGAGATACAATCCCAGGGATTGCTATTGCCCATGTATTATTGAACCTCCCAATTACCTTTCCTATACTGGTAGGGATGATTGATGAGATACCAAGGGAAGTCGAAGAAGCAGCTATGATTGACGGATGTGGAACGCTAGAAGTGCTAAAACATATAACGATACCATTACTTACCCCAGCAGTCATTGCAGTTTCATTCATAAATTTTGTGTTCTCTTGGAACGAGTATTTGATTGCACTCATATTATCATCAGTTAATGCTACACCAATAACCGTGGGAGCAGGGTTGTTCATCAGGTCTTTTGGAGTGCAATATGGTGAGTTAGCTGCCGTTACAACTGCTGCTATTCTACTACCCATAATTATAGTAATATCATTTAAGGACTATATAATAAAGGGGCTAACCATGGGTGTGCGATGATATGACGCGTGGTCTAAACTGCCCCACAATTTATCCCTTTGCACCGACAGCCTTGATGTTTGGTGTCATAGTGATGCTAGTAGCTGTATTAGCCTCAACTTTTATACAAATGATAACCAGGACTCCTTTTGTCGTTATTACCAAATGCTATCTACATTTTCTTTGTTGAAGCCTTTACGGGAATAGTTGGGAATAAATTCGGCGGATTAAGAGGACTTATGATTACAACTCTGCTTTCAGGGTTTGCATATATGTTTGTTCCTTTACTTTCTGCGCAATTCCTAGGACTAGAGAAGCTAGGAATGGAAGCTCTAGGAATGAGTGCTGACAACGGAGTCTGGCTAACTCCAAAAAGTTGAAATTGAATATTTCATTGAAGAAAGACTTTATGTTAATAAATGATATTTTGGCGCAAGCTTTATAGGGTTTGTGTGCCAGAAAGAAAGGGTGCAGGCGTTTTGGCGAAGGTTATAGCTAAAGAGCTGGTAAAGAGGTTTGGGAAAGTCGTAGCTGTTGACAGGGTCTCCTTTGAGGCAAGGGATGGAGAGTTCCTCGTACTTCTAGGCCCCAGCGGCTGCGGCAAGACAACCACACTCAGGCTGATAGCCGGGCTGGAAACCCCCGACGGGGGAGAGATCTACATCGGAGACAGGCTTGTAAACGACCTCCCACCCAAGGACAGGGATGTCGCAATGGTGTTCCAGAACTACGCGCTATACCCCCACATGAAGGTTTACGATAACCTCGCTTTCCCGCTCAGGATCAGGAAGCTCCCGAGGGAGGAGGTGGACAAGAGGGTTAGGGAGGTTGCGAAGCTCCTCAGGATAGAGGAGCTGATGGACCGGTATCCTAGGCAGCTGAGCGGTGGCCAGCAGCAGAGAGTCGCTCTGGGGAGGGCGCTCGTAAGGCAGCCGCAGGTCTTCCTGATGGATGAGCCTCTGAGCAACCTGGATGCTAAGCTCAGGGTGTATATGCGGGCAGAGCTTAAGAGGCTCCAGAGGGAGCTCGGGATCACAACCATCTACGTCACGCACGACCAAGCGGAAGCAATGACCATGGCAGACAGAGTAGCAGTCATGAACGAGGGGAAGATCATGCAGCTCGCAGACCCCGCAGAGCTGTACTTTAAGCCAGCAAACACCTTTGTGGCCGGGTTCATAGGTGCCCCAGCAATGAACTTCATCGACGCCTCAGTCACTGTTCAAGGCGAGGAGGTGTTCCTGGACACAGGAGTATTCAAGGTGAAGCTGCCCAAGGAAATCTCCGAAATCCTAGCAAAGGCGGGAACACCGTCCGAGGTCATCTTCGGGATCCGCCCCGAGCACGTAGTCGTGGATAGGAGGGAGTTCCCAAACAGCTACCAGGTGGAAGTCTTCGTGACAGAGCCGCTAGGCTCTGAAACCATAATAGACTTCAAGCATGGAGACGTAATTATGAAGGCGAAGTACCCAGGACACTTTGAGGCAGCACCGGGAGACAAAATCTACATAGGCTTCCAGCACCAATACATCCACATCTTCGACAAGGCGACGGGGAAGGCGATAATATAAGAGAGAGTTAAAGGAACTTCACGGTATAAAAACGTTTGAATTATTTTGCCTCATCCTCGATGTCCAGGACCCCCTTCCCATAGCCCTTAACCGAAACCTCCACAACCACCTTATGCCTACCTGGCGGAAAGTTTCCCGGAACCCTTACTTCAACCTCGGTGCCTACGGGGATTTCGAACGTGCTAGTCTCCGAAATATCCGAGGACTTAATGGTTCTACCACCTGCAGAGATCGTTACCTGCGCAGGATCAATATCCACATCGTCGATCCTTAATTTAAGCGGCGCATTAACAGTGGCTGTGGCCAGGTTGTTCCTGAGTTTAAACGAGAGAGCCCCAGCCTCGACCCTCATGCTCCCCCTCACATAGATCCTCCTGAGAAGAGCCCTCGGAATGTACGACATCGCTACCACGAAAGTTTGCAGGTTAAAGGATTTATATATCTTTCTGCATGTCCTAACTTATGCCTGGGAAAAACTTCCTTCTAATGGGGCACAGGGGGGCACCAGCATTAGAGCCGGAAAACACCCTACCCTCCTTTCTGAAAGCACTGGAGTGCGGTGCCACGGGCATTGAGTTCGACGTTAGGCTTAGCAGGGACGGGATACCTGTGATTTCCCACGACGAGGACCTTAGAAGAGTTGCGAATGCAGAGCTAAAGGTGAGCGAAGCCACGTACCCAGAGCTGCTACGTGTAAGCATACAGGGAAAAGCACGCATACCAACCCTCCGCGAAGTCCTCGCGCTGGCAAAGGGGAGACTCAGTGTAGACATAGAGCTGAAGGTGGTGGGAGCCGAGAGGGAGGTCGTAGACGCACTACGAGAACTCGACATGGTTGACGACGCAATAGTAACCTCTTTCATCCCCGAAGCCCTGAGACGAGTCAGAGAGCTGAACCAGAGCGTAGGTGTGGGGGTTCTGCTGGAAGAATGGGATGACGAGTACCTGGAGATAGCGAGTAGCCTTAAGGCTGAGGCAATCCTGCCCTACTACGAGGTTCTCGACCGGGAACTTGTATCAAAGATAAAAACCAGGGGGTACAAGATAATAACCTGGACCGTAGACGACCCCAAGATCGCTGAGAAACTCTACGACATGGGTATTGAGGGCATCGGAACCAATAACCCCTGCAACCTGAAGCCCGTTGCTTTTAAGAGGCGTCTATGAGGGGCACGGAAAACTTACTCTGCAAAATCCTCGCACTCCTGATGCTTGCCCAAGCTTTGCTCCTCAGCCTAGCTGTCCCAGCCTCGCCAAGCAGCGTTGAAATCCTCGAGCTAAAAATCAGCATTGGCACCCTCACCAGCACGGGGACCTTTTACCAGAGGCTTGAGAGGACCTTTAATCCTGGAGAGAACGTGTCAATAAAGGTAACTCTAAGGGCAAAATCCCAGGAGAAACACGGCGGAGTCATAGCGCTAAAAGTAGCTCTTGTAAATCCCTTAGGAGTAGCAATACACGAAAACTACAGGAACCTCACACTTGAGGAAGTGGGCACACAAGTCTTCGAGGTCGTATTCACGTATGGCCTCCCGGAAGCGGCGATAAGGGGATACTACACTGCAAATGTCCAGGCATCGACGGACAAGTCGAGCAAGCAAGCCGAGGAAAACTTCTTCTACAATGGACTCGTGGACCGAGAAAACATCGTTGAACTCAACTGGACAGTAATCCTCAAGGGTTCCGGAGAGTTAAAGGAGCTCCGGATAGCCATCCCCTGGGCGGAAGAGTTACAGCAGCCAGCAGGCCCCCTAGCCTCCCCAAAGCCAAGCAGAATCGAAGCGGACCCCCTGGGAAACAGGTACGCTGTCTACGAGAACATCAAGGTGAGCAGCAAAGCTTTCATAGTCAATTTCAGGCTGACAGCGCTGCAGCGGGTAAGAGTTGTGGGGGAAGCCATCCCCATAAGTGCCCTAGATAGCTTGCCAGGGGACGTAAAAGTGTTCCTTGGGCAATCACAATACATCGAGAGCAATGCGCCGGAAATAGTTTCAATAGCTAGGAGGCTCCGGCAAGGCGCGGGCACGGTTAACGAGCTCGCAGCGAGGATCGCTGACTACGTGTCTAGCAGGATAAGGTACAACGCGGAGCTAGGGTCGATCGCGGATACATGGCAGCTCGGCGCACTTTGGACGCTTCACTCAGGGCAGGGAACATGCCTCCAGTTTGCACGCCTCTACGTTGCAATTGCTAGAGCGGCAGGGCTCCCGGCAAGAGTCGTGTCAGCCTTTGACTTGAAGCCTCCAAGTGGAGAATCCAGCGACCTGCACGCGTATGCTGAGGTATTCTTCCCCGGGTACGGCTGGGTCCCCGTTGAACCCCAGCTTCCCGGGAGGCTCGTCGGCGTTGTGCCGCCTGTGCCGGGGTACGTTCCAGTCATTAAGGGTCTAGGACAGGGAGTTGGGAACAACACGCCCACCTTCATCACCATGCTCTACACGGGGACTGTTAAGGCAGACTTCTCATACACTTACAGGATCTATCCTGCAACAGGCATCAAGGGGAGGGTCTCCCTGAGCATTGATCACCCGCGCCAACTCCTCTTCAACGACATTCTCCACGTCGATGTCTCAACCGCCCCCCGGGACTCGACAGCTACGCTCATGATCACTGCTCCTAACGGTACAGCCCGCACATTCACCCTGAGGGGCGCCGGGAAAGTAAGCTTAGTGCTGGATGACGTGGGCAACTGGACAATAGAGGCTTTCGCGTCGAGAGATGGCTACCTCCCATCATACTACTCGGGCAACGTAGCCGTAAAGCCTAGGCCTCTCAAAGTAGAGGTGCTGGTCAGTGGCCTCGAATATCTCTTCAAGCCAGTTTTTATCATCAAAACCACCCCACCCGTCACAAACGCCACCATCACATTAAGAATCAGAAGCATGCTGCTGGAAGAGGGCGCCGTCCTCTACACAAACTCCTCAGGCATAGCCGCCTTTGAGCCCCTGATCCTCCCATTCCCGGCGACGCTTGAAGTCGTTGCACAGGCTAGGGGGTACGAGAGGACACTTCAGAGCCTACGCTATGACAACACATGGATCCTAGCCGCCTACCTTCTGGTAGCAGCCGTAATCCTAGCCGTCTTCTCGGCTCGAAGATTTAGAAGAAGAGCCTGGGAGCTATAGAGCGCGCCACCCGTTACCTCGCCTTATCGCAGGGTTATAGT
>JAJHRM010000408.1 GCA_020832965.1 Thermofilum sp. | reverse complement strand
GCCCCCTACGCTTTTAGCTGTCCCGATAACAACGTTCCTTGGTTGGGCTTACTGCGCGCGTTTCGCTCGCGTGGTACCTTCAGAGAGCTTGGAAAAGGCGCTCTTTAAAGCCGTTAAGGATGGGGATGCCGTTAGAGTCGGTGAGCTCTTAGGTAAGGGTGCGAGCGCGAATCCGAGAGACGCTATCGGTTGGACTCCGCTCCACAACGCCGCTGTTATGGGGCGTACGGACATTGCCATGTTGCTTCTCGAAAAGGGTGCGGACGTAAATGCGAGGAGCTCTGTCGGGTTGACTCCCTTGCATCTTGCAGCTGCCGAGGGGCGCGCCGAAACGGTAAGGTTGCTTCTCGAGAAGGGTGCAGATGCGGGTGCGGTGGACAATAGGGGCTGGACGCCCTTGCACTACGCGGCTTTCGCAGGCTACGTCAACATAGCGGCGCTGTTAATTGGGTGGCGCGCGAACGTGAACGCGAGAGATAAAGACGGTATAACGCCGCTCCACGTTGCCGCTGCCAGGGGTCATTCTGGGGTGGTAGAGCTCCTGGTTAAGAGCGGCGCGGATGTAAACGCGAGGAGTTATTCTGGCAGAACCCCGCTACACGTGGCGGCAGGAAACGGCCATGTGGAGGTGGTGAGGCTGCTTCTCGAAAGCGGTGCTGATCCAAGCGTTAGGTCTCTCGATGGTAAGACCCCTCTTGATCTCGCTCGCGAATCAAAGCGCGTAGACGTTGTTAGGTGCATTGAGGAGTTTGCCAGGTTTAGAATAGAGAGAGCTAGGGCTTTGTACGAGGAGCTTGTCGCGCTAAGGGGGGAGATTGAGAAGTACAGGGGCTACTTGAGCAAGCTTGAGGCGCTTCACGCTGAAGGAAACATCTCCGATGATGCCTATCAGCAGTTGAAGAGGGAGTATATGGAGAAGCTGAAAGAGCTCGAGCGGAAGATGGAGGCGCTGGAAAAGGAAAGGCGATCAGAAGCTTCCCGAACACATGGCGCGCTTGATTAACCTAGCATCTTTGTAAAGAAGTATCGGGAATAAAAATATTTAGTATATGTTGGTTATGAATTTTAGCGGTATTACGTTTGCAGGAACTATCAAATCGCCGTTCTTCAAGGGCACTGGCCCTTTCCCTCTGATATCCACCCCGTTAACGTACGTACCGTTCCTGCTGCCGAGATCCTGAATGTAAAACATCCTTTGCGCGTAGTCGTAGTGGATCGCAAAGTGCCTGTTTTCGATTAAATTGAGAAGGTATGAGGGTAAGAATTTCCTGAAATCTTCTCTACCGAAGGTTTGTGGGAACGATGCTATCGGTATCGTTCCACGCGGTGCCTGCAGCTGAGCGCTCACTTCGACGGCTTCGCTACTCGGTGGAACCACCGCTCCGCTCAACTGCTCGGGCTGGGTTTCCGCGGTAACTAGCGCCTGAGGAAGCTGTTCAGAGGGTAGGGCGGCGGTAGCAGGCAGAGCTTCTACTTCAGGTTCCTTTCGAGTTTCGGTTCCCATCTCGGCGCTCTCGCTTGGAACGGTGAGCGGGCGGGCTTCAATGGGGGGGCTTATCTTAGCAGCTTGTCTATGTTTTCTTCTAGCGACTAAGTAGATTGCTAGACCGATAAAACCCATTAAAAATGCGAGGAGAGCCCAGAGAAAAGCGTTCATCCCCCTCTTTTTTGCATCATTGTAAACCCATGAGGAGAGAAGCACGCTAGCAATTATTGTCACTATGCTCGCTCCATCCATTGTTTCCAATTTCAGAATTTATTCTGGCTCATATTTAAGGTTGGCGTATCACGGCACATGCGTCTAGCGCGCGATGACGCGTTAAGTGTGCAAAAATCCTTTTAAGCTGTTAAGTGAAGCGAAAATATTCAAAAGAAAGTTGTTGCTAGACTCTACGCTCTCCTACTTTTACTACTAGTTTACGCTCCTACTATCTTGAAAACGTATGCTCAGGGAGGAAACTATTATCTTAGAGTCAAGCTCGATCATGTAGTGCTTAACGGTCAAACCTTGGATGTTAGCAACCCCACAATAGTTGTGAATCCAGGTTCGAGGTTGACGGGAACTGTCACGTTTACTGTAGAGAATGTCCAGCCTAGCAGCTGGATAACCCCAGTTATCTGGGTGGCAAGCTGGGAGAGAGGAAGCACCGCTGATGGGAAGGTAAGGGTTGTCGCAACTACCATCTGGGCTACTGAACAGTTTACAGTAAGCATAGATGTGACGGTACCGACTACGCCCGGGACATACTACTTAGGCTTTTTTCGGGTTGGATGTACTGTCGCCAGGAATGGTGCAGCTCCAGAGGGGCGCGCTAAGCCTTGTCTCTCAGCCCAAACCGCTCTGACGGGTCTTCGCGATTGAGGACGAAGGCATAATAGCAACGGCAAAGCGCGCTGTGCACCATGTTAGTGTTAGCATCGTCGAGCATATGTCCTTGTGTTTACCTGGAAACTCCAGCTTCATCAGTCGGTAAAATAAAAGTTTAAAGCCGGCGTCTAGGCTACTGTACTAATGCCCTTAGCGCATAATCCGCCCAGATGGAGAGCAGGAAG
>JAJHRM010000057.1 GCA_020832965.1 Thermofilum sp. | reverse complement strand
TGAGCCTCCGCTGGCTCTCTGCGAGCTCGCGGTACTTCTCCTTCGTCAGCCTGTGAAGCCTGCAGAGCATGCGATCCTCGATTGCGTTGAAGTTGGGGTCGTTGACCGTGACCTCGTAGCCCCGCTCATAGACACGCGTATTGTAGTTCACGCTGAAGAAGGAACCGAACTTATAGGGTCCGACGCGGTAAGCCTTTGTCTCGTAAACTATCGTGCCGCCCTCCATAGCGAGCTTCAGCGGCTCAACCATCCCCCTATACTTGAACCAGTCGTTGAACTCCGTGACGATGAAGTTGAAGCGCCTACCCTCGTACGCCTCCCCTATCGAGATGAACATCGAGGGGGTCATCCCACCGCAGTACCTGTTGATTCCGGGTATCCCATGGGGCGGTACGCCAAGCTTATCGTTCCCTAGGATGAAGTCCTTGGTTGCGAAGGTCTTCCCAGTCCCCGGCTCGCCGAAGAGAGCCAGGCTAAAGCCCGTTGTGAGGGCTCTGTGGCCATCGCTAGTAACTACCTCGACGTCTGCAAGCGAGTACTGCTGAGCGAGAGTCAGCAGCTCGTCGAAGAACACGGCAGGCCCAAAGAGCTCCACCAGGTAATCCTTCAACGCACTAACTGAGAACTCCTCACCGAACCCGAGCACGTCGTCAAGCCTCTTAGAAACGAGCTCCTCCACGTAAGACCTCAGCTCCTCCTCCATCCTCAGTACAGCCAGAAACTCCTCCTCAGCCTGCCTAGTGCTGAACCTGCGTAAGCCCGCAGCCTCGTAGCTTGAAAGGACCTCCGAGACTATCGGCCTAATCTCCTCAGGCATCCTCCACAACTTCTCCCCCTCCTCCTCGACCTCCCACACAAGCCCCCACCTGTCTCTCAGCTCCGCCAGCAGATGCGTGGGGTAAACCTTCTCGCTCGATAGCTCGGAAGCCCTGGCTGAAATGTAGCTGAAGGAAGCCTCCCCAGCCTCAACCAGGCTCTTGAGGACAGCGTAGGCCTTAAACCCATGAATCCCGATAGCCTCCCTAACAGCCTCAGCAACCTCTTCGCTAGAGTCCTTGTACAGGAGCTCCCCCTCCTCAACGGTGTAGTACCTTCCGCGAAACTCGTAGATGGAGCGGTAGGGGGAGTAGGCGAAGATCCTCCTCAGATCCTCGTCAGAAATGCTACGCGCCAGCTCCTCAATCGTCCGAGGTTGCTCAAAGACGCTGAGACCCAGAGCCTCCCTCAGCACCCTAACTTTAAAGGGGTTAGGCGGTGGACCCTCGAGTTGCGGGAGAAACCTCCTCAGCAGGATAACTCTCTCAGCAAGCTTGTCCTCACGGAAACCTCTTACCTCACTCATCCCCTGAACACAAAGACGTACAAATGCAACACACATATTTTTTCTTTACGCGCACAAAACTTCGCCAAGACAACCAGGTAATACCCCAGAAGAGCTATGAGCCGAGAAAGGTTTTTTACTCCTCAAGCTTCATAGCATGAATCCTTAATGTCGCTTGACGACTTAGCCTCGACAACTGCGGAAAGCGCATTCAAGCTGTTCACTGGGCAATTCTTAGGCACGCTGATCGCGGGCATAGGCTCAATAGTCCTGACCAGGATACTTGGACCCGAGGCTTACGGTAGATACGCGCTGAGCATTGTAGTACCAAGCTTCCTGCTTGTATTCGCGGGTCTAGGCATTGACTCCGGGCTGACAAAGTACACAGCCATGCACAGTGGTGGGTGCAGGCTTAAAGGCTACGTAATGGCAGGCATACTCTTTAAACTCCTGACAGCCCTCCCACTAGCCGTACTTGCCTACGCATGGGCGGAACCGTTGTCCCAGCTAATCCTCGGGCGAAGCGACATAGGCTTACTCGTGAAGGTTTCCTCGCTCGTGGTGATCTTCTCCTCTCTACTCTCCTCCCTCACGGCAATCTTCGTAGGGATGAGCATGGCTGGGAGGGCCAGCCTCCTCAACATCGCTTTTCAAACTTCTAGGTCAGTACTTAGTCCAGTGCTCGTAGTCCTGGGGTTCGGGGTTTTAGGGGCTGTAGCGGGGTACACGTCAGGCTACGCTGTTGCAGCGGTCTTAGGCTTGGTAATTCTCTCCTCGGTGCTGCGCGAAAACGTTGCGGGGTGCGGTGAAGAGGGACCTTACCTCCCATACGTTAAAGAGCTTCTAGTATTCAGCGCACCGGTGTACACGAGCAGTATTGCGTCAACAATGCTCTCCACGTACCAGAGCGCGCTCCTATCTAGGTACGCCTCCTACAGCGAAATCGGAAGCTTCCAAGCGGCGAGCAATCTTGCCTCCCTACTCACACTAGTTACACTCCCCATCTCAACATCCCTCTTCCCGGCATTCTCAAGGTTCAGGGATCTGCGGGAAGCCTCAAAAGCAGCGGAGGTAGCTATAACCATGACAAGCCTCCTCCTCACACCCGTGGTCCTATTCACAGTCGTCGAATCCAGAGACGTAGTGAAAATATTCTACGGGGCACAGTTCTCGGCGAGCTCAGAATACCTTGCAGCATATGTTCTCATTTACCTGTACTCGCTGATAGGCTCAATTGTGTGGGGCAGCTTCTTCCAGGGGGTTGGGAGGCCAAAAGTACTCTTCAAGTCCACACTCATCTATTCAGCAGTCTACATCCCCTCAGCTTACCTCTTAGCGGTCACCCATAGTGTAAGGGGCGTAATAGCCGCAGTCCTCTCAGCATCCATGGCCTCCAACGTCAAGCTACTCCTCGAGGGCAGCAAGCTGGGAGTAAGAGTGGACTTTGCCAAGAACACGAAGATCCTGCTTTCAGCGGTGATTCCGGCACTCGCCATCACACCCCTCCCCTTAGCATCCTTAAGCACAGTTACAAGGGTTATCCTGCTCAGCACCCTCTACCTGGCACTCTACGTCGCATCTCTGCCTCTCACAGGTGCTATTGTCAGCGCCGATGTTGAACTACTAAGAGCAACATTGAAGCTACCGTTTTTCCTCAGGAGCTTGTCGGAATTCCTCCTGGATGCGTTAGAGAGGATCATTCGCCTCAGGGAAAGGCTACGTGGGAGTCTTTTCTTCGGGTGGAGGCGCCCAGCTACGGGTTAGCGTGGAAAGCCTCCTCAAGACCCTGCTGTCTCCTCTGAAGCGGGACATGAGCTCGTTAAGCATGGATAAGAGTTCATCGTACTGCCTCCTATCTATGGGAAAGGGTACGCCATCCTTCCCCCCAACAGCGTAGGCGAACTTAAACGGGTCAACAGGCGGATGAGTGACCGGGTCCCTCCAGGACGGCTGTACATCGTAAATAAGCTCGGCGACAAGCGCCAAGCCACGTATAGTGGCGGGTCCAATATTCCTCAATAGGAGCAGGTCGGGGAAGCTGCCGACATCCTCCTCCCTAATCCGCGCCCAGACATGCCTATTCACCGTTGGCTTACCGAGCCTCCGGAACTTTTCCCGCAACTCTCTAACCTTACGAGGGTCGTAGGGAACGTAGCTTGAGAGGGGAGAGTAACCCTCGAGGATCCTGACGGACTCGGAGAGCATTGAAGGGATCCTCCTACACTCGTCCCTGACCAAGTCTAGCACAAGCCTTCTAAAGTCTGAAGCCTCCTCCGCGACAGTGTTGAGAGCAAACGGCTCCCTCCTCCCCTGGATGCCCGCGTGCGGGTTAGAGGAAAAGTCCCTTAGCTTCGTTGATAACCAGTGATACCTCCTAGCCATCCTATCAACGACATTCATCCCCTGCTGGACAACCGCCCAGTTCCCCCCTTCGTCCACAAAGAACACGTGATGATAGAGCTGGTACCCAGACTGAACCGCTGCACTATCAACCTTGGCAACGAGGTAGGAAGCTTTAACGAGGCGGGAAGACTCCAGCCCAAACTCCTCCGAAGCCTTCCTCAGCTCGTCAGGAGTCCTCCTGCTAAGAAGACCCTTGCCACCGCACGCCCTCACTCCGAGGTCCTCGCTGCTCAACACACGCTTCAAAATTGCTGTCGTCACAGTCGTAGAGCCAGAGCTGTCCCAGTCCATCCCAATAATATTGTTCAGCGCCTGGAAATACACGGGGTCGGAGATCCTCTCAAGGAAGCCTACAGTCCCGTACTCCTCGACGATCAAAGTAACGATAGCCTTGGAGAGCTTCTCCATCCTCGTCAGCAGCCAGCCGGGAACCCTCCCCTCATGCAGTGGAAGCTCTGCAATACCCGTCCGCATTACTCCTAGGTTCCACGTAGGGCGGCAGGCAAATAAAATTTTCCCCAAAATGCGTGAAAGTTTAGGTTGCGCGCTCCGAGGCGCGCTAAAGATAAATATCTTTCCATGCGTACGTGGATTGACAAGAATGAATGGAAGATGCAATTCTATAATTGTCGAGGCTTGCTCCACAGGCTTAACTATGTGTAGATTCACACGCAATAACGCTAAACCCCTAAACATAGAGGCGTCGTAGATGTACGGTGTTATAGATGTTGGAACAACCGGCGTGAAACTGGCAGTCTTTGACTCTAGCTTAAACAGGGTTCATTTCGAAAAGACTAGCATTGGATACAAAACTCTGCAAGGCGGTAAAATAGAGCAGGACAGCCAGTTAATGGTGGAGGTGGTCAAGGGTTATGCTAGGAAAGCTAAACGGCTAGGCGCCGGGAAACTTGCTTTGACAACTTATAGGGCATCAGTAGTGGCCTGGAGCAGAAGCGGGGCTCCTATTTCAAACATCTTGACGTGGATAGATGGGCGTGGGAAGGAGGTGATTGACAAGCTTCCACTATGGGTAAGGGGTCTCTCGACCCTAAGCTCTTCTTTGAGCCGAGTAATCAGACCTGATACTCCAGCTATCCTAATGCGGTGGCTCTACGACAACGTTGAGAAGCTCAGGGAAAAGGTTCTCGCTGGAGAAGCTTATGTTTGGACCCTAGACTCCTTCTTACTCTACTCTCTAACCGGTAAATTTGTTTCAGACGTTACAAGCTCAACGCTAACGGGACTTATACACCCAAAGAACATCGAAGAAGTAGGCATAGTCTCATCCATACTGTCACTTCCAGAAGCATACCCGGAAATCGTCGACTCGGTGCACGAATACGGGAAATTTGAAGACGTAGGGATATGCGTTTCCATTGCTGACCAGCAGTCTGCCTCCGTCTACCACGGGCTCTTGGAGCCGTTCAGAGTTGGCAGTGTTCATGGGACGGGCAGCTTCGTAGAGCAGTCCACAACCGGCTTCAAAATGCCAGCACAGGGGCTTGTGCCTGTGGTTATTGCGGGTATTGACGGAAAAAGGTACTACGGGGTCGAGGGGTTTTTGAGGACTACAGGGCTCGTGGTCGACTGGCTGAGAAACGCTGGCTTCTACTCTACCTACGAGGAAATGGAACAACTTGCTTCTAGTGGCAGGCTTAAGTCAATAGTTCTCCCATTCTTTGGAGGATTACGCGTACCAGAAGCGCCCGAATTGAGGGGCTTGATCGTAGGCCTTGATTCAAGCGTTTCGAGGTCAGACGTGTTGCTTGGTCTAGCGTGGGGCGTCTCGCTCTACGTAACCTACCTGTTGAGAAGGATGGAGAAGACCTGCGGGAAGCCGAAAGAGCCGTTATGGGCGAGTGGAGGATACTCACAGTCCAATGCCTTCTTACAGGCCCTCGCAAATGCTACTGGTATGAAAGTCTCTAGGCCAGAAAGCATAGAGGCAACGATTATGGGGGCACTAAAGCTACTACTCTATGCTGACGGGAAAATTTCGCTTAAAGAACTGAAGAAACCTCCAGAGCAATCAGCTGTTTTCGAGCCCAAGGTGCGCGATGACTTTAGAGAGAAAATATTTGAAAGCTTCCAGGAAGTTTTAGAGGTAATAGTGAAATGGGAGGGAAATCTGCTGCTGAGCGGGAAGTTGTAGAAAAACTCCGGGAAAAGCTCGGAGAAAGAATTTCAGTGTCCGAAGAAGCCCTGAAACTATATAGCCGGGATTACTGGCCTTTAGCCTTACTAAAGGAAGCGAAGGGAGAGGAGCTACCTAGACCCCTAGCTGTTGTCTGGCCCGAATCCGCCGAGGAAGTTGTTGGAATAGTAAGGTTGCTTAACGAGTACGCGGTCCCATTTGTCCCGTATGCAGGCGGCTCAGGGGTAATTGGGGGCACTATTTGTGGTAACTGCGTGGTGATAGATGTCAAGAGGATGAACAGGATTATCTCTTTCTCGGAGAGAGACGCGGTAGTCCTAGTTGAGTCTGGGGTATTGCTTAGAAAGCTTGAGGAATACCTAAACGAGCGGAAATATACTTTGAGGCATGTTCCTCAGAGTTATCCCGAAGCCGCTATAGGTGGACTGGTTGCCACTATGAGTACGGGACAGTTTAGCACGAAGTATGGGGGTATAGAGGAAATGGTTCTGGACCTCGAAGCAGTGACGCCTGACGGCAAAGTAATCCCGTTCAGGAGGAACCTTGTCCCGAGGGCTGCAACGGGACCAGACTTAAAGAGGCTCTTCGTAGGTAGCGAGGGACAACTAGGGATAATTACGAAGGTTGCATTGAAGGTTTATCCTCTCCCAGAGTATCAATGGAAGAGGGCTTATGCTTTCCCATCATTTATCAGCGCTCTCGAAGCAATGCGTGAACTCATGCTTAAAGGAATCGTCCCCGCTGTTGCACGTATATACGACAGGGATGACTCTGCTGCAAGGTTTCATGACGCCCGAGATATACTTCTCTTAATATTCGAGGAGAATGTAGACGAACTATTGAAAACAAAGGCTTTAGTTGCACAAAAAATTATTGAGAGCCATGGAGGGATAGATGTGGGAGAGGAATACGTCGAAAAGTGGCTCGAAACGAGGTTCGACGTTATCTCAGAGATCAAGAAGCTATTAGTCCCCCTAGACCTATGGTTTGAGACCATTGAGACCTCTGCTCTCTGGAGCAACTTACCAAAGGTCTATGAGAAGTTTAAGAGAGAAGTAAGGGCTGTTCCAGGCGTCTACGCTGTTCTAGCCCATGCCTCACACTTTTACACTACTGGCGCATGCATATACTTCACACTCACTTATGATGCAAGGGAAGAAGTATACTGGAAAATGTGGGAAAAAGCTGTAAAAGTCTTACTCGAAAACGGAGCAACCATTAGTCATCACCACGGTGTCGGCCTGCTGAGGTCAAAGTGGGTAGGAGAAGAAATCGGTGAAAGCCTAACATACCTCAGGAAAATCAAGGAGGCCTGGGACCCCAAAAGACTCTGCAACCCCGGCAAGTGGCTAGGGTGAAAAGTCTTGGCAAGCATTACGACCCTAAAGGCTATTAAACTCACCCCAAGCCTTGTTGCCCGCTTCCTAGCGCTCCCCCTACATAAGGTCAAAAACCCCTGCATCTACTGTCCCGGAATATGCCTGGCGTCTTGCCCAACATTTGTCACGACGGGAAACATGACTCTTAGCCCCCTCGGATATGCACGATTCCCGAACCTAGCCAGAGAGAAATGCCTTAAATGTTGGCTCTGCGTCAATGAGTGCCCCATCAAATTCCCACTACCGGACACCCTCAGCATGGATCCCATTATGCTGGAAGAAGTGAACTACAGGCCTGGAAGAATAGTACTAGTGGCAGACCAAGAAATAGACGCAGACATCGCCACCAAGCTCTCAAATAAAATTGGTACTGGCCTACTTGTGGTTAAAGGGATTCAAAGGCGCTATATCCGCGGAGGTCCAATAGATGAGAAAAGCATGAGAAAGATAAAAAGGAAGCTTAAAAGAGCAGAACTAGCGCTAGCAGTATCTCCGGAGACCGCTCACGCCTTAAACATAGATTCACTAATCCTTAGACTCCCTGCTCTAGGAGTTAAAGCCAGCTATGCGGGGCCTGTCCATATACCCTGTCTCTTAAGGAAAAACAAGTCCCAATTGCTGACCGCAATTAAGGATCTAGGAATAACACCTACGTCAATCAATGAGGAATGCATCAAAATATCCGTGAAAAAAGACACACTCTACATCTGTCCCGAAGCGAGAAAGATGGGAGGAACACTTCTGTACGATTTACTTTTGAGTCCCGGGGGTGTGCACTAATAGGTTTTGGCTTATGAGGCTCGAGGGCAAGGTCAGGAAAGCGCTTGAGAAGCATCCCGACAAGAATCTTTCTTACAGGATTAAAGATGGAGTAGTTTTCCTTTACGGGCAAGTAGACTCATATGAAGAATGGGTGGAGATAGGGCTGGAGGTGGGGAAGGTTAAAGGAGTTGAAGGTGTGGTGAACAAGATTACCTGGAAAGGTTATCCCGAGGAAAAGGTTCGAGAAAGGGAGGAGAGGCGGAAAAGGATCTTCGAAGAAAACAAGGACAAGATGATAGGTAGCTATGATGTAGTGATTATAGGGGGTGGTGTTACTGGGACGGCAATTGCACGTGAACTCTCTAGGTACCAGCTAAAGGTGGCTCTTCTAGAAAAATCAACTGACATAGCGACGGGAACCACAAAGGCAAACAATGGCATGATTCATGCAGGGATCGAGGCCCCCCGGAGCACTTTGAAGAGAAAGCTAAACGTCAAGGGCTGTAGAATGTACGAGAGATGGGCACGAGAGCTAAACTTCAAATACAAAATGGTGGGTAGTGTTTGGCTGATAACTCCTAGAACCCTGGAGAAATACAAGAGGTACCTTCCAGGACCCATGTACACCTTCACACTGAGATACATTCTCCCCTACATCGTAGTCTTCAAGGCGCTTCTCAATGGTGTGAAAGGCGTCAAGGTAATCCGCGGCGCAAAAATATTCGAGGTTGAGCCTTATGCCACTCGGGATTCTGTAGCCGCTGTCTATGTTCCATGGACTGGGATTGTTGAGCCATACGAAGTTGCTATAGCACTTGCCGAGAATGCTGCCCAGAACGGTGTTGAAATTTTTACAAATACGGAGGTCGTAGGCTTCTTAAATGAAGGAGGCATGATCAGGGGCGTCGTCACCAGCCGTGGAACTTTCCAATGCAGATACGTGGTAAACGCGGCAGGGCTATACGCAGATGAGATAGCCGAGCTCGCTGGCAGCCCAGAGTACACCATACACCCTAGAAAAGGCGTAATGGTCCTTTTCCATAAAGCTACGGGCTCCTATGTCAAACATTGCCTAGCAGAAATAATTTTACCGCAGCATCCAAGGACCAAGGGAGGAGGGATCAATCCCACTCCACACGGAAATGTAGTATGGGGACCGACGGCAGACGAAGTACCCGACAAGGAGGATGTTTCTGTGGACCCCGAGGAGATCCAGCTAATTCTTACCAAGTACTCGACCATCCTGAGCGAGTTTCCTAGACAAAAGTTGATAAGGTATTTTGCAGGTGTAAGGGCTGCAACGTTTACCGAGGATTTCGTAATTAGACCAGCTAAGTGGGTCCGCAATCTACTACACGTTGCGGGCATACAGTCTCCAGGTTTAGCTTCTGCTCCTGCGATCGCTGAATATGCCATTCAGAAGCTTAGGGAGATGGGTCTCGAGCTACGCGAAAAACCTAACTTTAACCCCTTTAGGGAGGCTACCCCCTCGTTGCGGGAAATGAAGCCGAGCGAGATAGACGAAATCATACAGAAGGATCCGAGATGGGGCCACGTAGTCTGTGAGTGCGAGCTCGTAACAGAGGCAGAAATTATCGAGGCCATTAGGAGGGGGGCACGCACTACAGATGCAATAAAGAGAAGAACACGAGCGGGAATGGGAGAATGCCAGGGTGGACGTTGCATGATTAAGATAGCAATGATACTTTCCAGGGAACTTGGTATCCCGCTTTCACAGGTACTAAAGGAGGAGGCTCCACTATTCAACGGACATGTAAGGGGTGAAGCAGAATGATGGAAGTAAAAAGAGACGTTGTAGTAATGGGTGGAGGGCCCTCAGGTCTAGCTGTAGCTGTTAAGCTTGCAGAGATGGGGCGCAATGTAGCTATAGTGGAGTCGGGGGACGAGCTAGGAGGCATCCTCGTTCAGTGTATTCACGATGGCTTTGGCATAAAGCTTTTTAGCAAGGCTCTCTCGGGACCAGAATTCGCTAGCCACTTTATCGAGAAACTTAGAGAGCTTGGCGCAGACGCCTTCGTCAGAACACACGTGATAAACATGGAGAGGAAAGAAGGAGCTTGGGAGCTAACAGCAGTGAGCCCGAAGGGTGTTATCAGGCTCAGTAGCAAAGCCATAGTCTGTGCTACTGGTTGCAGGGAGCGCACTCCTTTCGAGATACGTGTGGGTGGAGCAAGACCAGCAGGCGTATATACGGCAGGAATGGTTCAGCGACTGGTCAACCTGTACGGGGTCCTCCCGGGGAAAAGGATTCTCATTGTCGGGGGAGGCGATGTAGGCATGATTGTGGCTCGCCACCTGTATCTGGAGGGTGCCGAGGAAGTATTAATGGTCTTTCCTGAGCCCTGGTTCATGGGGCTCCCGCGAAATGTGCAGCAATGCATCCTGGACTTTGGAATACCGTTTAGGCCAAGAACGACTGTAAAGGAGATTATTGGAAAGGATAGAGTTAAAGGTGCAGTGCTAGTTAAAGTTGATGAGAAGTGGCAGCCAATTAAGGGTACGGAAGAATTCTATCCATGCGATACTATAATTTTCTCTATAGGACTGGTGCCCAACGCGTCAAAACTGGAGGAACTTGGAGCCGAAATGGATCCCAGAACCAGGGGACCGGTTGTCAACGAGTTTTTTGAGACTACTCTGAGAGGCGTATTCGCAGTGGGCAACCTCCTAACACCGTTTGACTACGTTGATGACGCTGTGGAAACTGCATTCATAGCGGCGGAGGGTGTTTCTAAGCATTTAAACGGTGAACCCAGAAGAGAAAAACCAGTCCCCATACGCCCAGGTTCCAACGTTAGACTGCTTATACCGCACCACGTAGAATGGCTTAAAGGCGGCGACTTGACACTGTTCCTCAGACCCTCCGTAGAAGTGGAGAATGCCAAGATCACCATAAAGACAGGTGGTAGCGTGCTTTACCACACGAGGCGACGCTACGTGCGTCCCTCTATGCTTGAGAAGATAGTCGTTTCGAGAAGCCTAGTCGAAGACAAAGATATGGGGGTGATCGTAGATGTGGAGTAAGGTTATTTGTGTACGTTGCCCAAGAAGCTGCGTGATCAATGTCCTAGTTGAAGAGGGCGCTGTGAAGAGCATTGAGGGCTATGGCTGCGGACTGGGTTTAGAATACGCCAAAGAGGAAGTTTCTAGCCCGAAGCGCACCGTCTGCTCCACGGTCAAAATAGTCGGAGGCAAGTACCCCAGGTTACCTGTAAGGACCTCGGTGCCAGTACCCAAAAACAAGATAAGGAACGTCATCCGTGCTCTCCACGGTATAACAGTTAAGGCACCGGTAAGGAGAGGAGACATTATCCTGAGCAACGTCGCCGACACAGGTGCAGATATAGTAGCTGAGATGGATGTAAATGAAGAGGGGAACCACTAGCGCGCGCTAGAACAAGTTAAATCCCTCCTCCGCATTACCGCGCGCTAAGTTGCTCGGCGCGATGAAAATAGAGCGCGTTAAAGAGGTAAAACTGCCCCTAAGGGTAAGCACCTTGCAATCAATAGTATCGCCTAGCTATTGATCGCAGAATTGCAGCAGTGATCAGTCGCTGCACTTGAAACATGGGAAAACGTTTGAGTTGCAAAACAGCCCACGCCTTTTCATCCCCGGCAAGCGCCTGAGCATAAAGAAGTAACGTTTAAAGTTTCTCCATCACTGTACGCAATACCCTACTCTGATCCCCCCGATCTCGCTCACCATACTTGTTATCCTGATGAACCTCACTTCCAGCGTATTCTTTACATGCGTACCAGAGCACGGCATAGAGTTTACCCCCTCAATCTCCACAATTCTGTACTCCTCCAGAACCGGGAGCCTGGAGAGGTTAGGAGCATTATATATTGCTTCC
>JAJHRM010000407.1 GCA_020832965.1 Thermofilum sp. | reverse complement strand
CACCAATACGTCGTAGCAGCTCCTCCTGCTCTATGCTGGGAAGAAGCCTAACAACATCGCAGCGCCACACACGCACAGCCCGAGCCCCACTCACCCCGCTACCACGAGGTTCACCACACTGCCCCACGAGGAGCCGGGCCCAGGCGTTTAGAGGCTCAATAATGATTCCTTCTCCGTCTATCTCCTTTATTATCTTTACCCTCTTGCTCCCCTCTACCCTCTTTGTACCGTGAGGCCTCAACCCCGGAGCCCCAGGATCCTTGTTGGTACGGCTGGACTTCCTGGACACGCTCTCATCCTCCCCTCTCGGGGTGGCCCAGCCCAGACTCCACGCCCAGCCGCACTCGCGCAGGTCCGGGCGCTTCCCCTGAAGCCGGGCCTCAGCAATCGCGGCCCGGGCCCCCACCGAAGGGGCGAGACCGGGAACCCCTCAGAGGAGGTGACCCAGGACTGACCCCTGCGCGCGCGGGTTTTTAAAATGGCCGGGGAAAAATAAACTTTCAGAGAGAGCGCGCTTAACCTCCTCTCCATACAGTTGTCGCGAATTACTGCGAAAACGATATTTAAAAGGCTTCGCTGAACACTCGTGTGAAGCTTAACGGCATCCAGTTCAGGCTAAAGGCGAGGGCTGTTGCAGCAGTTCCCGTTTGCTTGTCACTGGGCAAGGAGCAGTGCGTTAAAGACTTACTACAGCGAGTTGAAGCTCTGCTCCCCGGAAACATGTACTTTGTCATCTTTGATGACTGTGGAAAGATCCCGCCTATGCCACTCCTCGTCTCCGCCACTGCCTACACAGTTAGGGGCATCCTTGAAAACAAGACTATCTCACGAAAGCCAGCTTTGGATTTTCTCCTATACCTCCAGGGGGACAGAAACATCCATTTGGCTATCCAGCGCTTCTCATCTGGATGTGGAAGAAGGCTTGGAGCAGTTTTTATTGCAGTCGAAACCGATGTAAACAGCCTGGAGAGAGAGGTGGATAAAATAGTCTCTGCTCTTGGAGCATACAAAGAGGATTACAGCGAGGAAGAATCGCTAGAATTCTACTCGAAGATTGCCGGGACCCCGAAGGAAAAGACAGTAACGTACCTAAGAGCCAAAATGGCTCTAGAGGCTCTCGAGGTCTAGATTAGCGCGCGCACGCGCCATCTGTTACCCCGCCTTATCGCAGGGGTTATGGGTTTATGGGCTTTACCCCGCCGGGTGTCGCCAGGAAGCTGAGCACTTTAATGCGCCTCGGTAGCTCCGCCTTGATGCCAAGCGCTTTTAGCCCGCGCAGCATGATGTTCAAGCCGCTGTTGACATCTGCGTGCAGAGTGTGCTCGTGGGGGCAGTGGATGAGCCCCCGTGGCTTCCTCACGACCTCCACGTTATGGTAAGCGCACTTCCTCGATGTCCCGTCCTCGCTGACGGCGAACACGGGTATGCCTACGTTTTCCAGCGTTGTTGCGAGCCTCATCAGCTGCCTCCGCTGAGACCACATGTTGGTGTTTCCCTTCCCAGGCTTCTCCTGCGATATGTACCAGGGGTAGCCGATGAGTACGATGCCAATGTCCCTCTTGAGAGCCTCGCTCTTCACGTGCGCCGCTACGTTGGCGTGTGCTTGATCCCTCCGCCTCCCCCTCTTCTCGAACAGCCTCCTCCTCTCCTCCGCGAGCGCGCTCCTGTCAGCCTCTTCCAGCTTCGACAGCGCTCTGTCCACCACAGCTATCTTGCGCTCGAAGTAGTGATAGTCGGACTTTAGGACGCCGCCCTTGTACAGCAGCGCTGTGCCGTCGCTCGTGACAGCGGCTACGAGCACCTCCCTGCCCAAGTCGATTCCCATGAAGCCTCCTCCGACGCTCTTCCCCTCCAGCGGCACCTTCACGCTGATGTGCGCGTACCACCTCTTCTTGATGGGGTCGTATATGATCTCCATCCTCCCACGCTTAGCGCCTGGCCTAGCAAGCCACCTGAGCTTGCCGGTGAACGGGATGTCCACGTTCCAGTATCCTAAGTGGATCACCTTTCTTTCCGCATCAATGCGGTAGTTGTCCGCGCGGACGATAATTATGGGAAGGCGCTCGCCGTTGCGCTTCCTGTAGCCAGGAGGCCTCGGATTCATCCACGGCGGAAGCTTCCCCTGCTTCTTCTCCTTGAGCTGCGCTGCGAAGCTCTTCCAGGCCTCGCTGACCTTCCTCAGCGTTTCGTCGAAGTTCGCAGAGCCGAGCGCTTTCTTCACCTCCTTGTACTCGGGAACGCTCTTAGCGATCTCCCTCGCAACCCTCACGCCCTCGTCGATACCCCGCCGGGCGAAGAAGAGTTGCCTCCTGCGGTAGTTCTCCATGTTGATCAGCCTGGCGCACTGGTCTCCAGCGTAGAATAGCAGCTCATCCAGCTCCGCAGTGGGACGAAGGCGCACCACGTCGCACCGCTCAACCTGGACCCCAATCAACCCGCCGCCGTAGCAGCGGGGATCACCCAAGCCCAAGAGGAGCAGGGCCCAGGCGTTCAGCGGCACGACGCGCACGCCATTCCCCACTACGGGGCAGGAGCTTGCTCTGCTCCGAGCCCCCGACTGA
>JAJHRM010000406.1 GCA_020832965.1 Thermofilum sp. | reverse complement strand
TTGAAGACATCGAGTACGCTGAGGCAATCCAAGTCGGAATCGTAGTAGCCGGAGTCGCTGAGCGCGAAAAGCACGGTAACATAGACTATCTGCCTGTTGTCGTCGGCACCGTAGCCGGCGATCGAAAGCCTCTTCAGGTTGAGCATGTAGACCAGCCTGTTGAGAAGCCCATTATAGTAGCTGTCAGGGTTCGGGTCGAAGTACTTCTGGCGCCAATCGCTCCAACTAATCCCCAGGGGGTGAATGTACGCGGTCGCGTAAACACCACCCCTGCTCTCAATGCGAATCACATTTCCCAGATAGTAGGATACCCCCTCCTGAGCGCAAACAGGGTGCGCACACGCAACGAAAAGCGAGAGGACGGTCGCTGCAATCAACAGCCGCTTAACCGCACCCCCCACCATCGGTAAAAAGATATTAACGAGATATAAATGCATTAAGGCGCCCAACGCGATCATCGCGGGCAGCAAGCTCTAACGCCAGTTCTCAGCAACACGCGAGCCTCAAACGTTCAAGAACAAAAACTAAGCGGGATAAAAAGATCGAGCACAGTTAAACCCGATTCTTCCCGTACCTACAGGCTTCAGCTCGAGCCTGCTAACTCAAGCTTCTTCTTCAACTCTTGAACTTTCGCCTCATACTCGCTCTTTAAAGCTTGGTACACCTGCTCCGACACCCTACCTCCAGCCTTCAAATCCTCTAGCCTCTTCAAAAATTCTTCGTACTTTTCAAGCTCAGCTTTTAAGGCATCAAACGGAGCAGCCGCAACTGTAGCAGCTTTCTCGACAGGGGGTTGCGGTTGAGCAGCTTCTCCAGAAGGTGGTTGCGTTGCAGCTGCTGTAGCGGCAGCAACCCCCCTCTTTCTCCGCGAAAACGCGAGAAAAATCGCGGTAATCGCACCGGCAAACAGGATGAACGCTAACGCGTAAGCGCGGCTATAATCAACCCTCCACACAGCCCTCAAAACCCTCGGCCCATTCACGTACACCGAAACAACCCCCGGACCCAAGACCCTATCCTCGGGCTTCAACCCCTCCCAACCGTCAAACACGTACCTAACCAGCGGGCCACCAACTTCCGTCTCTGTCAGCCTCACCTCGGCGAAAACACCCTCACTGTACCACCCCTCCCCCTCAACCGTGCTATACGGTGTCGAAGCAGTAACAAAGTACTGGGTCCTCCACCTAGCTTCAAGGCTCCTCGACCTATTAACAGAAAATGTTAAAGACAGCTCGCTAGAGATTAGTTTACCGCCCTCGTACCAACCATCAAAAACCCTTCTTGTCCAATTACCGCAGTCGATAATAGCAGGTATCACTTGAAGAGCATGATTAGAACCTTCCTCCCACTCGAAAGATAGCGGGATCTGTTCAGGAGGATACCGAACACCGTCAACCTTAATCCCGCTTACTTTCGGTCGAACGTCAATGCTTACGGTATAGCGCGCGCGCTCTCTCATCATTTCAATGGTTAATGTTAGGTAGTAACCGATTCCGCTCGCCCCCCTATAAAATATCGGATCAAGATCTGAAATCTTCTCCTTAACGAAGTAGTCTATGTAACCGAGCAGAGATAACGCATAGTCTAACAGCTTCTGAGCCTTCTCTTTTAGATACAATTTAATTACATAGTTGAATATGATGGCATTTATCCATGGGCTGAACTCCTTCCCCCCTTCTATATATGGCACGGCTCTAACACCATTTGATACTGTAATAGAAATATTTTCAAGCCAATTCTCAAACATTTCCGCTACAACAAGCCGCGTTCTGTTTCCTGTTACATCGTAAGATTTGATGAATATTTCTCCTACTGTTCTAATACTCAGGGGTCTATCCCAGTCCCCCCAGACTATACTTCTAAACCTTCCATCATAGGAGGGGAACTTTATCATATAACCGGTTTTAACACCTACAGATTCGATCCAGTTAACCATCCCATCTGCTACATTTTTGTATTTTTCAGACCTAGTTGTTATGTAAAGGTCGTATAGGAAATCGGCCAGAACTGCTATCCCCTCCACTGTATATACGTTCCCGTACCCTCTATCATCGTACCATTTACAGTAGTTACCATAACACTCGCTCGTCTTTAATACCCAGTTACCTATCCTCTCTGCGTAACTAAGGTAGTTTCTATCGCCTGTGATGTTATATAACTCGAGAAGAAGCGTCCCAACATCTCTCTGAGGGTAACTATAGATTCCAAACGCTGCCTGGTGATAGGGGTTATATTCGACATAGCACTGATCGCCTTGGCACACTATGCCCACGTTTATGATCCAGTTGGTTGCTCTCTTTGCGCATTCTAGGAATTTTTCATCCTGTGTAGTCGTATACATTTCTAGGAAAAATTTCGCTATTCCCGAGACGCTCTTGTCGGGTGTAAGGTACCATCCCCCTTCCGCATCATAGTGAGGCCACGTCAAGCCCCCATCCCTGGATTCCGCGCTCGCCATTATCCAACTTGCCGCTCCCTTTGCGTAGTCAAGGTATGTGCTGTTACCCGTTACCCTATATAGTGTCAGCAAGAACAGCCCTACACCTGCAGCTCCATTCTGAAGTAC
>JAJHRM010000405.1 GCA_020832965.1 Thermofilum sp. | reverse complement strand
GAGAGTGGGGAAGAGCGTGGAGGAGGTGATGGAGGAGATCGAGCGGCGGAGGACGGTGCTCGAGTGGATGAAGCTGAAGGGGATAAAGGACACGAGGGACGTGTTCATCTGGATCAACCGGTACTACATAAACCCGAGGGAAGTGTACGAGCTGGCTAGGAGCGAGCTCGAAGAGCTGAGGGTGAAGCCCAAGCCGCCCATCGTCGCGCCGCTGCCGAGGGAGGAGGTCGTCGTCCAAGTCGCCGCGAGGCCCGCGCCCCGGGCAGCGCAGAGCGAGGCGCTCGCGAGGCTGCGCGCGCTATCCACCATGGTGCGCGCCAGGATGGCGGGAGGGCCCCCGCTGAGCAGGGAAGCGGCGGCGGCGCTCAAAGCCCTCTACGAGCTGGGCGGGCAGGGCGACAGGGCAGCCATCAGCAGGCGCAGCGGCCTACCCCAGCAGGCCCTGTCGAAAGCGCTGAGCGAGCTGGCGAGAAGGGGCTTCGCCGAAGTCTCCATCACCTACACGGGGGAGGGCGCGAAAACAATCTACAAGCTCACGCCGGAAGGCGAGCGCGCGGCCGCGGAGCTGTAGCGAAAGAAATAAAAACCTGCGCTCCACAGCGTTAGCGTGGCCAAAAGAAAGGGCATAAGCCCGGTAATAGCGACCGTGATCATCGTCGCAGTCACGATCGCCGTAGCCATCGCCGTAGCCTTCTGGATGACAGGCATCGTCGGCCTATTCACAGGCTTCGAACAGCTCCAAATCACATCGATATACGACGACCGGAATGGCATTCATTTGACCGTTAGGAATACAGGAACATCAACAGCATCAATAACAGACGTCTACGTAAACAACTATCCAATCGGCCAATTTAATGCGCAATTCCGGTGTGATGGTGATCAGTTAGGGCCAACTAACCCAATAACTCTAAGACCTGGAGAGCAAAGAAATTGCGATCTAACTTTTAACGCTCAACCTGCTCAATTCACGGTTCAGCCCGGTGTAAGCCTCGAAATAAAGCTTCACACTGCTGGCGGTAAAGACTATCCGAAACTAATAGTTCTCCAGGCATATACCGCCGGCGACTAAAAACTTTTAGTTAATATTTTTCTTTTTCCTGCGCGCTAAGTATATTTTATTAGACGAGATGGACGATGAGTTTAACATGCGCTGTTATCGGTTGTCTTGACGAGGGTGGCTTTGTAGAGGAAGGATGCCTGCCTCGGGGCTGCGTAGCAGTCGAAGTTTTTGAGGGTGCTCACCGCACCTAGGAGGTTAGACCTTGAATCACCTGAGGGCGGCGCTGCCCGCTGTGTGTAGGACGCAGATGTTGACCGCGGTGCTCGTCACAACGAGGTGCTTGACGCCATAAACCTCGAGTAGGTCCTCGAGAAATGTGCTGTAGAAGCTGTCGTACCTAATCTTCTGGATCACGGTGTCACCGGGCTAAGGCTTGAGCTCGTCCACGATCCGCCAGCCCCAGGACCTGTGTTTAACGTGTTCGCCCCAGATCTGGAATTCAGTGTCCCACTCGTAGTGGGTGTCCTAGGTGTAGCGCGCGCTCTGGGGAGGTTAGCGCTAGGTCTAGGCGCTTCTCGACCTCTATACTTATGAGGCAGCTAGCCGTCATTTTTCTGTTAAAAATGTATGCGCACATCAAGTGTGCTGCGTGCTCGTTTGTCTGAAAAGAGTGTCATGCGGATGCTTTTAAAGCCGTTTTCACCGCTTCCTTGTGGATGGGTGTTTGCCATGCGACGTGTTTTCCGGTTCCGAGGTCTGCGTCCTTCTCTGGTGGGGGCGTGTCTATCCACAGGTCTGCGCTTCGAGGCGGTATGTCGTCTACTACGAGGTTTCTTTTTACCAGCTTGTTGAGCAGTGGGATGCGTTCTCTGGTGAAGAGCGTGTCCGGGTCTTCGGTGGCGTCCTGCAGCCACCGTTTCTCGTCAGCGCTGAGGGAGTTTACGAAGTACTGGAGCTTCCTGAGGCTGGCCATCCTCCTAGCGAGTTTTTCGGGGGACCATTGCGCTTCGGCGAGTTTCGCGAGCATGTAGGGGTTTCCTCCCGTGATGAGCCACGCGTCCTCCGGTGTGAGGCCGGAGGGTGGAGGGTAGCCTCCCTCTTTCCAGTTTACCTGCTCGTAGAGCTCGATGAAGCCTTCCCGGGGCATGTTCCACATCGGTGCGAGGTCTGCCCACCTGTGCCTCCCAATCTCGGACCTTGTCAGGCCTTCGCTGGTGGTCGCTATGGCTACTATGCGCTCATAGCTTCGCGGAGGGTACTCGATGAGGCTCAAGAGGCTTTTGACGTAGACTGCCGCCTTTCCAACCCCTATCGGCCGGAACGCCTCGTCTACCAGGACGGCGACCCTCTTTTTACCGAGCTTGACGAGCTCCTTCGCGAGCTCGACTACGAGCGCTGCGAGCTTGACGCTCTCCACCCCGGGGATGCTGGCGGCTTCGCTGAGCTTGCTCGCGACGCTCTCGATGTCCGTGTACGGCAGGTAGTTCCTGTGGGTCAGGTCGACGTATACGACGTCGTAGCCGCGCTCTCTGAGGATCTCCGCTGACTGCCTGAGCCAAGCGGATTTG
>JAJHRM010000404.1 GCA_020832965.1 Thermofilum sp. | reverse complement strand
TCTTTTAAGTGCATAAAAAATATATAAGCGAATTATACAGATCTTCCTATATGCATAGTTTTGAAAAAGATGAACTTATATTACAAATCAAGAAAGAGGCACAAACTCTTAAGTCTATGGTGGATAAGATTGAACGTGAATTTCAAATTTACGGGAAAAGATACTATCCGGATCAGCCATGGTATATAAGGGAAGACGGACTTTTCTTTGACGCCGAGAGTTATGCTGCACAAGTTCACTCAATGCTTTTTTCACAGATGGAAAAAATTATTCATCTCTTAAGGAAACGGTTTCCGTGGGCTCCTATAAGTGAATCAATACTGTACAGTGTTGTATGCAAAACTGTATCTTACGAGAAGAGATTCAATGGTCCTTCTTACGTTTCCTTTGATAAAGATACTTGTTGCTTTGCCTTTAAAGATTTAATGGATCCGCATAAGCAGGATGAGTTTTTTAGTGAACTTTTTAAGCCTGTGTATGTATGTGCGGCTCGGTTACTGTGGAATACAAAGGAGGAACTGGATCCTTCAAGCTCTAGTTTAAAAGAATATGACCCAATCATACTTAGTGAAGCATTAAAACTAGCAGAGAAGGAAGGGTGGATTTCTAGGAAAGAAAATGGAAAGTATATTATCTCCGAGAAACCACTTCTACTTATTAGATGCCCGGTATGCTCGGAAAAAGTATACGCACACGAAGATTATTGTCCAAGATGTGGCTTTTATATCCCAAACCTTGCCTTAAGGTCTAAAATACGCCTTGAAATACCAAAATTATGGTATCAGTATGATGAACAACAAAAAGTATGGGTAGCTTTCTTCAAGTTCGATAAGTCTCAAGGAGAGGGAGAGCGATCCCTTATAACAATAGGAACGATAAGTGGGAATGAATACCATATATCCGTGATAAATATTTGTGATAAAGTTCTAGCATCGCTCAAAGAAGCTCAGATTATACATCACCTTCCCGATGAATACTATGCCATCTACTATACCTCTTTCCTAATGTTTTCGAGACTTCCCAAGGACACTTACGCTATCTATGCCTCATCAATTGAAGAACTAGAGCAAATACTCAAAGACATACTAAATCAATTGCAACGCGAAGCGAGTAGAGAATACAACGAAGAGATTAGACACGTGGATTCACCGATTCCCAAAGAAAAGTTCATGGAGGAGTTCCTTGAGAACTTAAACAGATACTTTATCCCTCCCCTCAATAAACATCCAGTCCTAACAAGAAAAACCATTATGAGACAAGAGGAAGGAAAAGGTCAACCAGTGTACATTGAAAAGAAAAGAAACATACAGATAGACCATTGTCCCCGTTGCGGTGCTCCAGTTGAGCCTGGGGCAAGGTATTGCTGGAGATGTGGCGCAAAGCTAGAGTAAAGGTTAAATGGAGTTGTTAGCGCGCGCTTTTAACTCCTATGAGATTCTCGACGAACTCCTCCACCTTGTCAGCTTCTACTTCCAGCTTTCTCGCGCGCACTGCCTAGCGATTTTTTCTACAGGTGCAGTGTTACCTGCAGTGAGGTCAGCGCTTACCTCCTAGGGTATCAGCGTTTAACTTTCCCCTACTTTGTTTTTCACGACCACATAGCGCGCGCTAAGCTCATGAGGAGAGCGATAATCTAGAGCACGCGCAAAACCAGGCTAGAGCCATGAGTCTTGTCCACTGTTTACAGCTGTTTCTTTTGGATGTAGCTTGCAAGCATGCCTCTAAGCTCTCTCATGGAGGATCTCTACTCCCTTTTTAGTTTTAGGCGCGCTCTCTGTAAACCAATCTTACGTACAAGTCTCTTGTTAACCCCTAAGAGAAGAAGATTATAGGCAGAGGCTAGAAAAAGCAAAGCATAGTAACGTCTTAGAGGCGCAGGACTGCGCTGAACGCTGTTGGTTTCCCAACTATTATCACGTCGTCTGGCTCTAGCATCCTTGGCTCGTTTACGGTCTCTCTAAGTACATAGACGGGTCCTTCTGCAATTATGCTGCGTTCTTTGATCTTAATTTTTGCGCTTATAGGTGTTTCAACACTCACGTAGAGTGTTTCCTTGGAGAGTCGTAGGTAAGGCATGTGCCCAGGCTTGACAATTATCTGCTGTGGTATTGGCTTTAATACATATGGTCCAACTATGAGGGCATCCTGGAATATTTTGCCGCTTAGTTCCTGGAGATTGGCTGGTCTCTCTCCTGGATGCTTTCTAAGTAGCCTTTCGGTTAAGTAGTCGATGGGCTCAGGTGAGGGGGGAGTAGTCCCCAAGATTGTGACTATGAGGGTTGCTCCTAGGCTCCAGTAGTCGCTTTGAAATGTTGGGTAGACGTTTTCCTGTTCGGGGGCTATGAATCCAGGTGTCCCTGCGTACAGTGCTGGGGTTTTCCCACGGTAGATGCTCACGTCGAAATCTAGGAGCGTTATGCGTTGCCCGCTCGCTATGTTGTTTGGGTTTATGTCTCTATGTATTACTCCTTCGCCGTGAATATAATCTAGAATCTCTGCTAGAGCGATGATGATTTGCTCATCCACCTCGCTGAGTGGTGATGCCTCGACGCTTTCTAGTAGCAGGCAGTCTCCCTCCCACCCAA
>JAJHRM010000403.1 GCA_020832965.1 Thermofilum sp. | reverse complement strand
GCTGTATGGCGGAAAAGGTAGATGTGGCTATAATTGGTGGAGGCCCCGCTGGGATGACGGCCGCCTCAAGGATAAAGAGGGTTACTCCGAAGCTTAGGGTAGTTGTTTTCGAGAGAAGCAACTATGTAAGCTATGCTCCATGCGGAATACCCTATTATCTGGGAGGCATAGTGAAGGAGCTGGATCAACTTGTCCATTACCCGTTAAGGGTGTTCACAGAGGAAAGAGGAATAGAAGTCTACACCAAGACCACTGTTACAGAGCTTGGCACCGGATACCTGAGGGCTAGGAACAGTGATGGAGAAAAAACATATGAATGGAACAAACTCTTGATAGCAACGGGAGCCAAACCAAAGATTCCCAGGGTAGATGGCATCAATTTGCCAGGCGTTTTCACCCTTAGAACCCTCGAAGATGGAGAAGCAGCGAAAAAGTACCTGCAAAACGTCAACACAGTTGCAATCGTGGGTGGAGGATACATTGGTCTAGAGCTCGCTGAAAACCTAAAAAACTTAGGTAAAAAGGTCCACTTGTTCGAGCTTTTGCCCCAGGTATTGCCCGCTGTAGACCCGGACGTCGCCAGCTTAATTGAAAAAGAGCTCGTCAGTAATGGGGTAGATCTTCATCTGGGTGAGGGCTTAAAGGCTCTTCATGGAAAAGACAAAGTTGAAAGTCTAGAAACCACAAAGGGGGAGTACAGGGTCGAAGCTGTATTCATTGCTACTGGTATAGCCCCTGAAACAAGCCTAGGCGACATGATCGGCGTCGAAAGAGGTGTCACAGGCGCACTTAGTGTCGATAAATCTATGCGTACAAACGTTGAAAATGTATTTGCTGCCGGCGACGTTGCTGAAGCCATAAACCTTGTGACAGGAAAACCTGACTGGTTTCCACTCGCGCCAGTAGCCAACAAGATGGGCTACGTTGCGGGCGCAACAATGTCCGGCCTGCCTGCAGAGTTTCCAGGTGCAGTTGGAACATCTGTTACCAGGGTGTTTAGTCTCGAGATCGGGAGAACGGGGCTAACAGAGGAGAGAGCTAGGAAAGAGGGCTTTGAACCTGTATCGGCTAAGATTACAAGTAATTCTAAGGCTTCATATATTCCGGGCTCAGGACAAGTCACTGTCAAGCTTATCGCCGACGCCAAGACGGGTCGCCTAATAGGCGGACAAATTATTGGCAAAGACGTATTCGCAAGAATAAATACTCTAGCGGTACTCGTAGCCATGGGGGCACAGGTAGAGGACGCCTTTTTCGCCGATCTAGGGTATGCCCCGCCATTTGCACCAGTCTGGGACCCATTAATAGTGGCAGCCAGGGTGTTGATGGGAAAAATTAAGGGGCAAGGATAAATACTTTTAATAGGTATAAGAGTGCTATCATAATTCTCCTTTCCATTCCTTGAAGAATCTTTCCAGGAATTCCAACGTGTAGCGGTGTCTTTCTTCTGCGATTTTCTTCGCAGGCTCGGTGTTTAGTGTGTCTTTTATTTTGAGGATTTTTTCGTAGAAGTGGTTGATTATTGTCTCGGAGTGTCCATCGTAGTTCTGTTTCGGGGGCTTTGCGGGGTCCCAGAATGGCGTGTTTGCCCATCCACCTCTCGCGAAGGCTCTGGCTACCCCCACTGCCCCTATCATGTCTAGCCTGTCAGCGTCTTGTAGTATTTGTGCCTCCCTGACCTGGGGTTTTTCGCCTTTCCTGAACCTGTGGACCATTATGCAGTAGGCAACTCTATCTATCTTCTCCCTGGGGAAGCCCACCCTCTCAAGGATCTCCCTAGCTATCTTAGCCCCCTCTGCAGCATGGTCCTCTATCTTTCCCTCATCCTCCAGATGCCTGGCGACGTCGTGAAGGATAACCGCTGCCCTTAACACTTCCAGGTCTACACAATCACCGATCTCTCGGGCGATCCTCATTGCTAGGTTGTAGACCCTTTCAACGTGAGAGAAGTCGTGGTGTGAGTGCAGGTAGTACTTCATGGCCTCGCCTACTATTTGCCTAAGCCTTTCATCTAGAGCAGCATCCCGTCTCAGCGCGCTATCAAACGTGAACACACTTATTCTTCACAAGCGCGTACCTAATAATCTTTTTGAGAGATGAATTTTTACATGTTTCTGCTGTGTTCCTGGTTTCTTCATGCTGCCACCTGTACACAGCTTCCAGCGCGCAGGCTACTTTCCCCGAAGGGAGTCCCCCTCTTTTTAAATGTAAGCGCATTTTAAGCCAGAACGTTTATAGGGGCACCTGCATTGCGCCTCATAAAGATGCGCAAGATCCTCAGCCCGTTCCCCGGTGAAGCAAGGAACCGCAAATGCAGCCCGCAAGCCACTGGGGCTCCAGCACGCGGAGGGAGTGAGGCGATGACCCCAGGGCGCTCCCAAGGCTGCACTCGGGGTGCTGTGAGGCCGCCGCTAGGGCGGAGATGAGGGTGCGTGCTCATAACCAATTAGCTTAAATCTTTGTTCTCCGGTAGAAGGCTATGCAGACTAGGTTCGTATTTGTGACTGGAGGGGTCGTGAGCGGGCTAGGCAAGGGAGTGGTCGCCGCGAGCATTGGCAAGATAATGCAGTTCCGCGGCTACAGGGTGGACATGATAAAGATAGACC
>JAJHRM010000056.1 GCA_020832965.1 Thermofilum sp. | reverse complement strand
GCAGCAACTGGGAAAGAATTGAAAGGCAGAGGCGGGCGCACTACGCGAGGGGGGAGGCGTGGGGCACGCAGCAACTGGGAAAAAATTGAAAGCTGCGAAGCCGCCAAGCGCGCACGCCCCTGTTCGCAATCGGCAGCAACTGGGAAAGAATTGAAAGCCAGTCGGCGAGCTCGTGCTCCTCCTCGTCCTCCCTGAGGGCAGCAACTGGGAAAGAATTGAAAGGCGGGATCTCGCCTCGCCGCGCCGCCTTCTCGGCTGCGGCGGCAGCAACTGGGAAAGAATTGAAAGGCTTCCGATGAACGCCCATGTGACCGGCGAGCTGCTGCTGCGTGCAGCAACTGGGAAAGAATTGAAAGATACCGACCGTGGTGACCTTCACGGCATCCGAGAGTTGCGCGCGGCATTCGCGCACCGACGAGCGCCTCCCAGGTCTCTGCCCTCTCCAACCACGTGCGTTTACACCTCTTCCTCCCTCACCTGAAGAAGCAGCCGCATCGCCTTAGGTGAAGGCCGTGGGCTTAGCGTACCAGAGGAGGACCCTGCTCCGCGCCGTCCTAAACCCGTAAACGAAGCCTTCGGTAACGCCGTCGGGCGCGCCCACCACGCAGCCCTTCCACCTGAAGTTCTACCTACACGCCGGGTACCTCTCCGCGAAGAGCTCTCCGAGCACCTCTCCCCTCTATGGGACCGAGCGAGCCTAAGCAGATCGGCGGCGGAGGAGCCTGATCCCTGTGGTCTCCCTCACGAGTCTCCTCGCTTGCGCGGGAGCTCTTCAACACGGTCTTCCCGATGAAACCGAGCGCGTAAGTCTATCGTGGAGGTAGCTACCGAAGAACTCCAGCTCGCTCTCCCAGCTCGTCAGGGTCGCCTTCCTTGGGCACCGGCGGTACCACGCGATACGTGATGTTCGCCGCCCCCACGAAAACCGCGCGCCCCTCCTTCGAAGCCGAGCCTCCCGCTTTTCGAGCCCCACAACTCCTTAAAGTTTCTCCTGGAGCTTTCGCGCTGCCGAACAGCAGTAACCAGTCTTTGAAGGCTAACGCTATGAAAAGCTGGAGCAGCCACTCGTAGCCCTCACAGCCGTTCAGCGCGGCTCTCGAGCAGCTTAAGCCCGCCAGCTACCAAACTAAACTCTCAACGGAAGGGGCTATTTTCGCAATCCGTATATTCCGGAAGAGGACGCTCATGAACCCATTGACGAGGTTCTGACCTAGACAAGTGAATCTTTTCCTTATTCTCTCTGAACGTTGTTCCTGAAAACGTGTATGGGTTTATAAAACCTTCTTAGATTCTTGTTTGAAGAAAGGAATTCTGAAATGAAAAATTTTACGAAGGAAGTTTTATGTAAAAATGATTTTTAGTTCGAGAGTAGAAAGGTTGATGAGGAAAGATCGAAATTCCGTTGCTTCAGGTTGGCCAGCGCAACTACGTTCGATCGCTGGCACACTGAGTCGCGCCGTTTCACAGCCAAGCAATTAGCCCACTTAGGTGAGCAGCGTCATCGATATAACCTTGCGCTCGCTGTGCAGGTGGGTGCGCGTGGAGCTCGGTGCGAGCTTGGCGCTCTGGAGGGCTTTGGAGCTGGTCTCCCTCAAGCTCACCGAGCTCGTGGGGAGGGCTTGCTGGGAGCTGGGCTTGGACCCCTGCGCGGGCGTGCTGGCGTCGCTCGAGCGCTTCTGCGAGGACGAGGAGTACGGGCGCGAGGTCTGCGGCCGCTACGACCCGGAGAGGAGGCTCATCCTCGTCTCCCTCCCGTGCCTGGCGGAGGGGGACCTCGCGGGTCGCCTCGCCGAGACGCTCGCGCACGAGCTCGTCCACCACTGCCAGTTCACGCGCGGCCGGCTGTGCGAGGTCCACCTCGACCCCGAGCTCGCCGCCAAGGTAGACGCGGCGCTACCCTACATGCTCAGGCCCCACGAGGTCGAAGCCTACGGGAAGCAGCGGGAGCTGGCCGAGAGGCTGCGGAGGGTGAAGGGCTTCGACGAGGCGGTGGGCTACGCGAGGCGGCTGCTCTCGCCCGAGGTGGTGCTACCCCCGCTGAGCGAAGTCGCCGAGGCTCTGCTCAGAGCCCCGGCGCTCAAAGAGTCGGCTAGGCTCATCGCAGAGCTTATTGGAGAGGACTTGCTATCAGCCGTGAGAAACCTAGAGAAACGGCTTCAAGTTATAGAGGATGAAACGGTTAAAGAGTGCTACAAAAAGGAAATAACCGACTACTTGCAGAAAATCGAGAGAAACCCAGTTGACACGATTGCCGAAGAACTAAGGAAAAGAACAGAAATCTTCCTAAAGCAAAAAGTAGAGAAGGGCATAGCCAAGATCATCGCCGCAGATCCCGGCACTGCTCAGTCGCGTGCTTATGTAGTCTTCAGCAATGGCATAGCTATCGGCTTTGATTTGAAGAAAGGCGCACCACCGCTCCTTCCTCTGCTGCTGGAGACCACCGGCTGGGGCTTTTCGTCTAAAGAGCCCATAAGGCTGCAGGTGACTCTCGCTCAGATCCTGAAGGGGGCTGCTAGAGCTGGGAGCTACGAGTTCAAAGTAAAGGTTCTACCTCGGGAGAATATAGCAGAAAGCCTTTGTAAAGAGCTTCATGAAACTTATGAAAAGTATTGGCTTAAGGTGCATACTGCTGATGTGCTCTTAGCTCTCCTCTTACTCAGCGGCTGGAAGATGCAGGCTCTTGAGTGCAAGAGATTCGGAGAAGCTGAGTGCTTCGCCGTCGCGGTGGAGGATCTAGGGAGCATGGGACGTTTGGAACTACTCGTGCCTAGCGGCGTGAGAGTCAGGGATGAAGACTTAGACATTGATGCGCCGCTTAAAGATGTGGTGGAGAGACTAAGGAACGAGGAGGGTTCCAGAAACTTCATCGTAAGATATTTTACAGTGGATTTCATTTATAAAATTATTTTTGAATGTAACGAAAATCTGAAGAAAATGCTTAAAGAATGGGAAGAGGAAACTAAACAGCTATTAAAAAATTTAAAAATTTAGGGGAATTCGATGAGAAAGAATTAGTACTAGAAGTCTGAAGTCTAATGGGAGGTGACCTCCTGAAGGTATGCTGAGAGGGGATGACTCGCTGAGAAACGCTCTTCGAAGCTTAGTCGGAGAAATAGTCAAATGGTGGCACAGGATTGGCGCTAGAAAATACCCTTGGAGGGAGACTAGTGATCCATGGCACGTCCTCGTTGCCGAAGTCCTCCTAATACAAACCAATGCAGCAAAAGTGGTCAAAGTATATGAAGAGTTCGTGAAAAAGTACTCCACCCCCGCGCACCTCGCCGAAGCCGAAGTCTCCGAGGTAGAGGAGCTGCTAAGGCCGCTCGGTCTCCACAAGCAGAGAGCTAAGCTGCTGAAGCGGGCCGCCGAGGTCCTCTGCCGCGAATACGGCTGCCGGGTCCCCGAGACCTACGAGGAACTCCGCCGCCTCCCCGGGGTGGGGGACTACGTGGCCTCGACCGTCCTCCTCTTCGCTTACGGTAAGACGCGCCCCCTAGTGGACGTCAACGTGGCGAGGGTGCTGTGCAGGCTAGCGCTCGGTGAGGACCCGCCGAGGAGGTACTCCGAGGACGAGGTTGTTGCTCGGCTCGCTGCAAGCATCGAGTGGTCGCGCGAGGTGGCTTTAGCCCTCATAGATTTCGCTGCCACTATCTGCACGGCCAAATCACCCAGCTGCGGTATATGTCCCGCCCGAGGTGGTTGCAGCTACGCGCGGCGCCGAGGAACTTCAAAATAGCCAGGGCGAGGAAGTGCGAGAAGAGCGGCGGAACTGCGTCGGCAACCTGCCTGTATTTTTCATCGAGCGGCCCCTTAAACCTAAACCAATCGGGGAACGCTTGGAGCCGCGCAGTCTCCCTCACTGTCAGCACTCTGTCCGCGCGCGGGTGGAGCACCATAGAGGCCCTAACGTTGGGGAGCGTTGGCGCTGGCTTAGTGGGGTCCAAACGCAGGTACTTGTAGCTGTGGCGCTCGCTCGCCTTCTTAGCTAAGTCGGGGGGCAAGCGCCCTTCCCTAGCTGCGCGTCTCAGACTGTAGCCGGGGGGCACAGCTCTGATCACGCGCAACGTCGTCTCCCGGTGCCGCGGCGTCTCATGGTTCAGGAGCAAGCCGGTGTAGCGGCCGTAGAGCCATCCCGGCTCGTCGACCCACTTCTCCTCAGCGTACGCAGGGCTGAGGGGCAGATCGCCTATTGCCTCGCCCACGGTGGGTCCCGGAGTCTTCATCTTTCTGAGCAGCGCAAAAATTCTGGCTGCTCTACCAGCCCTAGCGCCTATTAAAAAGGCTCTCCTCCTCCTTTGAGGGACTCCGTACTCGTAGAAATCGACTTTCCTCAAAGCATGATCGTAGCCTAGCGCGCTGAGACGCTCTACGAGGCGCAGAAGTCTCTCTTTCGCGCTCAGGACTTCCTCAACAACTACTACTTTCGGCTTAGCGGCTTCAATCAATTCAGCTAGGGCCGACTCGACTCCGTACTCCGGGTGTAGAGGGCCGGGCCGAAGCCTATTAGCGCAGCTGTAAGGGCGGCAAGGCGGCCCCGCCAGGAGAATATCTACGTCTTTGAAAGCGGAGAAGTCGAGTGCTCGCACATCTGCCACTACAAACTTCCCTACTCTCATGTTCGTTTCATACGTCTCTCGCCTGTAAGGGTTAACGTCCACTGCTAGCGCTAACTCGCAGCCAGCTAGGTAAAAGCCCAAAGATAAGCCTCCAGCGCCGGCGAAGACGTCCGCAACGTGCACAGCACAATCCCTGAAAGGTCTTCTTCGCTGGTTTTTATTCCCATCGCTCGCCATTAAAAATATGTAAGTAATAGGCGCGCAAACTTAGGATTTAATAATTTAACAAAACCTCGTCTTTTCAAAATCCGATAAATAGCTGCATGAATATAACCATATTCAATAATTATTTGCATTACTTCCATATCGTTTGTTAAATTATTATAATAATCATTGAACGTATTGAATCTATCTGATTCATTGAAAATGTAAATCATCTTTAAAATTTTATCCCTAATTTTTTTCGCGTATCTATTCCAATTTGACACTTTTCTGCGCAGTTTTATATTTTTAATAATATTTCCTCGGATACTCTCTATTATTTTCATAGCTTTTTCGAAATCATCCACCTTTATAACAATGTGGCTCATGGCTTCCGAAACAATTTCGTTTACTGATGGAGCTCTATAGTCCCACTTTCTGTCCAAAGAGGGATTTAGTTCTTTGTACGGGGAGGGGGCTAGCGCGGCGAGAGTGACTTCCCTTGTAATCGGTCGAACCATAAGAAGGGCGGCGTAGAGTTCGCTTTCGCCCCGAACTATCCTAGCGTCGTGAGGAACTTCGACTAGCACATCCCGCCCCCCGATGCTCAACACCGCGTGGGGGCTCGCGACGCTCTCTCGCGGCTTCACGAACGTTACAAGTGGAATTGCGAAGTCACCAAGCGGGCTAGGGAAGTCGGGGTACCTTGGAACAGGGACTATGTACCGCGCGTCGAGGCTGGAATTACCCGTTAGAAGGTTAATCACGAAGGAGGGGCTCGCATGGATCCCAGCCATCTCTTTCAACATCACGGATGAAATTTCGCTCTCCTTTACCGGGAAAACGCGTAGTTCGGTTTGCTTCGTACGCTTAATCCTAGAGAATGGATCATAAACATTTACTTTCCTTAAATGAATTTTCATGCACGTTACCACATTACCTTCTGTTATGCGAAGGTATTTATGCAGGTATTCAAACTTAAGGCGCATGTAAAATGCTTTCTGCCATAGTGAGCTGTACAGGATTAGCTGAGCTTTTCGATTATCTATGTAGGAATAAATTCCATAAAAATTACCTTCGCTAAGTTTTTTACCGCAGGAAGTTGAGTATCCTATAATGTTTTGCTTCCTTAATTCTAACATTTTTAAAGGATTTTTCCTAATCTCGTTTTTTATTCGAATTTCATTCAAGCATCCATAGTATACCTTTTCAATAAACTTTCGTATCGAACTGTAGCTAGTTAACATGTTGTTAAGCTTTCGTGCATAACGTTTAACTTTAGGAGGAATATTTTCCCTTGATTCTACCTCCCTCAAGAAAGATGGCAAATCGGCTTTGAACATGAAATCGTTCCTTATATGGATTACGATGTTGTACAAATAGCTCCAAGAAAGGGTCAAAGGTAGTAAATGGAGAGGGGGGATGTTACCCTTCAAGTACGCTCACCTCAGGTTCTCTTGCCAAGTCCCACATCTTTAAAAATAGGCGTAGCACCGCGCTAGCCAACTCGCCTCGAATCAGTACAGCAACATCGTAATTCGAGAGGAAGTGAACTTCCGTCATGTTGAAGCTTCCTATGAGTGCTGCATTTTCTGAAACTAAAATTTTTAAATGTATCCCTCTGACCTTTGCCCTCACGCTTCCACCGCTGTGCCGCACCAAACTGTACCGCCCTATGACTCTGTACTTCAAATTCGGAAGAATAGTATTTTTCAATCTTTCTAAGCTCACTACATTTTCCTTCCTAAACTCCGTTAGAACTCTCAGCTCAGACAAGCGCCTAAGGTGAGATCGGTAGTTAACCATGATACCTGTAAATGCCGGGTCTATGTAGGGTGCTGCGATATTTAGCTCGCGCCTAGCGGTGTACACGATTTCGCCGAGCGCCTCGAAGAAGGAGAGAGCTCCTTCTACAACATCTCCCGCGTCTTCCATCAAAGCTCCCGATACAACCAGCGATATCGCTGGGCGCTCCTCCTCAGGCCGTACTGTTTTCTTTTCAACTAACTTCCATAGCGAAGTCGTCCAAGGCCGCGTTTCATCGAAAAACTCATCTTTCACTGTTTCTATAAGTTTCCGCTCTCTTAAGCTTATTAAACATCTGACAATTTCTGAAAAATCAACTTTTATATTTTCTTTCTCCAATAGATCTTTCAATTCTAAAGCTCTTTTTGGACCACTGCTAAGCAAAGATAGAATTCTTTCCTCCAACTCGCCGTGCCGAGTGTCAAACGACATATTTAGCAATCTTTTCTGGGTCGACTATAAAGCGGATAGCGAAGCGATTAAGCGAATAGTTCAGCCACATGCAGTTAGGGGTGAATAAGCACGCTTTACAGGCGAGCCTGCATGACCGTGGGCACTCCACTCTCCTAGCGATCAAAGCGAGGTAATCCATTTTTATCTCGCCGTTCTCTTCGACTAAGCTCTTTATGCCCCCGATCCCACCTGGAGAGTTGTCGTAAATTAACACTTCGTATATTTCTTGGTCGGGATCCACGCGTAGCGCCTCACCGAACTCATGTTCGCTGAGACCAGCCACTATAGGCGCTGTGGTGAGGAAGAGGTGCGCTATAGTGTGGCAGATGACCGTAGGCGTAGACTCGCTTTCATCAAAACCCATTGCTGCAGTGAGGGTCTCGCTTACCTCGGTAACTTTTTCAGGATCCAACTTTATGATTAAACCATCTGTCTCCATCTTTCTTCCTAGAATCTCGACAACTCCGTCTTCTCTCCTTACTACGACTGGAACCCGGTCTCCCTTACTCGCATAAGGTGCTCCAGCCAGCAGCGCGAGAGTAAGCTGATACACTCTGACTTTAGTGAAAGTGATGCTGCTAATGCCGGGCATGCACTCGTGCTCAAACTCTACATCTACTTTATCTTCACCAACTTGTTTGTAGAGGGTTATAGAAAAAGGCTTCGTTAAAGCTTCGCTCGGTGGCACAATTTTCATTACAGAATTGCTGCGCCGCTGGGGTCTCACAACAACGTATGCTTTCCCTCTTAAGGATGCATCCCGCCCACTTTCGTAGCGGCATATCGGTATACTCTTCCCTCCAACGTTTATTATACTTTTGAAATTACAACTACGGGCTTCATCTGGACAAGCATAAACTAATGAGCTGACTGGTCTTTCTGGATTGATGCGAACTATACGTTTTATTTTTTTAACATTGCTGCACCAAATTCCGACAAATTTTTCAACTGAATGAAATATATCTTCCTTGCTGGGTATACGATGAGTACTCGAAACATCTGTTATGTAATGAGGTGCTGCAATGTATGCTTGTACTAGTCTTCCGCCGCAGGCGCACACAAAATTACGTCCTAACGCAGCATCATATCGGTATATTCTGCCGCATACTGGACACCAGAAATACTCTAAGTTTATCATACCATCAAATTTCAAACTAACGTTAATCCTTCTGGGAATTATTACTTTGATATTCTTCTTTGAAAATTCTTCAAGAAGATAATCGAATAATGGTGCTAGTGGTGTCATTTCATTTCTAAGTTTTTTCAGTTCTCTAATGAGTTCACCGATAAGATTAATATTATTAATATTTTGCATAGTTATCATCTCTTTTCCAAGAAATTTTCAATATCTTCAGTATCTCCTTCGATCATGTTGACAATAAAGAACATACCGCGATACGAGGTTATCTGGCCCTTCATGTAGTGCCTAATGGCCGCGCTGATTTCTCTTTTCCTTTTATTTTCGCCACTACTTTCACCGTGGCCGAGCGGCGGAAAGATTACTTCTACTTCTTTATCTGCTCGCCTAAGATTGTGCAACTGGAACATTTCATCAGCTTTTTCAAATAAATTCTTAATCTTCAGAGATGTCAATGAAGATACGATTTCTTGGACTAACCATGATACCATTTCTCTAACATGATTTTCTAGTATTTTGCTATCAACCCCAGATTCAAAAATATTTTGTAGATAACTAAATAAGTGATCATCATTAAACTTTAAAATATTTATTAATTTATCTGCGTCTTCGTGACCCGTTCGTATATCTTCTTCATATAATTTCTCTATTCCAAAGACGCCAGCATTTACTGCTAAGTAATCAAATATAGCTCTTTTTATTGTCCGATATATCGCTTCTATATTATCAGATTTTATCGTATAACTTTCGAGCGACATTGCTTCATCTCTAAGCTTAGGGTCACATAACAGCTTATAGTTATGGTAGTAATAATAGTCTATGGGCTTTTGAGGATCGAAGATGACGAAGACAAGGGCGTCTCTATTGCGCCCAGCCCTCCCTATGCGCTGCGTGAAGTCAGAAATATAAAATGGCATGCCGTAGATTACCGCTGCGTCGACTGAGCCGTAATCCACTCCGACTTCAAGTGTACGCGTAGCCACTAGTATGTTATATTCGCCCTTGCTAAACGCCTGCTCGATCCTCACTCTGCTCTGTTCGTAGTCAGTCGTGTGTCCTCCCACCTTAACGAGACCCCCCGTGGAATTTTCTAGCTCGTCGCGCAGTGCGCGGCACAGCTCATTGCTCTCCGCTAGCGTATTTACAAATACTATTGTCTGAGGTGAGCGGTCTTGAACGCACTTGTAGAGTTTGCTCAAAGCTCTAACGCAGGTTGCTTGCATTTCGTATGCCTTAGGCATTACGAAAACGAATATGCGCCTAGCTTGCACCTTGAAGCCCCCCTCCTCCTTTTCCTCGTATTTTGCCTCTAGCACCCTTACATTGCGCGAACCTAAAAGACTGGCTGCGAAGGCATCAGGTTTATGTATCGTAGCGCTCGAAATGATATACGTAGGTCTCCACTCTTTCGGCTTTCCGTGGATCGCTCTTATCGCTTGCTCGAACCTCTTAAGCAAATAGAACGTTTGTATCCCGAAGCTCCCCCTAAGCATATGCGCCTCATCAAGTATAACAGCAACCGGCTCAGCGAGCCTATTTAATTGCTCTAATTCCGAGCCACACTTACTGCATTTCCTTTTACTGATTGAAGCATAAGTTGTTCCGCACCTTCTGCAAACTTTAACTTTGCTGTATCCTATAATTGTTAGCTCGGCTGGATTGCGCATAAGAACCACGTTTATCATATCTTCATCTGTTATCAAAATATCCGGTGGATCGGAGTAAATAGCTTCGCGAGATAATTTTATCCATTTATTTATCCATCTATTCTCTTCCTCCGTATTTAATTGACAGCTTTCTTCTGAACACCTGATATTCTCTATCCAAATGCCGTTATCTTCTACGTAGCTTATTTCTAGCGATTTATCATCATGTATTGGACATTTAATCATTGTAATTTCTGATAGTTCATTCGTGCTTCTCTTAGCAAATCTGCTTTTAATGTTTCCATGAAGAACTCCCATGCTGACTACCAAGTCTTCGCGGCCTCGCTCTCTCAGATAGCTATTAAAGAACCACAGCAAACGAGCCAATTCATCTGCCTGGTCATTAGCGAGAGCTTTGGTGGGGTAGAAAAGTATGGCCTTACAGCCCCTATAACCCCTAGTTTTAAGCGCAGCGGCAGCGAACACTACAGGTAACAGGAAAGCGTATGTTTTGCCGCCCGCGGTTCTCGCTACTATGGCGAAGTGCTTCTTTTCTCTGCTTATCCCAAGCAATTGAGGAGTTATTTCGATAAGAGCCTTTTCTTGATATTCAAACAATTTACTTATTTTCATTCGTTCAAGTGCGTGTAAAAGCGCATCGCCAATTATCCGGAGATCATCAATATCATATTTGATATTACTACCTTTTGAGATTGTTTCAATTGCTTCTATTAATCCATTTATAGAATCTTTAACATTTCTATTGGATGTTTTAATTCTATACACGTCTTCTCTTGCTATGTGCCAATCCCTGAATATCAATTTCCCTTTTTCATCAATGAGGAGACAGTTTATTGCTCCTGCTCCTTTAATCCCATATTGGTCCCACGTAATTTTCACATCGTATCCTCTCCATGTTACTTCTCCTTCAACCTCAAAGAGATGCCCTAAAGCCCATCTGTAATTTTCTGCGTCAAAGGCATATACCATGTAAGCATCTCTACCTACTAAGTAGTTGTTAACTCTCTTTTTGTTAAAATATCCACCGAGACAAATTATCATACTTTTGAGGGATAAAGCATTTTCATTTAGTTTGTTCAGGACTATGCTAATAACCGAGCAGTTAATATATTTAGCTTCTACTGACGTTAATCTACGCCTTTCCGAATCCACTTTTACTGAAAATTCAAAATCTATATCTTGCCTTGTAGCTAAATATTCTTCTATATTTGGATCTACATCTTTCAAATCAATTTGCAATATTTCATTTTTTGTACGCTCAAATAATGCGTATATCTTCGCCCCTATAGGGATGCCTATCGCTATGTAGCATTTGTTTCCATTCCACATTAATGTACTTTTATGAGTAATAGCTATTGATTGAGGGTTTTTATCCAGCCTAGTGATTTCAGCAACTATCTGAATATCGCTTTCGTTTCGCAGAGTGATAGATATTTTTATATCTGCATAATTTTCTTTCTCTCTACCTGGAGCTGTTCTAGCAACGAATTTGTATGTGATACTTATTTCTCTATTTCTCTCATCTGATAAAATTTTAACTTCATTTAGCTCTATACCCATTAGATACCACGCGCGTCTTGATATCGAGAAGGTTTCTTCGCTAACTTCTTCATCCTCTTCCTCATAACTTTCCTCTCTTATGGAAGCTCCCCTCTTGCTTTCTACGAGCCCGTAGCTCTCGAGGAATTTTTTACAAATATACGGCGAAGGGGGTCCGAGGACGGCAATATGTGGTTTTTCCTCATGGGCCCTTCCTTTGAGGTAGTCAATAACTTCACGTGCGGCACCCTCCAAACTTACGGGTCCCGCATTCAGAGACATCCTCGACGTTTTTACGTCTGAGCAGGCACTAAAAGTTTTCCTCAAGTGGCTCTTCCTCTCCCTCTTGAGCGTGGTTGCGAAGTTGAGAAAGCTTAGCCTTTATACAATGAGGAGGGGCTGACACCTGAGGAGCTTTTCTGCAGCCGCCAAGCACGGGCGCGCGGAAGTTGCTAGTCTCCTCGTCGACAGCGGAGCTGACGTCAACATCGGGAGCAGGGGCGGTCTTACTCCTCTGCATGTTGCAGCGGGCCAGGTGGGGGCAATGCAACTCCTGCTGCAGCGTGGCGGCTCCGTGAACGCCAGAGACGGGGAGGGCTGGACGCCGCTGCACGCGGCCACGAGGTACTGCTGTGCAGAAGCCGCGAAGCTTCTCATCGAGCGCGGAGCGAGCGTGAACGCGCGGAGCCGGAGCGGGGAGACGCCGCTGCACTACGCGGCGAGGGCCGGCAGCGCGAGGGTGGTGAAGCTGCTCCTCGAGAGCGGGGCCGACCCCCGCGCCA
>JAJHRM010000402.1 GCA_020832965.1 Thermofilum sp. | reverse complement strand
GTTTTCTTGTATATGCCTTACCGTGATCTGGGTGGTGTATATTCCTGCTGGGCGTTGCCTCGACTTGGCTGTGATGATTATTGTTTTGTCGGGTTTTTCTCTGGCTATGATATCACTGACTGTGAGGGCGTCTGTCGAGAAGTCTTCTATAGTGATGCTAGGACAGTTTTCTGCCTTTTTAAGCATGTGTAGGTATGTATCATATACCGTGTTTCCCGTCTCGCTTAGGGAGTAGAGGAAGCCGACTAGGATTTTCGGCGGCTTGTTAAGTATTTTTTCGACAAGGTTCTGGTGTCCTGCTTCCTTAAGTTTTTCAGCCATTGAGGAGAGGTCAGGCGGTCTTGCAGTTTTCAGCGTGTAAATTTTTTCCTCCAAGGGGTTTGGTAGCTTCGGAATTATGGTCTCCAGGAGCCGATTCCAGGAAGTATATGCCCTAGCAGCAGCCCTGATTAGCTGCTTAACGCTGGTTCGTGTGCCACTGCTCATGTTGTATGGATAATTATCCTTACTTAAATAGCTTGTCTAGTCTACCTCGACTGTACGTGTAATATTTATTTTTAGCGCGCGCGTCGTAGAGTAATAAAACGAAAGGAAATATTTTAATAACAGGTTTTGCAGATATTAACCTGTTATGACGAACCTGCCAAGTATTTCAAGGAGAGACTTCATGAAGCTAGCTGGGACGACAGCGTTTCTAGCCTCGCTAAACTGGGATGAACTAGTAAGACTTGCAACAGCGCAGGTTCAGAGTGGAGCTATCAACATTGTGTGGTTTGAGGCTCAGGACTGCGCTGGCGATACCACAGCGCTTATTCAGGCGACGGAGCCAGACCTTATTGATGTTCTGGCAGGGAATTTCCACATAGTCGGACCTGGCGCTGTGAGGCTGGCATTTCACGAGACTGTAATGCCTGAATGGGGCGAAAGTGCTCTGGATGTTCTACGTGCAGCAGTTGAGGGAAAACTTGACCCGTTTGTCCTCGTCCTTGAGGGTAGCTTTCCGCAGGATGAAAAGGCTGGTGGGCCCCCTGGAAGCGACTACTACTGCTACATTGGGCTTGAGAATGGTAAGCCAGTTACCTGCGTTGAGTGGATGAGGCGCCTCCTGAAGCATGCGGTTGCAGTAGTAGCTATTGGGAACTGTGCATGCTACGGTGGGCTTGTGGCTAACAAGGTCATTGAGAAAGCTCCGGGTTTATCTTCTTCTGGCTGGTCTGAAAGCCCAACAGGCGCTGTAGGCTTCTTTGATGATCCTATAAGGGGCATTAAGGGACTCGTGAACCAGTTGCCTGAGGCTGAGCCCTTCAAGAGGCTTATTAGTGGTCAATGTAGTCTGAAGCCCGGCGAAATCAGAGCTGACTGCAGACCTGCCGTTGCAGTGCCTGGATGCCCGGCAAACGGTGATGGACAGCTAAGAACGCTTGCAGCACTTGTGCTATGGGCTAAAGGCTTGCTGCCTCTACCAGAGCTCGACGTGTATTGGAGGCCGAAGTTTATCTATGGGCAGACTGTTCACGAGCAGTGCCCGAGGGCTGGCTCGTATGCAGCGGGAGACTTCAGGGCTTACCCTGGCGAGCCCTCCTATAGGTGCCTGTACACCGTGGGGTGCAAGGGACCAGTAGCGAACTGTCCCTGGAGTAAGCTCGGATGGGTGAATGGTGTCGGCGGCTGTGTTAGGACTGGAGGGGTGTGCATAGGCTGCACGATGCCTGGCTTTACTGATGCGTATCAACCGTTCTACAAGCCTTTGCATGCCCCAAGAGTGCCTACCGGCTTGGAGGGTGCGGCTGCTGTTGCAGCGCTTCTAGCTGGTGCTGGACTAGCTTACTGGACTTCTAGGAGCATTGAGAAGAAAAGGGAGGAGGTTCTTAAGGAGATTAAGGGGTGAGATAAATGAGCCAGAGAGAAGTAATTATTGAACCGATAACAAGACTCGAGGGTCACATTGGGCTAAGGGTTCTGCTGGATACGACGACGAGAAAACCCACTGATGCATGGGCCTTTGTCACGATGTTTAGGGGCTTCGAAGTGTTCTTGAGGGGGAGACCACCGGAGGACGCTATACACATCACTTCGAGGATCTGTGGAGTGTGCGGTGCAAGCCACGCAAATGCTTCTACGCATGCCAACGATATAGCTTACGGGGTAGCTCCCGAGCCTCTCGGTGTGGTTTTGAGGAACATGGCTTTCGCCATGACAGACCACATCTATGATCACCCACTTATCCTTAACATGCTTGGCGGTCCCGACTACAGCGAGCTCATAGTTAAGAAGCTGACTCCAGGTGTGTGGGATGACGCCCTTAAAACCGATGCTCCGAGCAGGGATATCCACGGCTTCTCGAAGATAGCAGACATCATGCGCGCATTCAACCCTATTTCTGGGAAGATATGGCAGCTGACAATTAAGTATCAGAGGATAGCTAGAGAGGCTGGCGTCCTCATCTACGGGAAGCACAGTCACCCGGCAACGCTTATTCCCGGGGGAATCGCGACTGACCTGAGCAACGCCGAGTATTTACTCATTGGCTACACGTATAGGTTAACGAAGCTTACAGCGTGGGCAAAGTTCCTGTACTGGGTGTGGCATGACATTGTTTGGTTCTACGAGGAGATGCAGGG
>JAJHRM010000401.1 GCA_020832965.1 Thermofilum sp. | reverse complement strand
GTGCCGACGTAGCGCGCTACATAGTAGATCGGCCGCTGCGCCTCGCCTCCACAAACCTCTCGAAGAGCCTCTCGTTGGCCGCGTAGTAGGCGCACAGCGAGAGGGCGATGGCGGCGGCCGCTGCTACTGGATCCATGCCACCCCTACCGGCTTCGATGAGGAAGGTCTGCGGGTTCACGAGCGCCAGCGGCTTAGCCCACCACGGCATCGAAGCATAAGTGTAGTAGATTGGGGCAGCTGAATAGAGGAAAAAGGTTAACAGAGTTGCTGCATTGAGCAGCACTCTCGCCGCGAAGTTGTAGCTAACATTGATTTTCTTACTTTTGAATAAGCGAAAAACGGATGGGGCAAACTTGTTAACAATATAGTATTGGACAGTTCCTTGAAGAGCTGAAAAAAGAGAGACCGTAGGTGACGTAAGTGCAGAGAGAGCGAGCACCGCGGGAGAACACGAGGGTGCGGCGCGTAAGGCGCTCAGCGCAAATTGGAGCACGTAGAAGTTGGCCAGCGTCATAGCGCTCGCGAGAGCAGAGTGCACGAACCACGCGAGCCTAAACACCGTGATGGGAGATACCGGTAATTCGGCTAAAACGTTGTCTACTCGATACGCTTGATCACTCGCGTGAAGTCCCTGACCAGAAACCCTTACGATGAAATAGTAAAAAGTGAGGCCCGCCGTAGCCAGCATCGCGTACCGCTCACTGATTGCTCGGAGCGCGGTATAATATAATGCCGCCATGTAAAGGGCGCTAAGGAACGAGCGAAGGAATTCAAGTATCGCGCCAGCCAACGCTTCCCGCAAAAGGTACTTGGCTAAAATTATGACTTTACTATTTCCTTTTTTTAATCATCACTTTCTGGTAATACCTTCGAGCACTTCAACGATTTTCGCTGCACACGCGTCCCACGAGTACCTCTTAGCGTTGGCGAGCGACTTGCTTCGCATCTCCTCCCTAAGTTTCGCGTCTTCGTAAAGAAGCAGTAGCTTTTCTACAGCATCTTCAGCGGATGAAGTGACGTATCTGCAGCCCAGACCGCTATACCAGGTGCCCTCCCTCTTCACGTAGAGGGCGCTGTCGCCGTACACCTCCCTCAACTGGGGTATGTCGGGCAGGACCACGGGGAGACCGCACGCTTGAGCCTCGAGGGCGGCTAGGCAGAAGCCCTCTGCCGTCGACAGGGTTAGGAACACGTCGCAGGCAGACACGAGCGCGGCCAGCTCCCTGTCGTCAAGCCAGCCTAAAACATAATGCACTTTCCCTGAGAGCTGGTTCACGTCCTCAAGCACACTAACGCTAGCGGGCATGCTAGACGATCCAATAGCGCTGCTGAGCTTTAAGATACCTTTCACGGGAACGCCCCTGCGCGCCACCTCCCCGACGACCCTGTACCACCTCCCGAGATCCTTGTAGGGGGAGCCTGAGCCCCACGTAAAGTACTTTGAAATGTTTACTGGCTTTCATCTCTTTCCCGAGCGGGGTTGCGGCCCAAGAATTGGGGTTGTAAGTATCGTGATCAACGCCATAGGGCACAGGTTCCATAACTTTACATTTGGAAAGGTGCTCTGCTGCTAGTTTTTTCTCATAAAATGTAACTGGAATTATAAAGCTGAAAAGATCATCAAGAATCTGAGATTGTCTGTAACCATCCAAGGGGTAATGGTCAAGAGTAAAGTAACCTACAAAAGGCGCCCCTTGGTGTACTGCAATTTCCTTTAATGAAGAAAGTTCCATTAGGATATTTTTCAATGTTAATGTTGCTGGTTCGAATATACAAAATATAATATCCGGGTGTAAAGACTTAAGAAATTGTAAATCCTCTTGATGCAAAGTGAGTAAAAGCCTAATATTAGTATTTTTAATATGATAACACAATTCTCCGAACTTCCAATGCAGAGGAAACGGTGATGAAGGTATCGATACTATCGTGACATCTATACCAGATGAAGCCAATCTAGGAGCTAATTCCCCTGATATCTTAGCATACGAACCTACTAATTGTGTTACAATTAAAAGTCGCATAAACCATGGCACCATGTTAGAATTTCTGCGTAATCGGCATTGTTGGTAATTAGGGTATCAGTTATAGGATCGATCGAGTAGCCCACTTGGAAATCTGCAACGCAAGCTTCAAAGATATTACTATCCAATGCAGGATTCACGCACTCATAAAGCTTCCCGTAATACAGCTCGCACATCTGTGCGGAGCCGAGTGGTTCACACGCGCCTGTACAGCAGCACTCGCCCTTTTCTGAAATTACTACAGGGCATCCTCCACATGGAGGGTACCCCGGCATGGTCACTTGGACTCTCAAGTGATATTTATTTTTTATTTTTTTCGGTGCTGAATGTACAGATAGAAACCTTTATTTATTCGAGATGTAAGGTGACATCCACGTGCTCCATGTTGAGGATGTGCACTACGGTTTTGTATCGCTTGAGGTTCTTAAGGGGGTTAGCTTCGAGGCGGGCGCTGGCGTGCTGTTCCTGATAGGCCCGAACGGGGGCCGGCAAGACCACGCTGGCTCACGTCATCGCCGGCATCTACAGGCCGTGGAGGGGGCGCGTGCTGGTGGACGGCGTCGACGTTCACGCGCGGCACGAGAACAAGGTGCTCGTCGCGATCGCT
>JAJHRM010000400.1 GCA_020832965.1 Thermofilum sp. | reverse complement strand
CCAGACAAAGTGAAGACAAGTAATAGTTTTGCCTGTGCCAGGCATCCCTACAAGGGCTACAAAGAACCCCTCCGGAATCCCGCCCCTCACAAGAGCATCTAAGCCAGGAATACCCGTAGACAGCCTCCTAACCTCCACACCTAACCTATGCAGAACAATCAGTTGGAATATTTCAGTCTTTCTCTGAAGTAGCGCGCAGCGCGCGCCACTCCTTACCCCGCCTTTTCGCAGGGGTTATGAGTTTTACTCCGCCGGGTGTCGCCAGGAAGCTGAGCACCCTGATCTGCTTCGGTAGCTCTGCCTTTATGCCCAGCGCCTTTAGCCCCCTAGCCATTACACCCAAGCCACCGTTCACGTCGCTGTGCATCGTGTGCCCGTGTGGGCAGTAGATGAGCCCTCTGGGCTTCCTCAAGACCTCGCACCCGTGGTACGCGCACTTCCTCGATGTCCCGTCCTCGCTTACTGCGAACGCAGGTATGCCTGCGTTCTCCAGCGTCGTTGCGAGCCTCATCAGCTGCCTCCGCTGACCCCACATGTTCACGTTGCCCTTCCCAGGCTTCTCCTGCGATATGTACCATGGGTACCCTATGAAGACTATGCCGATGCTACGCTTGATGGCTTCGTTCTTCAAGTGCGCTGCCGCGTTGGCGTGTGCTTGGTTCCTCCGCCTCTTTCTCTTTTCGAATAGGCGCCTGCGCTCCTCCGCGAGCGCGCTCCTGTCAGCCTCCTCCAGCCCTGACAGCGCCCTGTCAATTGCCGCTATTTTCCTCTCGAAGTAGAAGTAGTCGCTCTTCAGCACGTTGCCCTTGTACAGCAGTGCTTCCCCACCGCTAGTGACTGCTGTTGCAAGCACTTCCCTTCCCAGGTCTATCCCCATGAAGCCGTGCCCGCTATGCCTCCTCTCCAGCGGCACTCTGACCGATATGTGGGCATACCACCTCTTCTTGACGGGGTCGTATATGATCTCCATCCTACCACGCTTGGCACCAGGCTTAGCAAGCCACCTGAGCTTGCCAGTGAAGGGCACATCTATGTTCCAGTATCCGAGCCTGATGACCCTCCTCTCAGCATCGATGCGGTAGTTGTCTGCACGCACGATGACTATCGGCACCCTCTCGCCGCTTCTCTTCCTGTAGCCAGGAGGCCTAGGGTTCATCCACGGCGGAAGCCTTCCCTCCCTCCTCTCCCTCAGTAGCTCGGCGAAGCTCCTCCAGGCTTCGCTGACCTTCCTAAGCGCCTCGTCGAAGTTCTTAGCGCCGAGCGCTTTCTTCACCTCCAGGTACTCAGGAATGCTCTTAACCAGCTCCCTAGCAACCTTCACGCCCGCGTCTATGCCCCTGCCAGCGAAGAACAGTTGCCTCCTGCGGTAGTTCTCCATGTTGATCAGCCTGGCGCACTGGTCGCCAGCGTAGAATAGTAGCTCCTCCTGCTCCGCAGTGGGACGAAGGCGCACCACGTCGCACCGCTCAACCTGGACCCCAATCAACCCACCGCCGTAGCAGCGGGGATCACCCAAGCCCAAGAGGAGCAGGGCCCAGGCGTTCAGCGGCACGACCCGCACGCCATTCCCCACTACGGGGCAGGATGAAGTGCTGGCACTGCTACGCCTCGACCAATGCCCCCTCTGAGCCACCAACCCCAGAGCCCCGGGGTCAATGCCGGGTTTATCGGACTCCCTTGGCACGCCCTCACCTCCCCTCTCGGGGTGCCGGCATAGGCTTCACGACCAGCTGCATCAGCGCGGGTCCGGGTGCTTCCCCTGGAGCCGGGCCTCGGCGCTAGCATGCGTGGCTCCTAAAAAATGTTTTCGTGGAGTACATGCTGGAAGCGCGTGGCGGGGCGTGAGCTGCGCATGCCGCAGAGCTACCCTCCTGCTCGCTAAGGCGGCCTACAGCGGGTCAGCGATACGCAGCATCCTACGGATGCGGGGGGAGCACAACAGGAAGCTGCTGGAGGAGGGCTGTAGCGAGCTGGAGAGGCACCTCACCGAGCGGGGCATACTGTAGCACGCTGGGCAAAACCGCTTTGCCCGGGAAGACTAAAGCCAGCTATAAAATGTAAAAAGATACGGGGAAACATATGAAGATTTTTAAGAAATATGCACGTAATGGATAAAAAATTATCATTTTTTGAAGAATTTTTGAAGTTTTGCAAGCGCGCATTAAGGATTTATTAACGCAGCGCGCGCTGGATGAATTACATAGATGAGGACTAGGTTTTCCCGCAAAGCGGCGCGCTTGATGATGTTGAGAAGCCTGCCCTCGGCTTTCCCCGGGTCGCTCTTCGCCTTCCTCACGCTCTCCAGCATGCCTTCCGCGCTCCCCCTCGCGCGCTAACTTAGATGAAGCGTAAAATGTCGCTTAAGCTTTTTATTCCACCATGTTTCCCGTTTCTAGAAACCAGTAATGCTCGCAGACCCGCTGCTATTGGATTTTTGTAATCGCCCTCGGGGTCATCGCCGACATGAAGTATTTCGCGTGGACCAGCCTTAAGCTCGCGCTGAATAGCCCTGAAGAACTCCGGCGGTTTTCCTGGAAGCGAGAAGTCCGAAGAGGAGGAAAAAACTCTTAAAAACCTCTTTTCCAGGAATGGGACCCTTGAGAAAACAAGGTTGATAAATTCTCTCGCTGCA
>JAJHRM010000055.1 GCA_020832965.1 Thermofilum sp. | reverse complement strand
ACTCATGCTTCTCACCCCGCATAGCGATAACTTTCTTTATCAACTTATCAACGTCAACTGGCTTCCCGTGATCGCTTCTTGATGGGTCCACGCCGTCTTCACCATACCTGTATTGGATAATTATCCCTTCACTGTTTCTCACTGTGCCGTCGTAAGATACGTAGAAGTCCTGCATAGCGCTCTGAAGCCTGCGGTACATGTATCCCGACTGCGCAGTCCTAACAGCAGTGTCCACTAGTCCCTCTCTTCCGGAGATTGCGTGGAAGAAGAATTCCTCGGGCAGGAGCCCTTTTCGGAACGAGCTCCGGACAAACCCCTTTGCCTGCGGGGAGAGGTCATTCAATGGGAAATGTGCTAAGGTCCTGCCTGTGTACCCCCTCTCAATCCTCTTCCCCCTTATTGATTGTTGACCTACCATGGCTGCCATTTGAGTAAGGTTGAGCATGCTCCCTCTCGCACCGGTCCTAGCCATGATGACGGCGTGGTTTAGTAGCCCAAGGTGTTTGCTTACAATTTCTCCAGCCCTTGTTCTCGCTTCAGCCAGGACATTCATTATGAGGTCCTCCAATGTTTCCTTGCGTGTTTTACCAGGCATCGGTTGCAGCTCTCCAGACCTGTACTGCTCTATTAATTCCTGGACTTTTTTCTCCGCCTCCTCAATGACTTTTTGCACATCCTCCTCCGCCTCGGGCGGGATCTCGACGCTGTCAATCCCCATAGTAAAGCCGTGCATGTCGAGGAAAACAATGAAGACCTTAAACATGCCGTCCATGAGTTCCCTAGCCCTCTCCACCCCGTACTCTCTCACGATCTCGTGTAAAACTGTTCCATGCTTCTCGGCGCCTATCGCCTGTTTGTCGAAGACCCCCAGCAGAAGCTTTCCATCCTTAATTAAGATGTAGCCGTCATTCTCGCAGTACTCCTCGTCGCATTTTCCCGAGGGTGGCGCCACGCTTGCTCGCCCAACATAGTTGAGCCCCCGAGGCAGGAACATGCTTACAAGCTGTTTGCCGGTCCAGTAGGGTCCAGGTTTTAGGATTGCCGGCTCAACTAGGGGTTCGGTGTTATTTCCGAGGTAAAGTAGCCTTAGGACATCCCTCTTGCTCAGCAAAGTATCTTTCCGTGTCAAGAGATAGCCTCCAGTGATGTAGTCGTGCAATCCACCAATTATCGGTGCTCCATACCTTGGAGTCATTATGTGTCGCTCCACCAACATTAGCTCCCTTGCTTCGGCGCGGGCCTCTTCGCTCTGGGGGACATGCAGGTTCATCTCGTCCCCGTCAAAGTCCGCGTTGTAGGGGATGGTTACCAGGAGGTTTAAGCGAAAGGTTTTGTAGGGGAGTATTTTAGCTATGTGTGCCATTATAGAGATCCTGTGTAGTGATGGCTGTCTATTAAAGAGCACGATATCACCGTCCATCAAGTGCCTTTCAACTATGTACCCTGGCGTTAAGGCCTGAGAAACCTCCTCCCTATGCTTAACATATCTCAGATCTATCCTTGAGCCGTCCGGCTTGATTATGTAGTTTGCTCCTGGCCATACCTCTGGACCATTTATAACGAGCTTCCTGAGCCTCTCAATATTCCAAGAGGTTACCTTTTCCGGGACCGTTAAGACCTTCGCGACGTCGATGGGTACGCCGACTTCATTTATGCCTAGATTGGGATCAGGAGAGATGACCGTCCTGGATGAGAAATCAACTCGTTTGCCCGCCAGGCTACCCCTGAAGCGTCCTTCCTTACCCTTTAAGCGTTGAGCCAACGTCCTTAACGCCCGTCCAGCGGATCTATGCCTAGCGGGGGGTATGCCAGGTAGTTCGTTGTTGAAGTAGGTTGCAACATGGTACTGGAGTAGGTTCCATAAGTCTTCGATGACCAAGGATGGGGATCCCGAGTCTATGTTCTCCTTGAGTCGCTGATTTACGCGAATAATATCCACTAGTTTGTGTGTGAGATCGTCTTCTGATCGGTCTCCTGACTCTAGAGTGATTGAGGGCCTCACGGACGGCGGGACAACTGGGACTACTCGGAGAACCATCCACTCCGGCCTGGTCTCTTTAGGATCAATCCCTACGACTTCAAGGTCGCTGTCCCGTATACGCGAAAGGCGTTCCCATATTTCGAGGGGAGTAAGCCTAACCAGCCCCTCCTCTCTTTCCTCGTAGAAAGTGTAAGGTTTGTCCAGTTTAATTTTGTACTGTGGCGAGTGACAGTGTGGACACTCGGAGAGTTTTGCTGCCTCCTTTAGTAACGTGTTTGCGTACTTTATTTTGAGGTTGGGCCATTTAAGAGAGTAGACTTCCATTCTTCTCTTAGCTTTCCTGATTTTTTCCTCTGGTAACTTTATTCTGCCACATTTACTACAGGTAGCTTTAAGTAGAAGTGCAATGTAGGGAGCGAATTCTGGGTGAATGACTGGTCTAGCCAGCTCTATGTAGCCGAAGTGGCCAGGGCAATTCGTAAATTTATTTCCACAAGTTTGGCATACAGCTCCAGGCTCTATCGACCCCATTCTTCTATCCATCAAGCCTCCCGGTATTGGAAATCCTTCCTCGTCGTATAGCTCGCTAGTCTCTATTCTCAGGACTGAGAGCTTCCTGATCATCTCTGGTGAGAGGACTCCGAACTTCAACCCAGCGATTACTTTTGATGCATCCCGCGTGCTCATTCCCACCACCTACGCGTGTATTTTATCCTTCAGAAGTATCTTGACGGAGAGCCCTAGCCCTTGAAGTTCTTGTAGAAGCAGTTTAAAGGCGTACGAAACCTCGACTGGGTGGAGGACACCCTTATCTCCGCAAACAGGACACACAGGAGCATTCTTCTTGGCGTCAAACCACCCCATGTAACCGCAGTTTTGGCACACCCAAATAGTCGTTTTATCTGAGCTGTCCAGCAGCCTTTCTCTAAGGAGCATGGATGCTCCGTGTCCAACTAGGCAGTCCTTCTCCATCTCGCCGAACCGAAGTCCACCCTCCCTGGCTCTACCCTCAGTTGGCTGACGCGTTAATATCTGAACTCTTCCCCTAGCCCGCGCGTGCATCTTGTCGGCGACGAGGTGATGAAGCTTCTCGTAGTAGACGACTCCGATGAATATCTCCGCCTCAAGCTTTTCGCCAGTTATGCCGTTGTAGAGAACTTCCTTTCCATCGCTCCTGAAACCGTAGCTCCTCAGTATTTCGCGGATCTCCTCTAGTGAGGGCGGCTCAAAGGCGGTTGCATCGATCCTGCTGCCTTTGAGAGCAGCAACTTTCCCGGTTAGCGTCTCGAGCAGCTGGCCTACGGTCATTCTCGACGGAATAGCATGCGGGTTAATTATTAAATCTGGCGTAATACCCTCCTCGGTGAATGGCATGTCCTCCTGCGGAACGAGTAGCCCGACAACTCCCTTCTGTCCATGACGCGAGGCAAACTTGTCCCCCAACTCTGTGGGTCGGAGGTCCCTGACTCTAACCTTTACGAGTTTAATCCCCTCCGCGCTCTCCATTATGAGAACTCTATCCACGATCCCCCTTTCACCGTGCCTCAGCGTGATTGAAGTGTCCTTCCTCTTTGTCATAACTCGGGGCTCGTATGTGCTAGTGTAGAACCTTGGGGGGCTTGTTCTCCCAACTAAAACCTGCCCGCCGTGCAGCTCTGATTCTACATAAGCAATACCATCCACCGGGTCCACCATTTCATAGGACTGAGGAGGCTTAACGTCTAGTAGTTCTTCCTCGAAGGAGGGTTTTTCGATTCTGTCCTCTAGGCCGCCTGGATACCTTCTTTCCTCCACTTCGTACGTCCTGAAGAAGACCGTTCTGCTCATGCCTCTCTCCACCGAGGCCTTATTAATGACAACCGCGTCTTGAATGTTGTAACCACCACTTGTCAGCACGGCTACAACCATGTTTGTTCCGTAAGGCAGATTGTCCAGGGGTATCAGATCGAAAATGCGGGTTTTGACGAGTGGCTTTTGCGGGTAATACATCACGTGCATTCTCGGATCCATTCGCAACTTAAAGTTGTAGTGTGGTATTCCGAGGGACTGCTTAGCCATTGCCGCCTGGTAGGAGTTTCTTGGGGACTGATTGTACTCTATGAAGGGGATTGTTAACGCGATTATGCCTAGAATTGCTGCTGGGACAATTTCCATGTGGGTGTGTCTCGGTGTTAGTTGTGATGGGTTACTAGCTACGTATGCGTTCTCCTCTTCCTCTGCATCTAGGTACTCAATTATGCCGTTTTCGATTAAGTCGCTCCAGGTCCATTGCCCCTTCCTCAGCAACTCGATGTGCTCCCGAGTAAGCTTTGGAGCACCATTTTCCACGATGATCAGCGGTCTCCTTATTCTTCCAGCATCGCAGTTGATGTATACCTCCTCTATTGCTCCCTGAGCCCCGCCGACTATGTACTCGTTAACATAGTAGGCAACGTTAACCTCGTGGCTTACTCTCCCCTCCCTCCTAATTTTCCTTATAGTTTCAGTGAGCTCCCTTCCATTTTCCACGAAGCCAATTAGCCTGCCGTTCAGGTAGACTCGAGCCCCCTTTATCCTCTGGCCGACAGTCTTCTCTACTGGGATAACTCCGAGCTTGTATACGAGTAAGTCGTAGACCTGCTTTTCATCTGTACCGTTCGAGACGGTAGCTAGCAATGCTAGGTTTTTAACTAGTCCACAGTTCTGCCCCTCAGGGCTCTCGACGGGGCATAACCTTCCCATCTGGGTAGGATGTAGTTCCCTGGCTTCGAAGTGCGGCTGAGTTCTAGAGAGGGGGGAGACGACCCTTCTCAGGTGCGACAGTGTTGACAGGTAATTAGTTCTGTCCAGTATTTGACTCACACCTGTCCTTCCGCCGATCCAATTTCCCGTCGCTAACGCGTGCTTTAGCCTGTCGGTTATGATGTCTGGTCTTGCTATGCTTATTAAGTTTATATCCCTGGACTTTGTCGTGTGCCTCTCGATTGAGTAGGCCATTTCCTTAACTAGCTGCCTAAAAGCGCTGCGGAACACCTGGGCAATTAGCTCTCCGGCATGGCGAAGCCTCTTGTTAGCCAGGTGATCCTTGTCGTCTGGTCCTCTCATTCCAAGTTTCAACTCCAAGAGGCGTGAAACCATCTGCCCAATGAAGAATGCCTTGGATATTCTCGCTGACGGCGTTCTACCTATATGAGGCAGAAGGTTTTCGTCTAGAACCTGGCGAGCTCGTTCAATTCTCACGTTCTTTGGCTGACCCGGGGAGACCCTTGATCCAATGTAGTCTAAGGCTTCCTCGACGCTTGAAACTATTTTCGTCTGCTCCATTAGTACTGGTAGAAATTCTTGTTGAATGACTGGGTCGCTACTTATGGCGTAAACTATGTCCTTGTCCGTCTTTAATCCAAGGGCTCTCATTAGTACAACAACTGGTATTTTCACCGGGCACACGGGGAAGGATGCATAGATCATGCCATCCTTCATTCTTTCAATTGTTAGAGGTGACCTCTGCCCTGCTGATACGCTGAAAACTTTAGCCGTGTGTGTGACCGAGCTGCTTGCCCCACCGTAGTCTACAAGTACCCTATTCACCGCCAAGTCTTCCTGCATGACGATAACTCTCTCAGAGCCATTGACGATGAAGTATCCTCCCGGGTCGTAGGGATCCTCCCCGTACTTGACGAGTTCATCCTCGGACTTGGTCCCGTAGAGCACGCACTTCTTGCTCTTCACCATTATTGGTAGGTAGCCAATGAAGACGGACTCTGTCTTCCTCTCCTCTCCATCCACATAGAGGCTCATTGTCAAGTAAAGGGGGGCTGCGTAGGTTATGTTTCTGAGCCTAGCGATCATTGGCGTCAATGCAATGTCAGAGCCATCTGCTTCGCGGAAAACAGGTTGACCGACCTCTATTTTCCCAAACTTTATCTCTATCCCCTGAGACTCAACTTTTATCCCTCCTGCTTCGTTAACGATCTCCTGAAGCCCACGTTCTAGGAAAGCATTGAAAGAATCCAGGTGCTGCCTCACAAGACCTAGTTCATCGACGTAAGCTTTTACCAGTGTCCAGCGATCATTGCTTGTTAGCCTATAAGCGTGTTGCATGCTCATCCACGCATCACCAGCCTAAAGGCTACAGACTCTGAAGCAGTTGGACTTTTCCTAATAATCATTATCACGTCTCCTGGCTTTGCCCTTAAAGTCCTCGCCACGGGGTCTGTGGAGAAGATCCACGGCAGCTCTGACTTTCTAAGACCCATAGATTTAAGTATTCTCTCAGCTTCCTCCCTAGATAATAGCACATGCTTGGGAACCAACTCGTGGTCTAAAACATTAAACTTTTTTGGCATAATAAACCCTTTACTGTATAGCTTATTGTTTAATGCTTGTTTTTTAAACTTTTCTTTCAAAGAAGAGCTTCCTGAGTTGTAGTGCGCTTCGTGGCTCCTGGTAGCGTGCGCCATTGCTGCAACACCATTGAAAATGTCCAATCGGAGTTTGGCGGGCCGGCCGGGATTCGAACCCGGGACCTCTGGGTCAGGGGACGCGCGCGTCCCCCCACATGGGTTAAAAGCCTCGACGTTTCCACGCCATCGCTCTACCTAGCTGAGCTACCGGCCCAAAGGTCAGTGTTTAGAGGGGACTTGTCTGGTAATAAATTTTTCTTTGAGGCTATGTTTTCCAATCAGGGGTGGGTTTCCGTGAGTTCAAGTAACCTTCGCGCGCGCCACCTACAGGGGATCCACCCTTCGCACTCCTCAGTCTAGTAAATGTAAGAATATAAAGCCCTCGCCACGTGTGTTTAGTGAGTCGCCAGCGTATTCGGGGGGAGGAGCATGCCTCTAGATAAAAAAGCAACGTCGTTAATTATTCTTGTAGTCGCCGCCGTGATGATAGGTTTGCTTCTTTACTATATAACGCCAGTTATGGGCGAGGGCGTCTATAGAGGTGCGCTGCACATAGGGTGTGATGGTGAAGAAGAAGTTGTTCTATTCAACTTTACTATAGGGAAGGGTTCTAAAGCGGTTGCCAAGACTGAGCGGGTGAGGGTGTGTGGTGTAGAAACATACGTGAAGTTGTCTGTACCTGAGGTTGACGGTGTTAAGCTCGCTAGAACCTTTAACGTAGGTGTGTTGCTAAATGCTAGTGGAGTGGATTACGAAAGAGTGAGGCTCCGGCTTGTGCTTGTATCACCAGGTGGCTACAGCTTCGCCTACGTACCTCTCAGCTTCGATAAAGTTAGAGGTGAGGCAAAGTTCACTATTAAGACCCTTTACAGAACGAAGGAGGCAGCATTCATCTTTGGGTCTGCGGTAATACTCTTCATTGGAAGCTCTATAATACCATTTGTAGTCACTAGCATCTATCTCACCCTAGCGCTGTACCTGGCTGGCGCCATAACACTTGCTGAGCCATTTACACTCTACATGTCGGATACATGCCTGGTGTTCTTGGCTGGAAGCGCCTTGGAGCTAGTAATTAAGAATACCGGCCTTGGCATGAGGATCGCCAGCGCATTAAGGTCTCTCGCCGAATCACCGTCATCATTATTCCTAAGTACAATGCTGATCGGGGGCTTTATTAGCATGTGGATGAGTAATACAAGCGCCACGTACTTGCTTTTACCAATAGTTGCTTCTCTAGCTTCCGGAGCCGGGATAGAGGACACAAAACTCTACGAACTTGTTTTGGCAGGGTTAGCTGTGGGAACAACAATAGGAGGCTCAGCAACTTTAGTAGGTACGCCACCTAACCTAATTGCAGGCGGCTACCTAAACACAAATGTGTACAGTGCCCACGTTATCACGTTCTCGAACTGGGTCATGTGGGGGTTGCCATACTTCGCTCTTTCAGCTGTTATCGCCTACGTAACATTCCTGCTCATGTACAGGGTTGCAGGAGCTAGGGAGGCTGAGGTTGTTAGAGCGAGGTTAAAGAGATTTGTCGCCGCACATGAGGGGGGCGCTAGGTGGAGTAGGGGTGAGGTTCTGGGGTTGGTAGGTATACTGTTCCTGGTCGGCATGTGGGTAACAGAGTCAATACACGGTATAAAGACTGGTGTTGCCGGAATGCTGGGCTTGCTGGTTTTCCTGACGCTGGGAGTTCTCAAGGCCAAGGACATTAAGAGCCTTGGCTGGGACATTGTTATCCTGATGGGGGGAGGCTTAACGCTTGGCAGAGGTCTTGTGGATACAGGGTTCTCTGACGCCCTGGTTCAGCTCTTCACGCCTTACATGGTCGCGCCCACAGTGCTGATATGGCTTGTAGGCTTAAGCTCGTTAATGCTAGGAACATTCATGTCTAGCCACACTGCCGGAGTCGCGTTCTTATGCCCAATAGTAGCTCCGGTGGGCTACGTCATAGGACCAGCACTAGGCTTAAAACCAGAGAGCGGTGCAGCCCTTGTTGTCATACTTTCAACGCTTGCTCTAGACACCGCCGTAGCGCTACCAATATCAACGCCACCCTCAGCAATAGTGTTTGGCACGGGGAAGGTTAGGATCAAGACACTACTCCTCTATGGAATGCTATTTGGCATAGTAACAGTCGCTTTAACGTTATACCTACTACCACCGTTAATCATATATGCTTTACCCAGGTGAGCCGCGCATACGCGAAACACCACAAATGTTAGCTGCACACCTACTTTTATGCTTGTGCACCGCACCTCACAGAGCACGCAAATGTTTTTAGAGCTGAGCTATCATCTCTCTTGACTTCAAGTAATACGCACGCGAAGGCTGCTCGAACCCGCGGAAAAACACCCCAAAAAATATAAAACCCAGCCAAGATTTCTTCTTTGATTATGTAGGGCCCGTCGTCCAGTGGTTAGGATGTCGCCCTCACAAGGTATGTGTGATCCTAGGAGCGGCGGAGGTCCCGGGTTCGAATCCCGGCGGGCCCACCATCAGAACAGGCGCGCTTGTGGCGCGCGCTGTGAATGCCTAGCGTAGTCTTTAAAAAACATCGTTGCTTTAGAGGGTAAGTGAGACAGAAATGCCCGGGGAGAGCAGCGAGGTTACTCTGGACGAGCTCGCTGATCTTTGCTTGAGGAGGGGGTTTGTTTTTCCGTCAGGCAGGATCTATGGTGGCTTGTCGGGTTTTTTCGACTACGGTCCTCTTGGAGTGGAGCTTGCCAGGAATATTTTGAATGACTGGTGGAGGTGGTTTGTGGAGACGCGGGATGACATCTACGGGATTGACGGGGCTATCGTAACTCATCCGAAGACGTGGGAGGCAAGCGGGCATGTGGAGAGCTTTATTGACTACATCGTTGTCTGCACGCGTTGCGGCACCGAGTACAGGGCTGATCATCTGCTCGAAGACCTGGGTGTAAAGGTCTCGGATTATTCTGTTGCTACCCTCGAGAAATTGATAGAGGAGCATAACGTTAGGTGTCCTGCGTGTGGTGGGAGACTCTCCGAGCCCCAGAAGTTTAACCTGATGTTCAGCGTGGGGGTTGGACCTCGAAGGAGCATTAACGCCTACCTTAGGCCCGAGACTGCCCAATTAATATTCACGAACTTTAAAAACGTCGTCTTCAGCATGGGGGCAACTCTTCCTTTTGGTGTTGCCCAGATAGGTAAAGCTTTTAGAAACGAGATATCCCCGAGGAATTTTCTCTTCAGACTTCGGGAATTTACTCAAATGGAGATCGAGTTCTTCGTTAATCCTGAGAAAATCAATTACTGCCATAGGTTTGAAGAAGTTTCAAGCCTAGAGGTAAATCTTCTGCCAGCCGAGGCTCAGGAAGAGGGTGTAAACGAGGCCAGAAGGATCTCACTGGGAGATGCCGTTAGGAGTGGGATTATCAAGTGCGAGTGGCATGCTTACTGGATAGGCGAGTCTCTAAAATGGCTTTTAAATCTAGGAATACGCCCTGAGCGGCTACGTGTGAGAGAACATGTGAAGGCAGAGCTAGCCCACTATGCTGTGCAGACATTCGATATCGAGTACTTCTTCCCGTACATGGGTTGGAAGGAGATAGAGGGCATATCGAACAGGTCAGACTACGACTTACGGCGGCACATCGAGTTTAGCGGAGAGGCTTTGCACATCGTTGATGATGGAAAAGCAGTGGTGCCCTATGTCATTGAGCCATCCTTTGGTCTAGAGAGGGTAATAATGGCTGTTCTCACCGATTCCTACGTGAGGGAGGAGAAGCGAACCTACTTACGCTTAAAGCCAAAGATTGCACCATACAAAGTTGCGGTATTCCCCCTAGTGAGGCGCGACGGGTTGGACATTAAAGCACGGGAAATTTACAAGAAGCTACGACCCTTCATTAGATGCTACTACGACGACGATGGGAGCATTGGTAAGCGCTACGCAAAAGCGGACGAGATAGGTGTACCCTTCTCGATCACGGTAGACGGTCAAACAATGGTCGACAACACCGTAACAATTCGATTTCGAGATACCAGGCAGCAAACAAGAGAATACGTCGAGAAACTACCCGAGAGGCTTCTAAGCATGATTAATTCCTGCTAGTGCTTACGTGCCACTCCGTCACCCCGCCTTTTCTCCGCGTGGTCGGTAGCCGCCAGATCCTTGCTCCGCCTTGACCGGCTTACCCCTCTTGTGGTGACGACGTACGTTTTTGTCCTGAACCCCGCTGGAAACCTTCCCCGTGCGTTTCAGGATGTTCAGCGCCGCGTTGACACCTGCGCGCTAGTACTTCAGCCTTTGTGCCGTCCGATCATTATTCTCTCGGCAAGTCACTCATCATCGAATCTAAAGAGTTCAGGGGGTATTTATCCTCTCCACAAGAGCGTGCAGCAGACTGTTCATGGAGCCCCGGCCGGGATTTGAACCCGGGACCTTCGGCTCACTCGAACCCCCTTCTCATGGCCTTACAAGGCCGAGCGCAGCGCACACCGACGCTGCCGGCCTGCCATTGTCCACCGGCTGAGCTACCGGGGCTTCGAGGAAATGTTTTTCTTGCTGGTTTAAATTTTTTGTGGGAGCGGGGCTTTCCGCGAACTCGAGGAGCGCTGCCCGCCATCCCAGATATTTCTGCTTCAAGCCGTGTCTTAATTCTTCATATGCGTAGTTGGCACACCTCTAACAACTCCCCGCGTAGGGCTATGGGGGCAAGTAGGGATACTCGAAATGCTTAAAGGTGTCAAGCAATATAACTTGTACTTATGAGCGAGGTGAGTATAACTTTCAAGGCAAAGGTGACTAACATTTCACTTGTTGATACGCCATTTGGCGAAAAGCTGATTAGGCTGGAGCTTACTGAGGAGAGAGAGCTTCCGGGGCCTGTCATTATTCAAAAGGACGAGAGCGAGATTGGGAGAGAGATTGCTCCAATAATCTCACAAGTTATGCGAATGATGCCTGGTCTCTCATCTAATGTTATGAGAGTCCCGCGCGCCACTGTGGTCTTAACTGAAGAAGAGTGGGAAAGTTTCGCTGAGAAGCCGAGTATAGGCGACTTTTTCACAGTGGAAGTTTCAGGGAAAATAATCAAGGTTCATAAAGAATAAAAAGGCACGAATATTCATTAGCGCGCGCTAGGGTGGCTGCAGCCTTAAGTACTTCAGGGGTATTTCTTGGATTTTGCCTTCAGGTGTCCAACGAACAATGATGATGGGTAGGAGCCCTGATTCTAGCTCTTTTTCTGCTATGCGTACTGGGTCGGTATCTTCCGGGCCAAGCTCTACTAGTACTGGGGCCCCCAGGGAAATTTGCAAAGCCCTTATACCAATGATCTTCGCCCTTTCAAACCGCGTTAGCCATGGGGGACCAATCTTTATTTCAAATTTACTTTTTTGGCTGGATTGACTAATCATAAGGACAAGAAAGACAAAATATATATTATTTAAGCTTGTCGTTTAGGAGTGGCTGTCTTAAAATTCTGGCTTCTCCTCTTCTCCGCCGGGCTTCTTTTCCTTTTCCTTGGATTTTGGAGGCTGTGCAGCTATAATGTCGTCGATCCTCAGAATCATTATTGCAGCCTCGGTTGCTGACTTAAGGACTTGCTTCTTCACCAGGGCGGGCTCGGCTATACCTAGGTTAAGCATGTCCTCAATTTTGCCTGTGTAAGCGTTGATGCCTGCCCATCTCTCACCCTTGGCGTGCCTGGACTTGAGTTCAGCTAGCACAGTGACCGGGTCTTCCCCGGCGTTTTGAACCAGGGTGCCAACCAGGCTTTCAAGTGCATCTGCATACTTTTGCACTGCCAGCTGCTCTCTGCTCGGAAGAGTCCTTGAAAAGTCTCGCAACCTCATTGCAAGCTCGACTTCAACAGCGCCTCCTCCAGCAACTATTTTTGGCTCCTTTATGAC
>JAJHRM010000399.1 GCA_020832965.1 Thermofilum sp. | reverse complement strand
GACCACGCCCAGTGAAGCGGCGAAGCCCCCGGAGAAGTTCAGCAGGTAGTTGCCCGCCGCAACCACGAAGACGCCCCGCCAGCCGCTCGGGCGCGCGAAGCCCAGCTTTAGGGCGGCGAGCGCCAGGCCGAAAGCCAGCGAAGCGAGCGAGGAGAGGAAGACCGCGGGGAGCGGCGGGAAGCCCGCGAGGGCGAGGAGCAGCTTCGCGAGCGAGCCCAGCGCCTGGAAGGCGAAAGCCGAGCGGTAGGAGCCCGCCGCAACCAGCGCCCCCAGCACCGGCCCCGAAGAAAGCGAGAGCGGCACGAGCAGCGGCGCCCACCGGCCCCCAGCGGCATTGAGAAGCGAGTAAGCGGTCAGCCAAACCGCGCCCGAAAGCGCCCGCCCAAACCCCTCAGACGCCATAAGCCTTCCAACACTCCCGCGTTAAGACCGCGCACCCGAACTGTTATTGAAGTGCGAGGAGAATGAAGGGATGACGTGCTGTCCAGCCCGATAAAGGTGCTACAGCCAGCACGGTCCACTTGCTGCGCCGACCCGCGCCGCGCGCCATTGAGCTGGTTCAGCTAGCTCCGCTAAGCCGGCAGCAAACGAAAAATCGTCAAGCCGCTTCACTGAAGTTCTTCTACAAGCAGCGTGTGAGGTGTGGCTCGCGCGCTAACATGTCGATATTTAACCATGCGTACTAGCCATACCGTCAACTCCGACCTGTCTCGAGTCAGCAGCTCTACAACATAGCTTAGCTCGATAAGAAGCATGGAAAACACAACTCACTATGAAGTAAACATCATGCGAAACTTCATCTCGCTCGAGGACACCATCACACTTATCGATGAAAACTCTTATCGATTGAAAACTCTCAAATAGCTAAGCCCAAGAGCCAACAATGTCCTGAGTTATACTTTCATATTCTTTCCAGTAATTATTCATCCCGTTCCACTAATTAAGTGCATATTAGATAAATATAATAGTCTATCTTCATACCATTAGAAAAACTAATGTGCACCTGTTCCCATCATCCATAGAAACAGAACCGATATAATAATTAATATAAAACACAAACCCTCTCCCCTGGCATTCCTCATATGTCCCTCTAACATTCAGCTAGACCCCTTCCAGCCTTATGGTGGCGGATACCCCAACACATCCTTCAAAGCACCTAAACGACCGAAAACTCACCGACAACCCCAAAACTTTCCAAGGCTCAAGATTTACCATTCAGGCGAAAGGTTTCAACTCTTCCACTCCTCTTGCAATAAGCCAGCCTCCCATCCTACAAGCAACCACGCAGCGAGATTAGCAGTAAAGAAGCCCGCAATCTGACCCCACACCGAAAACAAAGAAATAATAGAAATCTTTGCTGAAAAAAGCTGACTAATAAGCAATGCTAGCAATCCAATAATTCCGGGAATCAAATTCGTATAGAAAGGCACAGCTATCAGCACCGATGCAAGCTGAAAAACAGAGTCTTCTAGAGCATCCTTAAGACCCCACAAGAAAGTAAGAACCCCCATATGAAACATAGCCATAAAAAGAATTAAACACCCCAGCGCTACAGAAAGCAGGGTCAATGCCGCACCGCCACCACCTACTAAAAACAATGCGGATATGATTGTAATAAAGAAACTAAACAAGAAAATGATCTTAAGAAGTAGCTTTCTTTCCAAAATTAGCATCAAAAGAGTATAAGAAAGCTTAAAATGTTTATGTGAGAATTTCCTAAAAGAATCAATTGCTACTGAAAGTTTAGCAAATACATGCAAAGAGCGCAGTATAAACGCGAGAAGCAAACTAAGAACAATAGCTCCTGCCATCAAATTTATTCCAGAAAAGAACATCATAAAAAAGACAGGGAAACCATAACCATACTCACAAATACCTGAGCAAAGGCAAAAGACCTCAAACTCGCAAGGCCCTTTGCAACAACGTCTGCATCCACGCTGTTATTTGCCCTTTTAGACATAATTCATAATCACCTCTACACATGGAGTCTATAAAATTATCGTGCCTGAAAACTATAACCGCGATCCCCACCTCAACCCTACCGCCGCCCGGGGCTCGGCAGCTCCACCCCGCCGCCCAACAGCCTCCCCAGCCCCGCCGGCAACCGAGACTGCGCCGACACCGCGCGAAGCCCTGGAGCTCCCCGCGAAGGCGGGAAACCTAGATTTACAGGGGCGCGCGAGGCGAGCGCTGAAGGCCGATGTCGTCAACTAGTAACTCTTCCTCGCGATCCTAGCCAGCACCCTCGCGCCCGCGTCCCCGCGAGACAGCAGGTACTTCAACGCGTTCGGCAGCGTCGCGCGGAAAGCAGGGTCGCGCGCCGCCTTCCCCGCGTAAACCCTGAGCAGCGCGCCCGGCCCCAGCCTGAGGGGGGCTTCGGCGAGCCCGCCCGCCACGAGGCGGCAGGCCCTCAGCAGCTCCACCAGCGCCGCCTCCACGCCGCACTCCGCCGCCACGCTCCAGGCCTCGCCGTCCAGCCAGCTCCAAGCCACCAGGCAATCCATCAGGAGGACCAAGTGCTCCTTGTAGACCGCGTGCGCCGCCGCGACCGCAACCTCCGCCCCCCTCGACAAGCCGCGAGCCGGCACGCCCGCCAGCTCCACGTCCTCCGAGCACTCGCGAAGCAGCCTCCCGCCGTCC
>JAJHRM010000398.1 GCA_020832965.1 Thermofilum sp. | reverse complement strand
GCACGATCCCGATGGGGGGCGAGTACATCTACGTCATCGTGCCGGCTCTGGGGGTTGAGCACTTATCGGTGAGCATCCAGTCCGTGATGGTCCTCCACACGAATATGCCCGCGTACCCGTTGAAGGGGGACAGGCGCAAAAAGACGCTGGTCTTCGCCGACAGCCTCGATGTGGTTTACAGGTTTCGCCGTTACCTGCGCAGTGCAATGTGCAAGAAGAGGCTGCAGGATTTGAGGAACGCCAGAAGCAAGCTCTTTTACGGTACGCTTATTGACTTAAATGATAGAAAAGAAGATGTAAAAGAGGCTCTTAATTTGCTTTCCGGGTTCGAAAAACTGAATTCCTGGCGGGAGGGCGAGCTGTGGTGGCCCTACTCGCTAGGAGACGGCAGGGGCAGGTTCAGGCTGGCCGTATACACCGGTAGAGAGAAAGAGGAGATAGTGGACGTCGACCTAGTGGTGACAGATTCGGCGCTGGAGGTCGGGGTCGACTACGACGACGTAGCTGTGATCTACCAGCACGGCGCGCCGCTAACCTTCGCGGCGCTCATCCAGCGCGCGGGGAGGGGCGGACGGCTGATGAAAGACAACCCGCTTGTCCGGGCGGCGATAGCGGTGATGCTTTCGCCCTACCTGCCGACGCAAGCCGCCATGCTGGAGCTGCTGCTCCGCAGCGGCGGGAGCTTGCAGAGCCTGCTGGAAAGGGAGCGGCTGCCTCTGGCGGTCGAGAACAGAGCGGTCATAGAGCAGAGCATCGTAGAAGCCATTTTAGACTATCTGACAATAAAAGACTACCTAGATCAGCAAGCCGAGGAAATATTTGAAAGTGAAGAAGAAAAAGTTTTGTACATAAGGCCTGGAAAAATAAAAGATTTCGAAAAATTCCTAGCGAGAATTTTGAGAGAAAATGAGCTGGAAATAAAAAACTATCTAAAGGAAACTTTTAAAGATAACCCGAATGCAGAAAGAAAAATTGATGAAGTTTTATCTGAGTTTGAAAAATCGTTAGGTGAGATCTATGGTGGATCTTCTAGGAAACATTAATAAAACTAAAGTGTTGAAAAACTATATTCCGTCAAGGTTATTCGCGGAGACGTCTCTTCCAGAAGTACAAATAAAACAAGAAAAAGAGAATAAGGAAGATAGTTATGAACGATACGGATATGAGGATGTAGAAAACGCCATCGCTAATTGTGCGCCAGGACGTGTCATATTCAGATGGAATCGCTTGGGGCACATCATTCCGCTTAAAACAGATGGCGTATACATTAGCATCGAAAATCGAATTAAGGGAGAACCCTTGAAAGGAGCGGGGAGTGTTATCGGTCAAATTCCAGATGAATGGAGAAATTGTATACATAGTGTACAAAAAAGGGCGAAAATCATTAGACCGTTAACTATAAACGTCTCCAGGTATTCTAATGATGAAGAAAAACACATTTGGGGAATTAAAATCAGTTATCCATTAGAAATGTATCGTATTAAATACATTAATAAGAAGGTATTCATCGTAGATGAGTCGACAACAGCATATCCATTTGTGATGAATGTTCCTATCGGCGCATTACCTTCCGAAGAGCACGAAATAAACGAATATTCCCCCTTCGTCAAATTCACCGGGCTCTCGGAAATAAAAGTCCTCAGATTCGTGTATTCTATAGAATTCCGCGGTGTTACGCGAATAGTAGAAGGTCCTCTTCGCGAACTTCCCGAACCGGATGAGATTTCCAAAAAGCCACGAAGGGACATCGTGTACATCGGAATCCCCGCAAGCTTAAGAGCTGCAGAGCCGCAGCTTTACGGGTACTACATTAAGAACACAAACATTCTTAGAATTAGTCTTCCAGAATATGTTGAAGAATTTATAGGTAAATTCTTAGAAGAAGTAGAAGATTGCTTGAAAGTAGAAAATACTGAAAGTATATCATTAAGACAACATTTCGTTCGCGTACTATTCAATGATATACTTTATAGTGCTTCATTAAATGTGTTGACTAACAATCCGTTATTAATAAACGAATCGAGAAATCCTTACTTTAGCGACATCTTAGAGTACTATCTGATGTTCAGTCAAGTATTTCTTTTTTCAAAATTATTTGGTGGAAAGGATCTAAAAGAGCTTTTACAGAACTTTAAAGATGAAATATATACTGCTTTTAATAGTTGCGTGTCATTGGATAGTAAAGATAAAAGAAAGAATAATAAAGCATTTTTATTAAAATTCGTAAAGAAATTGCTCAAAATTCCTTCGAGACGTATAGAGAAAGAAAACAGTATAATAAATTACTGCGTATCAATTCTGGAAAAATACGTTCATAATAGCATAGAGAGAATTGAGAAAATTCTGAAATTTGCCATTCTGCATACCATATCGCATGGACTCATAAAGAACGTTTTGACAGAGATCGGCGGGGTAAGGGAGCACCTGCTACAGGAGGGCGGCTTCAGGTCGCCGTGGAAATATTCGCGGCCAGGGTTCGAGGTGTACATTTTCGAGCTATCAGACGGCGGGTTGGGAGTCGTTAAATCGTTCATGGAGAACGCTGAGAGAGACCCTCAAGGCGCGCTTTACAGCTTCATCCGCGCTTTCGGGCACTGCATCATCGGGATGCCGGAGGACTTGATCTACTACGCTTTCCTTAAAGCGAAA
>JAJHRM010000397.1 GCA_020832965.1 Thermofilum sp. | reverse complement strand
TCAAGCCTTATTATCTCACTCATACCTCAGCGCCTCGACAGGGTTAAGTGACGCGCCCCTACGTGCGGGGATAAACGCTGCAAGAGTGTTGGATGCTAGCGGGAGAAGTGTAGCCAGAATAACTGTGTTGGGGGACAGGATGGGGGCGATAACGATACCAAAGGCTGAAACTTTCATGTAATTTGAAGCTATGAAAGCCAGCAGAAGTCCTACAAGTTCGCCCGCGGACGAAACAATAGCTGTCTCCACCAGGAAAATGGCAAGTATGTCAGCGCTCGTATATCCAAGCGCCTTTAAAATCCCGATCTCCTTTGTCCGCTGAGTAACGCTTATCGTCGTACTGTCAAATATCCATAGAGCTGTAACTCCCATGCCAACTGCCGAGATTAACGCGATAAATGCCTGCAAAGCGCCAACAAGGGAAGTGAACTGCTTAACCATTGCTGCCGCTGAAATGATCCTCGAGCCTGGGGGTGCGAGGCCCCTTATATTCTCTGTGATTGCATCTAGCTTGTTTAAGTCCTCCACCAAGACTATTGCGGCAGGATAATTCCTAGTGCGACCGATAAATGTAAAGTAAGCATCGGGATCCACGTATATTGTTACTGCCTGGAAATTCCCACCCATCGACATTGAGGAGCTTGTTTGCTCTAAAAGACCTATAACGAACAACTGTAGGTTTTTCCCTCCCACCCTGACAGTCAATGTGGATCCAACATCTAGGAGTTTCCTGCCTGTAGCTGGGTCCTTCCATAAGCTGTGCGAGACGAGGACTCCCAGCCCCTTAGGAACATACTCTCCCTCTGCTACAGCTTTCTTCATGTCTGAGACCCCGAGGTACCTAGGCAGGAAGTCCGGGTTAACGGCAACGATGCTTGCCACCTGCTCACCGCTCTCAGTGAAAACTGTTCCTGAGGCCATCAGTATTCCTTGAGCATCTCTCACTCCTGCAACACTTTTGAAGTAGGCAATGTCTGCATCTGTTAACCCGGAAGGGCCACCTATGACGATTATGCTGTCAGCCGCTATTGTTGACTGAAGCTGCTCAACAAAGGTTTTCTGGAAGCTCTCTCCAACCCCCAGGGCTAAGCTCAAGGCTAGTACGGCTATGAGGACGCCTAGGATAGCGCCCAGCGCCCTCCCCTTCTTCTCCTTGATGCTTGTATACGCAATGTATAGATAGTCGGAGAAATTCATTTTAAAACCTCTACCCCTTTACCCTACGCTTGTAAGCTACATACAGGACTACGCCAGCGATGACCATGGCTCCCAGGGCGGGAATGAAGTAGCTACTTATGCTGCCTGATCCCTGCTGGGGCGAGCCAGGGGAAGTTGCTGGGGAAACATTTATGAGCACCGTTCTCTCGGCTGTCTTGATGCTTCCATACGCGTCCCTATACGTTACTAAAAACTTTACTTCCTGCAAGCCTTCCTGTGCGGCTTTAAAGCTGAATGGCAGCGAGGTTAAGACTTGCGGGTTGAGCTGCCCAATGTACGTATAGGTGGATCTGAGAGGGGAAAGTCCCTGTGAAGCTATTGCAGACACGTTGACGCCGTATACTGGGAATGTCCCATCGTTTATCAGGCCTACGGCAACAATTATGTTTCCGCCTGCCTGTGGGTTCTGGGGAACAGTGTCTACAGAGGTTATGGAGACGCTTGAAGTCTGGGCTACGTAGAGTGAGAAGGATCCCGCCGTGCTTACCAGCCCCCCGCCCTCCACCATGTATAGCGCCTGGTACGAAACAGTCTCGCTGCTGGATGCTGTCGTCGGTACGGCAACAGATATGGCGACGGTCCTAGCTTCTCCTGGCTTGAGGTCTCCAACGCTGAGCATTGTTGGGGAAATGCTTAGCGGGCTTTTCTGCAGGCTCAGAATCAGGTTCAGGTTGCTTATGGGGACGTTTCCCGCGTTGATCACCTTAAGGTTAACGCTTGTAGATTGCCCAGAGGAGAGGATTGGCCGGTCAGGCACTACCAGGATGCTTTGCCCCGCCGTGGCATAGAACGGCACCTGGAGCGAGGAAGTCCTCTTGTCACCCATGCAGTCTGTGTAGCTGAGTGTAACTGTCAGGGATGGGAAACTGCTCTGCGGGACGACCTGGAGAGGTATGCTCTTCATGGCAGATGGTTCGAGCCTCCCAATCTTCAGAATGGTTGGGAAGGAAGCATTGAGCAGCAGTGCTCCCTGGGCAGTGACTGCTACCTCGACGTTGTCTATAGGGCTTCTTCCACTATTTTCAATGGTCAAGCTGACCGGGTTCACCGAAGAAATGTATGCTAATTGAGGGCTCAGCGATAGCTGGATTCTCTCCCCCCAGCACGCCGATAAGCCGGCATCCAGGTACGTTGTTCCACCGTAGCTGGTGTATGATTTAAAAGCATCATCCCACGAGTCGCTCCAAGAGATAAGCACCCTCACCTTGCAAGAAGAGTTCAGCCTGCTCGTGTCCACGGTGAAGCGTACAGTCTTCTGCGTCCCAGGACGCCAAGAGCCTAGTTCAACGGGGTTTGTCGTGAAGGAGTAGTCCCCGCAAGTAATGGACAACTGCATAGTTGAGCCGAGTAGGGTGTATGTTCCGAGGTACGATACAGCTACCTGGACAACTCCCGAGGGGTATCCAGGGTCGAGGACGTTAACGTCCTCAAG
>JAJHRM010000396.1 GCA_020832965.1 Thermofilum sp. | reverse complement strand
GGAAATAAAGGATTATCTTGATTTGCTTTCCAATACAATGTGGTGGCTCTCGCGGGGAAGGATAGCGTGGGTGTACAAGCTAATTAACGAGAAGGTACCGTCTAATATAGTGAACCGCTTGAGTGGAAATAAAATTGATTTACTAAAAGATGTTCTGACATCAGATGCGCTGAGCGGAACCGAGATAATCAAAGGGGTTCCGCTCTTCGACGGTCACATGCTCCAGCAGCTGCTGAGGTCGACGACGAATGAAGGGTACGCAAAGCTGCTCCTCATCGCATCGGCGCTTGTGGGCCCGATACCCGTAGACCAACTAAGGAAGTGGGGGATCGACGAGGGTGTCCTAAGCTTCGCCCCCCGAAGCTGGTTCGTGGTGGGACGAGTATTCTGCAGCGTCGAGGATCTGACAGCTGTGATCGCGGGAACACTAAGAAGGAGGCTCGAGGAGAGGGGGCTCAAAGAGGAAGCCGTAAAGCGCGCAGAGAGCCTAATCAGGAAAGTCTTGGGCGCTTGGTCCTTAGAGGGGAAGCTGCTCTACGACCTTGAGGCGCTCAAGAGTCTTAAGGATCTGGCGGCCGACTACGCGTACGACGTGTACAGGGACGAGCCCGAGATCGGCGAGGCGCTGAGGGAGCTGCGCCTCGAAACCCTTAACTTCCGCACGGAAACAGCGGGAATGCTCTACGTTGCCTTAAGCCCGACGTGCATCCTGACAATCTTCCCACCCGCGGTGCTAGTTCCAACGTTCGGTGCAGCTAAGGGGGTTAGCGTTAAAGAGCTTTACGATGAAGTAGACAAGTTGCTTGATGACTTAGACGAAATGAATAGATACTCGACAAAAGTCAAAAATATATTGAATCTTTCGGCGTTGAAAGAAGCCTTGATGTTCGTGTACCCGTCGAAAGCGAGGGAAAAAGAGATCAGGAGAGCGGCTCTAGAGTACTTCAAGAAAACTAAGGAGCGGATCATCGTGCTACTGGTCGGGCCTGAGAGGAACAGCGAGGAGCTGAGGGAGGAGCTCAGCAAAAGCACGCTCTTCAAAACGATCGCCTACGCCGTGTCCCTGCCCGAAAGAGCGGCGATCTACCTGGCCTCGCTGCTCTACAACCTCGCGCGCGATGAAAGCTACGTCGAAGAGCTTGCGCGAGGCGGCGAGAAAGTCGATAAGCTCGATAAGGGGGTGTTCGAATGGTACAATTACCTCCTGCGAGTGCAAATAAACGAGGCTCAGATAAAAATGAGAGACAGGGGTAAAATTTTGGATGAAGATATTTTGAACTCAATTGGAAGTATTCTAGAAGCAAAAGGCAGAGAGGTCGGATCTCTGCAAGCGTACCTCTTCTACTTGAATGCAGCATTTCAGGAAAATATTAACTATCTAGATAAAGTAATAGAATGTTTAAAAAGTGCAAGAAAATCATATGAAGAACTTATAAAAATTATATCTAGAGAATTCTATCCTGAAGGACTTGATGTTAGAAAGGTTCTCGATGACGAATTGTTTAGTGATATAAATCTTATCTGCGACTATGGAAGAAGATTCCTAAAGAGAGTAACCGATTTAAGCAATAAAATAGAGGAAACAGAAGGTTTGCGAAATTTAATTGATGAAATAAGCGGTTTGCTGTCTCTTCACGACACTATAGTAGACTCCGACAAGTTTATAGATAATGTGAATCAAATAGCAAACTTGGTGAAAGATATTATCATGAAATCTTCTGAGTACATTTCTGAAAGCATTGCAAAAGATTTAGCTTATATACTCGTATCCCACATTTTGAAAGAAAAAGATTTCGATATACAACCTAATACGATCAACGAAGTTCCAATTAAGTTAAATAACTTTATCGCAGGATTCATTAACCCGGCAATTCGCGCTCTAGATAGAGTGGAAAGGTCACTTAAAAACTTTGAAGTCAACATATCGCGTAGGATAAGCGAAATTAGAAGCACTCTCCAGAATTTAATGAAAGACATTAATGACTTAAAAGAACTTGCGCGAGTGAGGGAGGGGATTGGCATGAAAGTTAAAGTTAAGGAATGTTTACTTCGTCTAAGCCTCATTGATGGGATAAGACTTGAGGGGGGACGACAAGCGAGAGGTACTAAAGGTTTCTTAAATGTCTTCGTTGAAAATATATTTAACCATGATGAGTACATTCGCTCATTGAGGGAAAAAATCGAGAACCTTGAGAAATCTCTAGAGAAACTTGAAAATGTTATAAGAGAAATTGAAGATCAATCAAGATTATTGGAAATTGCTAATGTAACTTACGATGAGTTAATGGAAAGTATAAAATACGATCTAAGTTCGCTATCTGAAATGAGAATATATGAGATGAATCAATACATTGAAAACATTTGCGAAATCATCAATACCATGGTAACTAAATTGAAAAGTTTTGGGGATGAAATACTTAAATACTCTGATCCTGAAGTTAAAAGGTTGATTTCAAAAATATTAAGCGATGTTTACGGTGACTCAATATGAGCAGGCGAGTTCCGCCTAAACTGAGTGAAATCAGTAAGAAAGTAATTGAAAGGTTGGAAATGATAAAAACTCAGAAGGAAGAGCTTATAAAAATCTTGGAAAAAATTGCAGAAGATGTTAAGAAAATCAAAGGTTCCGTAGGCGATGTTTCGTTCCTGAGGG
>JAJHRM010000054.1 GCA_020832965.1 Thermofilum sp. | reverse complement strand
GAAAGGTTGGTAAAACTTTTCTGCTTAGAAGGGAGCTTTCGTGGAGCATCTATGCAACTGTAACGAGGTCTAGAGAGATTTTTCTTGAAAGCGACGGGGGCATCGAGAAGACCGGTTTAGAGGAGGGGCTTCAGCGTGTCGTAGATGCCCTCAGAAGGGGGGAGTGCGTAGTCATTGATGAGTTTCAGAGGCTTCCTGAAAACTACTGGGACATGCTGGCCCTTGCGCACCCTTTAGGCAGGCTCGTGCTTTCTGGGTCGAGTTTTGGCGTTGTTGAGAAGGTTTTTTCTAGGAGGAGCCCCCTACTGGGCCTGGTGAATCCTCTCCGGGTCGATGTTGTAAGCTATGCGGATGCAGTTTCTTCTCTTGTGGAAAGGCTGGGTCCTGAAAAAGCACTGCTTTGGGGAATAATTGTTAGGGATCCATGGATTGTCCCCTTTGTTGACCTAAGCCTGCCCCCTGCGGTTTTCATTGCTGAAAACGCCGGGAGGCTGGCGATCGCGAGCACAGGTCTGGTTGGAGAGGTGTTCGTAGAGGAGGAGAGGAGGCTCACCACGCTGTACGAAGCCGTGCTGAGGTTGCTAGCTGAGGGCTACTGGAAGCCAGCCGAAATCGCAGGCGCCTTAGCTCCTAGGGGGCTCCTGGAGGGTGGAGCACCCGCGGTTGTGGGTATACTTGAGCGAATGGTGAAAATGGGTTTAGCCAGGAAATTAAAGGTTTGGAGATCTGGAGGGGCGAAAGCCTACTACAGGCACTCCTCATCACTGCTGTCGCTAGTCTACTACCTGGACCAAAAATTCTCTGTGAGTGAGGGCTACCCAGCAACCCCAGAGGCAGCAAACACGGCACTAGGCAGAGAGGCAGAAACCTGCATCGCCGAATTGCTGGCTGAGCGATACTCGGGCGTCCCCGGGTTTCACGTCTCACCGCGCGGAGACGTTGACGTGGTTGTGCTGAAAGCTAGAAAGCCGATCGCCGGCTACGAGGTAAAGATCGGCTGCATCGAGCGAAACGAGGCCAGGAGAGCAGTTGAAAGGATACACTCCCTAAGGATACCCCACGCGGGACTCGTAAGCCTGAAAGAAAAGCCTCCAGAAGTAGAGGGCGCGGAGACCCTTGGTCCCGACGAGCTAGTTGACCTCGCAAAGCTGGTCAGCGAAACTAAAGCATCCACGCAGAAGACTTAAGAGTCCAGGTGAAAGTGGTGGTGAAGATGAGGAAAACGCCGGGCAGCGTGGATGCCGTCGGCGAGTTCACGAGGAGGCTCATGGAGTGGTACTCCGCCAACAGGAGGGATTTCCCATGGCGGGTCGGGATGGGGAGCGAGTGGCAGGTCGCGCTGACGGCAATCCTCCTCAGGAAGACCAGGGCCGAGACTGTTGCGAAGCACTATCACAGGATAATCTCCGCTCTACCCACCCCCGAGCACGCACTGCAGCTCGGCGTAGAGGAAATTGAGAGGCTCCTGAAACCTCTAGGACTGCACAGGACGCGGGCGCGGCAGATACACGCACTCGCAGGGAGCTGGGGTAGCAAAGCCTCAGACCTGCCGGGCCTAGGACCCTACGCAAAAGCACTGATCAACTGCCTAGCACACCGCCAGCCCGTCCCAGTGCTCGACGTGAACACTGTGCGCGTGATCAAGCGAGCCTTCGGATCCGAGAGAGCTGAGGGGATTGTGGAGCAAATCGTGATGCAGGCTGGAACCTGCGAGGCGAACCTGGCGCTGATGGACTTCGCCGCGCTGGTCTGCACAGCCAGGAAGCCGAAGTGCAGCAAGTGCCCGGTCCGCGACCTCTGCATACAAGCTACATCAGCCGCGCCCTGAATAGAGTCGGGGCTTCGAAAACAGGCTTGCAAGTCTTTGCCCGACTACTACCCCTAGCTGAGTATAAGGCTTAGCATCCCACCACCGCCTAGCTTGTACCCTGCGGGCATGTTGCAACGTCAACTGTCAAGCTCCTCTAGCAACGCGCTCACCGTTTTCACGAAGCTCGTGTTTAAGGCCGCCCTCCGTAATTCTTCGAAGGGTCCCACAGGTGCGGTACTCAGCTTCTCTAGGAATTCTCGGACATCGAGGCGAGCCTTTCCCTCGGCAAGTTTCGTCCTGAGGAGCTCTAGGTCCACTACGAGCCTGCCAACTCTGCAGGCGCGGTCAACAGCCACAAGGTCCACGAGGTCATGGGGTACTTTAGGTGTCCCGCTTGCCATCTTACCCAGCATCAACACCTCAACTCTCTGCACATGCACGCCGCAGACAACGTAGCCGGTAGCTGCCTCCAAATCCGCTATCACGTACATGCTTGGTTCATATCTGAACTCGCGGCCTCTCAATGATGTCACAACGGGCTTGCCTACATCGATCTTCACTGTGTATTTCCTGGAAGTCACACTTACTCTAGCTAGCTCTAACCCCCACTCCCTATGCCTTACATCAAAGCCCAGCGATCCCGCGACGCTCGCCACGTGGCTTATGCTTGTGCAGGCTATAGTATCTACATCTAGAGTGTAACGCCCGTGGCTAGCCCAGCTACCGACTAGCGCCCGAACACCCATTCCACCGATGAGCATTAGGGAGCCAGGTCCCAGCCTCCCAAGCAGCTCCTCGAAAGCTTTAACATTCTCCTCCTCGAGAAGCATACGCTCCCTCGCCTTAGCTGGTGGCAGCTTAGGTGCTCGGGCCATGCTGTCCATAGCTACCACCCACAAGCCATCTGTGAAGGTGTCTCTCCCTCATCTCCTCCCTCTCAAGCTTCTCAATTAATTCCCTAAGGTAATGCTCCCTCCCCCACATTCTTGCGACCCACCATACCCTTTCCCAGCGCAGTCGCTCACCGTAGTTTACGATAAGCTCAGCAGAGCACCACTCAGACTCGGGGAGCAGGTCAATCACAAGCTCCTCTATAGGTTCCACGGGCTCCGCAGCGGAGCCCGGCGGCATTGGTCTAACGAGGAAGAGGGGGTTGCTTGGATCTATGAGAGGCTCCCCAGCCGGCTCTCCCCACCTCCCAGCCCTGAAACCCCGCCCCCTTAACTCGCCAATCACCCAGTCAACTATGGGCGGGTCAGCGTCGAGGAACACCCACCAGAGCCCAAGCTGGATCGGAGTGTGGTACTCGAGTGCAGAGGTGTACGAGATCCTAAGCCCCAGAGCCCTGAAAAGCCAGCCCATCTTCTCAGCCTTCTCGAAGAGGACGTACTCGGCCAGCCACCCCTTTGGAAGATTGAAGAGAATGTTCGCCACCCTTGAGGCGACCACGTGATCCCCCAAGTCCCTCAGGGCGACGTGTCTCAGGTACTCGGAGACTCCGAGTCCAAGCTTCCTAGCTCTCTCAGTGATCAAGGCTCTCTCCCTTTCCCCCACCCTCGCAGAGATAACAGGCATCGTAATACAATGTATTACCGTGTTGATAAACATTGCCCGGGGCGCGCAGGCTATTTTAAGCAGTCACCGGCAGTCGTTCATATGTCGTTGCTTAACCCCCGCGACTGGATTAGTTACGCCGCTAAGGTGAAGAACGTTGAGGTTGACGTGGGAGAAGTTGTCGTGATAACGCCCATAAGGAGCATATTCGAATCGCTTTTAAAGCACTTTAAACCTGAACCGTGGGAAAAGTGGATATACAAGCCTGAAGGAAGGTGGGGCTTGTGGAGAGCCAGCGTATACGGGTTAGCAGTCTCCTTCACTCATACGGGCGTGGGAGCTCCGGAGCTGTCCTTCGTTGAGGAGCTGGCAGCAGTGGGCGCCAGCCACTTCATCTTCCTGGGGCTCGCAGGGGGTCTTGGGGAGGAAGTCGAAGTCGGAGACCTAGTGGTGCCGACAGGCGGCGTATGCGAGGACGGCTTCTCACAGCACTACATCCCGTACGGCATCGCCATCGACGCACGCGAGGAGCACGTGGAGATGATGCTGCAGGCTGCCTACGCATGCAGGCTCCCAGCACGCACGGGTAGGGTCTGGTCGATCTCGGCTCCCTACAGGGAGCTCGAGTGGAAGGCCGCTGAGTACCACGGGAAGTGGGGCTGCGTAGCGGTCGAGATGGAGGTTTGCGCACTATACGCTCTCTCCAAGTACCTCAGCGTACCCGCAGTGGCTCTGCTAGCAGTAAGCGACGTCGTGTATCCACTAGGGAGGAGTAGGTTCGGCTTCCACGAGGCGAAGCTCTCCTCAACGATAAACTCTCTACCGCAAGTAGTTGAAAAGTACCTAGCTATTCTTGCAGAGTCCAAGCAGAAGCGCTAGCCATTGTGCCCTCCGCGCAACCTAAGCAGTACATGGTACGCGCACTACAGCCTGTGAAGGTGCTATATAACCCTGAGACAGATATACTCTACCTTCATTTCATGGATGGAACTGCGGAGGAGGCTATCGAGGCAGGAGACAATGTTATTGTGAAGCTAGACGAGAAAGGGAGGATGATGGGAATAGAGATGTGGAATGCATCCAAAAGAGGGGTTATGGAGAAGCGCGCGCTCCTTGCCAAGAGCCTCGGCCTATCTCTCGAACACTAGGTATTCTAGGCACTTCTCAACGATGCCGCTCAAGCTCCTGCCCTTGAGGGCAGCAATTCCCTTAACCTCATCTAGCAAGTCACCCTCAACGCTCAGGGTAAGCTTCTTCTTGGCAATCCGTATGTACGTATAGCGCGCGCAGCATTTTTAATCGGATAACGAATGAACTGGTCATTGCTGCTGGCACGTTAGAGGTGAGAACAATGCTTGAGGAAATTGAGAGTAAAATTGAGAAAGCCCGGAGAACTCTAGAATCACTTAATTATCACTTAGATGTCTCAGCTCAAGACCTTGTGGACTACATGTCTGCTGAGACCCTCACTGAGGACAGGGTTAAGTTGAGAGATGTTCTCGAAAACGAATACTACCTGATCCACGAGCTTGTTGAGATAAATGAGTGGAAGAAAAGGGGTTTTAGAATTCACGGGAGGATCATTGTGGACTCCCCCATAACACTAGTTTACACAATCCACTATATTGCACTTGAAAAGGAACTAGAACATGCATTGCAGAGAGGAGATTACGCTTGGGCAAAGGAGAGGATTAGAGATCAATCAGAAGACCCACATATGCCGGAAGAATTTAAACCACAAGCTAAGCTAATTCTTGAAAAGTTCATTAAAATCCTAGAGAGCAAGGAGGAATCACTCGATCCATGCATCTCTGTCCTCAAGCTTTGAGGCTAAAAGCTCTAGATCATCAATGCCATATTTGCGCATCTGATAGAGCACAAGTGCTGTCCATACAGACAGTTCTGCAATAAGAGCAACTGCATGCATAGAAAATATCTCTTTTTCCAGCTCTTTAATGTCGCGCGCCTCTTCACCTAAATTATAAGGTTAAAATACACCAGTTCTCCCTTAATTCTGCATTCGAATATAAAAATCACTAGTTGCATGCTGGCAGTTAAGCGTAATGCATAATTTTGCGCGCTATTAGGGTTGAGAATATTCCGCACCCACGAAACCCAAGAATAAGCTACTTGGCAGTTCTCACAGCAATACGGTTATTCAAGCAGCCTGTTGGTGGGGAAAACGTGGTTGTTGGTACATAAACCCTTTTGTAGGTATTGCTCTTCCTAGTGCGCGCCCAACCTCGCCGCCGCAGTCCCGTACTCGGTGGCGAGGAACACCCTCGCCCTCCCGGATGGCAGGCCGGAGGGGTCGAGGCAGAGGACAGCCATGTCCTTGCACGGCCCCTCGAGTACCCTGAAGCACGGCGCGGTTAGGTCCGGCGGCGGGGATGAGCCCGAAGAAGCCGTCTCGGCGGAGCTCGTGGACTCTTGGGGTTTAAGTGCCAGTGCTGGAAAAATGGGAAGACATGCAAATGGACAATTCCTTGTTTACGCCTCAACCTGGTCACGCTTGGTTTTCAGAAACATCGACAGGGCGAAACATACGGTCGTTAGAGAGGCTAATCCCAGGAGGCCATTTCCTCCTAGAAGTTCTCCAGCAGCACCTTCGAGCCTTGATGTCAGAATAGTTAGTCCCCAGAGGGCGTTGAGTGCACCGTGAAGAGAGACTGACGGGAGAATGCTTCCAGCCCTGCTGACTAGTGACAGCATTAAGGCACTGAGAATTATGCAGAACACTGCAAAGATTGGAACACCCATCCACCTCAGGACCGGGTAGTTATGTCCTAGAAGTCCGATTGCGGTGGCGTGCCATAGCCCCCAGACAGCCCCAATAGTCAAGGTGTTTCTAGCGTTAGCAGTATAGCCCAGCCTCTTGTACAGGTAGCCCCGCCAGCCTATCTCCTCGCCTACTGCACAAAATGCGTTTAATGTGAGTGCAACTATGTATGCGGAGACTAGCTGTACCAGCAGGATTGCCCTCGCCGCCTCCACGGGGAGCTTCGCTTGCTCAGCAATCATTTCTACGGGTTTTTCTAGGTCGAGTACGTTGAGGGCAAGACCCAGTAGCATGTATATCCCTAAAGCCAGGTAAGCTATTAAGGGTGCTAGGAAGTACCAGTAGATCGCTTTTTCCTTGGGGTTGAGGTAGCTCCTAAATTCGTCGATTACACTCTTCCCAGAAACCCTGATGGCTAGTGCTGCCCCGATTGTAGGTGTATACATCCTGAAGACTCCCCACAGGAGCGCCACGCGGGAGACTAAAAGGTGCGTCGAAGTGCCTTGTGTTGCAGTTAGAATAAGTGCGTCGGCTAGAGTAGCAAGCGTAAAAGAGGCTGCGATAAATGCGGCGAGATCCCTGTAAGCCATACCTATGCCTCCCTGATCCACTCTTATCAGCGCGCGCTCTTATCAACTTTTCCTGGGCTGGCTAGAAAAGTTGTCCACCGCTACTCGAGCCTTTTCACCAAGATTACGTCGTCCTCGTACGCATAGAGGGGACCCTCTAGTTCCTCGAATACCCTTTCTCCCCTCCTATGAACCGAGTAGCCCATCTTTGTGAACATCCCTATTGATGCCTTATTATCATGCCTCGTGCTCGCTGCTGAGAAACCGCACCCCTGCTCCCGAAATACCCTTTCCGCCTCCAACACAAGCCTCTTCCCTACACCTCTCCCCCTGTGCTCGGGATCTACAGCAATGAAGCTAATCACCCCTATCTTCCCGCGTTTCCTCGAGATCGTCGTGTATATCTCGGCTACCCCAACAACCTTCCCGTCCGCTACGGCTACGAGCGTATCTAGCCTACCAAGAAGAAGCTCACTCCAAAACCTATAGGAACCGGTAAATGATCTTCGAAGGATTTGTCGAGCTTCTTCGAGGTCACGTCTCGTTGCAAACCTTACTTCTAAGCCCAGCAGCGCCACTGCTTAACCCTCCCAAGGCATTTAGCAGAAGTATTGCAATAAATTTATCGCTAGGCTTGCGAAAATACATGTTGTGAGCTGTAAGGGAAAAGCCTACATACTCTCGATAGGAAACGAGCTACTCATCGGCAAGATCATCAATACAAATGCCTCTTGGCTCGCTCAAAGGCTCACACTTCTAGGCTACTGTGTTGAAAGGATCATTGCTTTACCGGACAGAGTGGAGGACATTGTTGAAGAGTTCCAAAAGGCACTTACACATGCAGACATAGTTCTGTCGACGGGAGGCCTGGGCCCCACACCAGACGATATTACAAACATCGCGCTAGCCCAGGCTCTCGGGAGGGAGCTTGAGGTCAACCCTGAAGCCCTGAGAATAGTCCAGGAGAAGTACGCTAAGCGAGGCTACCCGATGACCCCTGAGCGGGAAAAAATGGCGAAGCTGCCAAGAGGCGCTAAGCCGCTGCCTAACCCTGTGGGGACGGCTCCGGGAATCTTAGTCGAGACAGATTCACGCCTAATAATAGTGCTTCCTGGAGTCCCAGCCGAGATGGAGGCAATATTTAGCGAGCACGTTGAGCCTCTCCTCAGGTCTAGAGGCAAGCCGCACTTTTACCAGGAAAAAATGGTCAGGATCAGGGGTGTCCCGGAGGCAGACCTCACACCCATATTGAGGAGGGCGCTGAAAATCGACGAAAGGGCATACGTTAAGAGCCACCCGAGGGGTCTGGAGGCAGGCGCCCCAGTCGTCGAGATACATATTTACGCTTCATCGAGTAGCGAGGAAGAGGCTAAAGCAATTGTCGAAAGGGTGGAGCAATTCTTAGTTGAAGAGGTAAGGAAAACATTCGGAGACTCCGCAAAGATATCAATACTGAGCTGAGATTTGCTATAGACAGTAGCGCGTGCTCCAGCGGCCCGCTAATAGCTCGGCCGAGATAGAATAAAGCGCGCGCACCTCTCTCCACACCCATATTCCCACCCTCCGGCGCTGCTGAGAACATTAGATCCGTACAACGAGCTGTCCTCCGCTTAGGCTGGCAATAACGTAGAACTTCTTTATGCCTGTCTTGGCTGTGAACTCCATCCACTTGTCCGAGTAGGCTAGGATGACTAAGCCACCGACCGGGATTGCCTTCGCCTGCTCAGCAATGCTGTACAGGGCTGTAAGTGATTCAAAGTTCTTGGCTGTGCCCTTGACGAAGAGCACTCTTGAGTCCCTCTTTATGGCTTCCCTTGGGACATGTAAGTAGACGTACTCTTCCCTCTCAGAGGAGTTGTAGGGTGCAGAGTAGAACCTGCCCCAACTAGTCCAGGCATGCTCCGTCGCTACGCACGTGTCCGCAGAGAGCCACTCAGCAATCACTACTGCGAGCGCGCTGTTCTTCTCGCCTGCCGTCATCACGAGGCTTACCTCGTCATCCTTGAAGTGCTTCCAAGCGAGGTAGCCTACGAGGTTCAAAACCCTCGGATTAAAGAGCAGTCGCCACTCCTCAACCGCCCCTGTCTCCCTGAGGAGAACCTGTTTCAGGGCTCTCTCGAGAAGCCTGTTCTCGCGTATCGCCTCGAGGATCTTTTTAGCCGTAAGCCTCTCCGGGAACTGGGAGTAAGTCGTGTACCTCCATAGCAGTTGGCTGGGCATGTCCAAGATCTTCTCAAGCTCCTTGAATGTGTAGACCTCCTTCAAGCCGTTAAGCAGCCTTGCAACGATATACGAGCTCTCCTCAGACTCGCCCGCGCTCATACACTACTACGCTATTTTAACTCATCAAGATATTAAGCTTATTGCTGCATAGCGCGCGCTGCTAACGGGGGCTTGAACATCATGCTGCGCGGGCTAAAAGTGCTGGGTATCAAGGCGGAGCTACCAGAGCGCGTCAAAGTACTCAGCTTCCTAGCAACACCTGGCGGGGTAAAGCCCGTAACCCCCGCGAAAAGGCGGGGGAGGGATGGCGCGCGGCCCGCTATTGCTGTGTACGCACCCGACTGGAGCACTTTTGAAGAGCTACGCGCCTGCGCTAACCATGTGCGTTGCTGCCGCCCTCCCCCCTCCCCCCAAACATAGACATTATTTCCTTCTTCGCCTCTTCCTGGAGCTTCCTTATGTTCTCCAATGTGGCATTAATCTTTTCAAGCCAATCCTTGCTCGCCTCTATTCCTCGGTGAATAAAGAAGGCAATAGCCTCATTCCTACTCTTGAAAATACCGGCCTCGACAAGGGAATCTATAATTTTCAGATCGGCCTCTGGGAGCCTTACACTTGAAATCACTACTGAAGGCGTCACCCGCCTCTGACCGCTAGGAGTTGCCTCGAGCCGCCTCTCTACCTCTACTTTCTTTCTAATTTCTCTAAGGCTCTCTCTCCAACTTTCTTTTACTTTCTCTCGTAGCTCCTCTAGCTCCCCAAGGAGATTTTCCCGTAGCTCCTCTGCAGAGTCCATCGCCTCACCGATAGCATCCTCTAGCTCGTCAAGCAGGTCATGCGCCTCTTCATGGGGCATATCCCTAGCCTCCACCTTGGCGCTTGAAAAAATAGATTTGAGCTCATTTCTCAAAACGACGTAGCAAGCTCTCAGCTCTGTTCTAAGAGCAGCTATTTTTGCAAACAGCTCTGAAGGTTGCAGCGCCCTTTTGGCCTCAAGTTCTTGCTCTATTTTACTGATCTCCTCCCGCAAAGCCTGCACCTTTAAGTTAAAGTCAGCCAGGGCTTTTTCAATCGCAGATTTCCAAACCTCGCTCATGCTCATACATTAATGTATTGATACAATATAAATTTAAACGTTTCTAGGACAACCCTTATAACCATGTGGAGCCATTATACATGGCAAACCATGAGGGAGGTGGAAAACTTCTACCTATTGCTTCACCCGAGACCAGCGTACCTCATTGGAAGCGGTAAGATGGGGGCGAGGGTGAACTTCATGGCTGCAAGCTGGGTTTCACCAATAAGTGAGGAGCCACCCCTAGTAGGCGTCGCTATAGGCGTTGACAGCTACACCAGGGAGCTCATCGATATGTATGGGGAGTTTACGGTAAACGTTTTACCCATCGAGTTTCTAGACAAGCTCTACTACGCTGGAACGGTTTCGGGGAGGAGCGAGGACAAAACCACGGTCATAAAGCCTGTTAAAGGCGAGAAGGTAGATGCACCAGTAGCCGAGGGGGCGATCGGCGTTATAGAGTGCCGCGTGTACACAACGTTAAAGACGAATGATGTCGTGCTTTACGCTGGTGAAGTGCTGAGCGCGAGGGCTGACGAGCGCTTCTTCAGCAAGAGGGGCGGCTGGGACCTCAGGAAGACGAACCTACCGCTCCACAACTGGGGTGCAGGCTTCTACGAGGTTGGGCGCCTCCACATCGTTAGGAGGAAATAGCGCGCTAGAAGCTGAGGGGCTGAGGCGAGCACGGTGGAAAACTCCTAGTGCAGCACAATATGCTTTAGCCGCGCTACTGAGGCTTGACTCCGAGATTTATGACCTCGATCTCTACTACTGGAACGCTCCTCTCCTCCTCCATCTCCCCGACTTCCGCAGAGTATATTTTGACTTTCCCGTAGCTGATCTTGTCTCCAGTGAGCCTCCTAACGCTCTCAGTCACGTATACTGCCTTGGAAATGTTCCTTCCAAAGGCTTTTACAACAACTTTCTGGGCACCCCTCCCCAGCATGTTTATTAACTCGAGGGTATATGAGCCCTCAGGCTTCTCACCCACAATGATCTCAGGCAAACTTTTTTCCATGTTAAAAGTAACCCTTAAACATCGTTATAAATTCTTTACTACTCTTTAGCTCGCACCTGGGGTACTCATAGATCCTCTACGCCTCGTAAGCTTGGCCTCACCGTCCTGCGCTGGGCAAACCCTCCCGCTAGCCCTCTGCTGTCCTGAACACTGCGTTCTCTTACATGGCTAAGTTCGCCAGGTACCTCCTCGCCCTCTGAGCGCACTACCTCTTTAGAAGGATCACGAGCAGGCCGCCGGGAGTCCTCTCCGTGCGGACGATTCCCCGGGCCTCCAGCTTCCTTACTCTTCTCAGAGCAGTTGTTGAGGGCAGGTCTAAGGCTTCGCGGATCTCCTTTAGGTACGCCCTGCCGCCACTGGACCTTAAGTAGCTAATTACGGCTTGGTCTTCCTCAGTAAGAACATGCGTCCCCTCCCTCCTTTTCCTGGCGAAGAGCACAGCTACGATTACAACCACAGCAGCTAGGGCTATGGCGAGGACTAGTGCGAGGTGCTGCAGCAGAGGAGCCACCGCAGGCGGAGCACTCGGTGGAGGCCCCTCGGCCGGTAGCCCCGCCTCGACTAGTTCAAGTTGTAGGGGGCTTGTGAGGTTTTCGAACCTCAGCAGGATATAGCCTGACTTATAAGATATCTCACCGGGTGTCGGGTACACGCCTAGTACTACGTAGGCCTGGCTGATAAAGATCTCGAGGTCCTGGTTGATGGGTTCAACAGTGAGAGTGGTAATGGTGTCGTTCCTCAATCTGCAGGTAAACGTGACATTGACGCTTGAGTATGCATCGCCGTAGATCTGCAGAGTAGAGCCATTAAGGGTAAACGTCGGTACCCCCCTCTCGGAGTAAACGGACACGAGCTGGAGAGCGCAGGGGAGGTTTACCTCTGCAACCCCCTCCCCCGAGAGAGACAGGGTTATGGAGCCCCTCAACACTCCCCCAGGCTCCACGTAGAAGCTCTCAACAGGTTGAGGTGCTGCCAGCAAGGGCGGGGAGAGGAGTAGTAATAAGAGTCCTGGGAGCAAAAGCTTGCTAAACATGCCGAAGATGCTCCCCCAGCACCTTAAGCTGCTTGACTGGCGTGCACGCATCCCTCCGCTAATGGGAGTATTGCTTGCCCCCAGCGAAGACACACTCCACGGCACCACGCATCAGCGCATAAATAAGCTTGGCGTAATAAACGTTCTGCCTCTCACGGTTTTAGCCTGGTCCCACTCGTAGAGCACTCTTACAGCTTCATTTGCAACCCTGATCGCGTCCTCAACCCCTGCATTCTCTACTAGCTCATTCTTCACCCTGCTCGCAACAGCGGCCAGCACAGCACCAGCCCTC
>JAJHRM010000395.1 GCA_020832965.1 Thermofilum sp. | reverse complement strand
TCCTGCGACCCTTAACGTCTGAGAGCCTCCCCCAGAAGAGACCCATGACGACTGAAACGATCACTGATGTTTGGCTAGCAATGCTTGTTTGAAAGAACCTGTTTCCCGCGAGCTGGTAAAGGAAGATAGGCATAAAGGGCGCTACAAGGTTGCCTGCAAAGCTACTTGTCAGATTGTACCAGGACAGTAGTGCGAGCGTTTTCCTGTCAGCGTTGCTTGGCACGACGAGTACAGCTGCCCTGAATCTATAAAGCTTTCCCACAAGAATCAACCAGTAAATGGCAAAGCTTATCAATGAGATTAGCCGCGCCTCTAGCGAGGCGACCGTTATGGTTGAAGAACTTCAAAGCAAGATCATAGAACTCTACGAGAAAGTGAGAGACAGCGTTGTGAGCATAACTGCGGTAAAGATCCTCGACTTCCTGTTTGTGAGGGAGCCAGTGTCGGGGCTCGGCTCAGGCTTCATCGTTGATGAGAGAGGAATTGTGGTTACAAATGCTCACGTTGTGGAGGGATATGAGCAAATAACCGCAACCCTTTCAAGCGGCGAAAACATGGAGGCAAGCATAATGGACGTCGACCCGCACTACGACGTCGCCTTTTTGAAGATTCCGCGAAGCAATCTGAGACCTCTACCTCTAGGAGACTCCGATAAGCTAAGAGTTGGGCAGTTCGTCATAGCTATTGGCAACCCATTTGGGCAAGTACTCGGTGGTCCAAGTTTAACATTCGGCGTAATAAGCGGGCTGGGCAGAAGCCTAAGGACTGAGGGAAAAATATACGAGAACCTCATACAGACGGATGCCCCCGTAAACCCGGGGAACAGCGGCGGACCCCTAATAGATCTTGAGGGCAGAGCAATAGGAATAACTACTGCGATGATACCCTTTGCTCAGGGGATAGGCTTCGCCATCCCGATAAACGAGGCGAAATACTCACTGAGCCAGATCGAGAAATACGGCAGAATCCTGAGGCCCTGGATAGGAATATACGGGCTCGACGTAAACCCCGTCATAGCCTACCAGCTGGGACTACCCAGACCCAGCGGTGTCCTAATTGTCAGAGTTGTCCCTGGAAGCCCAGCCGCGAGAGCGGGAATAAGACCCGGGCACGTAGTTATCGGAGCAGACGGGAAAGAAGTACAAGGAGTGGGAGACCTAGTTGCAAGATTAAGAGAAAAAGGAATAGGCGAAGAAATAACACTAAACCTCTACGCGCGTGGAGGATTAAGGAGTGTCCGGGTGGAGATAGAGGAGGCACCGTAGGCAACCAACTTTCCAAGGCACTGCTAACCAATAACAAGGTAGTGAGGAAAAAATCTTGAATGCGCCAGAGGTGAGATGTAATATTCTCGGAGGATTTTAAGGAATAACGTAGAAATCTTTATATAGAAGTATTTTTATAGATTACTGTGAAAAGAAGTAAAATAACAAGGAGCTTTCAAGTAACAATTCCTAAGGAGATACGCGAGGCATTGGGACTGCAGATCGGCGACTACCTGAACATGTACGTGGATGAAAAGGGGAGAATAATCATGGAGAAAAAAGTTGTAAGAAGGAAGACTTTTAGAGCTGGAAGACCCCTTACACCGGAAGAAATTGACGAGATAATCGCTAAAGGGCTAGGTGAAAACATTGCCGGAGGCGGTGATTGACACAAATATTCTTATCTACGATACCTTTGAGGACTCTTTCCACCACAAGGAGGCTTCCCATATACTTGACAGCCTAAACCGGTGGATCATTCCCCTGGTAGTCATCTACGAGTACACGTGGTTTCTAAAGGGAATAAAAATGAGTGCCACCGATGCCCGGGACAAGGTACTCGAGTATGTTGCCTCCGAAAAGTCTGCATTGGTGAGGGAGGGCTTAGATGAGATCCGCTGGGCTATCTCCACACTTGTAGATGAGGGGCTGTCTCTCTCACGCTTCAACGACAAAGTCGTACTTTCAGTAGCTCTGCGAAGAAATGTTCCACTAGCAACCTTCGATGAAAAACTGAGGAGGCAAGCTTCCAATATAGGTGTGGCTCTGATTCCCGGAACATTCCCGGAAAACCATAGGGGCGAAAATAAACTCCCCTATTAGACTCATCGTTTCCCTGAGGAAATTAAGGTAACTCTTAAATACGTTTTTCCGGAGACAAGAGTAGGGGTATTCGGTGGCCGAGGAGACACTACTAATCGAAGTCGCAAGCCTAGTATTAACTGTGGGAACATCAGTGCTTTCCCTCGCTTACTGGCTAGGAAGAAAATTCGCCCGGATAGAGACGCGCGCGCTACGATGAAGAGCTCTGCAGGATCGAAGAAAGAGCTGCGAGCATCGAGGCAAGCCTTAGCCAAGTTAACCAGAAACAGGCACAGTTCGATGAACAATTTCGCACGATCAAAGGCGATCTCGCTCGGATGGATGAGAAGTTCACCCGCATTAATGAGCAGTTTGCCCAGGGCAATGAAAGGTTCGACCGCGTAGAGGAAAACATAAAAGACATAAACGCTAGGAACGCACGCATAGAGGAACGTTTAAACCTCATGGCGAGAGGCATGAACGAGATCGTCGCGTCAACAAGAAACCAGGCAGAGTTCTTTGCGGAGTTCCTAGGATTCAGGAAGATACTCGAACCCGTCGCATTCATCAAAAACGAGCTGCTGAGGCTGTCCG
>JAJHRM010000394.1 GCA_020832965.1 Thermofilum sp. | reverse complement strand
GCAGCGTGCCGGTGTCGATTCCCTTAGGTCTGCTCGGTGGCGGTTGCCAGCCCGTCCCCCCTGCCCCTTCGCCGGAGATAGTCACGCTCACCTGGCTATTCGTAAGCGAGACCGTCAGGTCATTCCCATCCTTGTCAGCAGCCTTAAAGTACTCAACCCTGACGCTCGCGCTAGTCGCCCCCGGCAACGCCCTAACCAAGATGGTCGCCACAACTGAGCGATCACTTATTGACGCGCCCGGATTCCTGTAGTAGATGTAGCGGCGCGGACCGCGAGGTGCAGGCGAAACCATCCAATCGGCTGTACCCTCTACCGTCACGTTGACTGCGCCGGGTGTGTAGGTTAGGTTGAACTCTCCGGCGCACACCGTTTGGGCTCCTGTAGACATCACAAGGCTGACTCTGCCCTCCCCGCCGGGGCTAAGCGCTAGTGTCTGGGGCTCGAGGGAAACGCTGACTGTTGCTGGCTGGGCAGCAATCCATGGGATGACCAGAAGGCAGAGGAGAATGATCGAATGCTTAGCCCTTACTCTAGGCGTCTTAGCATTTTTAATGGCCCGCATCACAAGATATTTAATTTCCTGGAGACTTATAAAAATTTTGTCAAATTTTTAGCGCGTGCTAACCGGGCTCGTGGTTGTTAAAATTTTCAGGCTATTTGATTTCCTCAAGCTTCTTCTGTGCCTCCTTAAGCCCTCTGATTTTAGCTTCGATGGAGACGAGCTTGTCGGTATACTCTCTTTTTAATTGCTGGTACGCTGTTTCAGTAATTTCTCTCCTGCTCATCATCTCCTCTAGCCTCTCCAAGTAATTCTTGATCTTCTCGGCCTCCTGCATGCAGGCTTTCAGCTCTTCCTCGAGTCTGGAGGCGCTGATCAGCTCAGTTTCGCCCTTTAAAGCTAAGGGTGCCGTGGTTTTGACCTCAGCCTTTAACTCACTCCTAAGAGTGGCTACGAAGTTATGTAGCGGTGTTCCCCGGTTAACTACGCTTTTCTCGACGCGCACCTCTCCGCCTGCTTTCCTGACGAAAGCTATTGCCTCGCTGTGGCCTGTAGTGTCCGCAATTAAGGCGTATGATCCGTTTGTCTTGAAGAGCACAACTGTTGGTCTTAGGCTGTATAGGGTTAAGGTCACAAAAAGCATGATTATTGCGAACACTCCCACATCGATTGTTCTTATCAGAAATACCAGTATTATCGAGATCACTGTTATCAGTGACGATATTAAAAACGCTATTGGATAGTGCAGCTCTGACTCAGCCACTATAAGATCCCTGGGCTTCGTTACCTTCCAGCCAATAGCTGAAAAGTGCCTTTCGAAGCTTAAAGAGGGATCCTCTCCGCTCATAAACATGATTACTGTGAAGTGGCGGGAAGCGTAGGAACCCGTTATTCTTGCGTATAAGGCTCGCAAGTACATGCGCAATGTGCAGAAAGACTCACCGAGACCCATAGCTTCCCCTAATAGCATCTCTTCCATGTTTATATATCTTACCTGAAAATTCTATAACTTTTACCAATTGGAAATATAAACTTAATACAAAGGGCTACACAAGCAACGTTGAAGTATGCATGCTTCAAAGCTTGCAAGCGCACGTCTGATTGCTGAAGTTATTAGAACTCATTACTCTTCTCGCTCGGCGCATGCTTAGCTGCTTTCTCATGGCTTCAGCTGGCGCCTGCCTTCTCAAGCGCTCTCCTCAGCTCCTCCACTTTTGCCTCGTACTCCCTCTTCAGCGCCTGGTAAACCTGCTCCGATACCTTACCTCCAGCTTTAAGCTCTTCCAGCCTCCTCAAATAGCCCTCGTACCTCTCAAGCTCAGCCTTTAAAGCATCAGGTGAAACCTGCATGGCAGCAGCCTCAGCGGGAGGTCTCTCAGCTGCCACCCCTCTGCCTCCTCTCCCGCGCGAAAGAGCGAGAATGGTCACCACAACTACTGCAACAAGGATAAATGCCGCTAGCTCCACTATACGGCTATTAACAGCCCCCTCCCTTTTCCCCACGTATATTGCCCTGCTGATACTCTTCTCTGCTCCCCTGTCATCCTTCACTGTTAGGGTGACAGTGTACGTCCCCGGGGAGGAGAAGACGTGCCTGGGGTTCCTCTCGTAAGAAGTGGTGCCGTCGCCGAAATCCCAGCGCCAGAAGACCACGGCTCCATCAGGGTCGTAGGATTGGTCAGCAAAGCTAACACTGTCCCCAGCCAGTGGATTCAAGGGGATATACGAGAAGTCTGCTACAGGTGGATTATTCCCAGCTTCAACCTTCACAGTTAGGGTTTTTGTTGCTGAGAGCCCGCCGGATTGGTAGGATGTCACTGTAACAGTGTATATCCCTGGTATGCTGTAGGTGTGTGATGCTGGGAACCAGTGGTCCTCGCTGAACCCATCACCCCAGTCCCAGTGAATCCTAGTTATCTTCGCACCCTCATATCCCGGCAATGTAACCCCATTAACCGTGATTGTTAAACCACTTACTTGAGGCTCGAAGAGAGTGAGACTAGGAGGAACTTTTTTACTTGTTGCAATGCCAGAGACTGTTGTTATGAGTTTTACCCACCACTTGACCAGGTTTTGGACGAATTGTGGGCCGTCGAGTGGGACGCCGTAGTAGATGGATGACCATGCTGGCTCGTAGTCGCCGTATAGGCTTTCTCCAGCGAC
>JAJHRM010000392.1 GCA_020832965.1 Thermofilum sp. | reverse complement strand
AAGCGCTCACCGCCTTGCTAAGCAAGGTGCCTAGCGAATACTCGCTTGGAGTGAGTTTTCACATTCCTAGCAGTATGGTAGGTATACACAATTGGTGGCATATCTACCAGTCAATCATAAGGTGGGCGCAGGCTATTGAATCGGTAGCCGGAGTGCGTATTAGATGCGTAGACGTTGGAGGCGGATGGACCCCTGAGAGCTGGAAGACAGAATTCATGTCGAAGTTAAAAAATGAGCTTTTAAATACATTGAATAAGCTTAAAAATTTAGAAATTGTAATAATGGAGCCAGGGAAAGCATTAGTTCAATCATCTAAGGCGCTTGCAGCGCGGATAATTGAGGTGAGACACTCTTCGAGTGAGGATGAAGCTGTGAAAGAGATCGTAGTTGATGCTTCGATCGCCGAGCTACCGGAGGCGCTTTACCGTCCCCATCGCATACTTTTATTCGATCAAACAAAGAAAGAGTTCTACCTTCTCGGAACTGGAAGATCGAGAATTTTGGGTAGGCTGTGCATGGAGGCCGATGTTCTCGCGGAAGACGTGCAGTTACCTGAGCACGTGAAGCCAGGTGATTTGCTCATCTTCCTGGACGCAGGAGCTTACGATCACAGCATGTCGTACCGTTTCGGACGCGGGTGAGCGTGAATGAGCCTAGAATCTGTGCTTGAGCGCTGGCGCACTAAACCGGTTTCCCGTATTCTTAGCCATGGAATGTGCTGTCACATGGCTCGAGAGTGGCTCGTCTCGATGGATAAATCTATGCTTAGAGATAATAACCCCCTAAGCGGGCCTAAATGGTTACGAGAAAAGTACGAATGGGGCCCAGTCAAATGGCCCCTGTACTGGTGCGAGGCAGTTCGCAGCGATTACCTTGACTGCGGAGCTCTTGCTGCAATTTCTAGGGAGCTTTTCCTCGCGCGGGGGATAGCATGCCTCCCAGTCCAGTTGATACAAAGATACCCTTCACACGTTGTACAACACTGGGTAAGCATGTGGTCCAGAGCCGGTATGCCTGCGACTTGGGTGGAAGGGACATTAGTGTATCACGAGGCTTGCGCAGTTGTCAGGCAAGGAAATGTTGTTGAAGTATGGGATCCCGTAGAGGCTTGCTGGCTAGACCCGAGTACAAAAGGTTATGGTGCTATTCTGGCGTTGAAGGTATCCTCCAGCGAGTTGCACCATATCGTCTGGAGAGGGCGTTATTTTCCAACTAATACATGGATCATCCTATAAAGGCTGCTTACCATTTACCATCTTAAATACCGCGCGTTCTAACGGGAGGCCGTGAGGGTCAGGTGGCTCGAGAACGCGTTGGTGAGCGTGCCCGAAAGAGTTAGGCGGGAGGCGGAGCGCGCTCTAGCCGAGGTGGACCTCAGCGGCTTGGGCGATTACGAGCGGGACGGCAGCTTCGCAACGCTCTACATGGGCGAGGGGCTCCTCCTCAAGCTGGCTAGGGTGGGGGGCAGGCTGCTCGTGCTCGCCTCGGTCTGGGAGTGCGGGAGCCTCGTCGAGGAGCACGTTGTCGGCGAGGTGGAGGGGTAGCGCGGCGCCATTTCCGGGCATAAAGCCTTTTCCAAGGAAAGTGTCGCTCCCCGTGTCTCGCGCAGCGGCGCCCGAAACCTTACTATTCTTCCGCGAAATACTCTTCCAAGATTCTCGCGATGTCCAAATGCCCCTCTTGGATGGCGACGTCCAAGGGTGTCTTACCCTCGTTGTTTTTGATTGTGGGGTCGCCGCCGTACTTTAGAAGCAGTTTCACCAGGCTTTGACGCCCGCTGCGAGCTGCGTAGTGCAGAGGGGTGTCGCCGTCGTCATCCCTGGCGTTAACGTCCGCGCCGTGCTTGAGGAGCAGGCTAGCGATCTCGGCGTACCCTTTAAAGGCCGCGAAGTGCAGCGGAGTGCGGTCGCGCGAGTCGCTGGCGTTAACGTCGGCACCCATGTTTAGAAGCTCCACAACCTTCGCGACGTCTCCGCTGCCAACAGCCTCGATAAGCTCGTAGCTCATGCTCGCTCACGGCTTCTGGCTGTTTCCGTTTAATAAGCTCTGCGTTGCACGCTACCTATTCACCTAGAGCCTTGTCCGCGATCTTTAGCTTTGTGCGCTAACTGGCGGTATCTCGGGCACACAGGTGTCTAAGCTTCAGCGCGTTTGGTAAAGGTTGAAGTTGGGCGCTATGTTGAGCGTGCGCTACGGGATAGCAGCGCGCTGGCAGTTCGATGCTACCCCGCGTTGCACGGGGCTCGCTGTTCGGGCGCGCGAGGAAGTTAGGTGCTCTACCCTTGAAGCTGGCGAAGGTGGAGGGTGAGCGTCTGCCCGCGAGCTCACATGAACCTCCAATACACCTTCTCGCCTTTCACTCTCGCTAGGGCCGCTGTCGCCCCCTTCTTCCTAGCTGTTCGCACGAGCCTGTTTCTTTCTCTTCTGCTGAAGCTGGACTTGCCGCTCTTGACTTGCACCAGGAGCTTCCTCCTCTCTTTCAACGCGTAGCGCGCGCGCATCCGATGCCGCTGGGATCGCGTTGGGATCACGCGTAAAGAAGTGGCGCGCGAGCTTTCAAGCACTTGCGCGCGCTAGAAGTGCTTGGGAAGGCGGCATATTTTACCTGAAGCAGCGTAGCGCGGCAGGCGCTGAACCAACATGAGCGGCTAACTAGCGCGCAAAAGTTTTTA
>JAJHRM010000393.1 GCA_020832965.1 Thermofilum sp. | reverse complement strand
TCGGGGCCCCCAGGCTCGTTGAACCTCGAGATGCAGCCCGCGGTGGAGCTGACCTCCTCCACGAGCTCCCGGAACCCCTCCACCAGCTCGTCGTAGGAGAGCCCCAGCTCCTTGTTCTCGCTCACTATCACTTCGGCGAGCTTGAGGAGCTGCCCCTTCGTGTAGCCCGCTCCCCCGAGGGCTAGCATGAGGACCGAGACGTAGCCATTCACGAAGTTCCTGAGCTTCGCCGGGTCCAGCCTCTCGGCCTCCGGCTCCGCGAGCTCCAGGAGCTCCGGGGGCACGAGCCAGCGCTCCATCTCGGGGTAGACGCCGCTCGAGGTATAGTTCGGCATGAGGAGCACCAGCCTCCTCTCGTGCAGCGGGGAGAAGAACTCGTTGAGCGCCTCCACAGCGGTTTTCGTCGACGCGGCGCTTTGGAAAGCCGCGGAGACGACGTCCAGCCTCTCGCTCTCGTACATCCCTTTGATCATCTCCCACAGCTCGGGCGCAGTGTGGTACGTGCGCCTCTTAATCGGCGGCTCCGGGGCTCTGCCTATTTTGGTGTCGATAACGTTTCTAAAGTAAAAGTCGACGACCTCGTGCGTGGGCTTGCTATAGAAGTACGCTCTTTCGATCTTGCCGTCGAAGGAGGCGCCGAAGTAGAGGAGAGGCGCTAAGCTCCTGTGCCTTTCGATGTGCCTTTTTACGAAGTCGAGGTTCGCTTCCAGCCTCCTCTTGTACGCCTCCCTAGCCGCGGGGAAACCCCTTTCCGTCAAAGCGATGAAGTACCAATTCGCATGCGGAGTGTACACTGTGTACTTGCTGCTAGTGTCCGCGTAGCCGTACTGTAGCAGTACCTTTTCGGCAAGCTCGCTGTAGGGCCAGTACCTAGTCTTTCTAATATCCTCGGAGGTGTAGAACCCTTCATGAGCCTTGATGACATACTTGTAGGGGATCCGGGACGCCACATATAGATCCGCTAAGCTCTGCACGATCTCCTCGATCGCCTCCTCAGGGAAGCCCATCGAGCGCAGCTCGCCGGCGAAGCTTTCCAGGCTCATGCTGAGAGCTTACTTAAACCGCCTTAGTATTAAGTTTTCTGCTAGAGGGACGCCCTTACTCTTAACACGTAAGCTTTTGCGCAAAAGATCGTGAGCGCAAGCATACCTAACTTAACGTACGAGTGGGAAAAGCTTAGCGCACTAAAGACCGCTCTTTCATTAAGTCGAGAAGCCTTTCAAGGGGCACAAGTTTCTTTTCCCTGAAGTCGGGCACGTAGAAGTTTACTGCGATGTTGTGGTGCTTCGCGTAAATGCTCGCCAGCTTCTTCAGTCCGCGCGCGTAGAGGATCGCCAGGAGACCGTTGAGGACGACGACGTCCACCCTCTCGGCCCGGTCGATGTACTTGCGCAGGGTGACCCTGTCGAGCTTGTCGAGGGGGTTTCCGGTCCCGTAGAACGTCTCCACCTCCACGAACCTCTGCTGGGAGGGCACGTAGATGTCGGCTCTCCCGCCGCCGAAGCGCACGCTTAATTTCAGCTGTAGCTAATGTGCCTTAGGACTTCCGACGTTACTTTACCTAAAGTAAAAACTTTTTTCAAGATAGAAGAAAATGTTTAGGAAATATTTTTATTATTGTTGTTTTCATTCATAGATTCATATATTTGATAATCACCATAGCAATTTCGTCAGAGTTTGTAAGAATAGCCCAATCTAAAGCCGTTCTGCAAAAATCGTCTCTGATCGTGGGATCGGCACCGTTTTCTAGGAGAAGTTTAACCATTTCGTCGCAACGATTAGTAACTGCCAAATGTAATGGGGTAAGACCATAGTGGTTTCTAGCGTTTACATCTGCTCCATGCTGGATTAGTATTTTAGCAACTTCAATAGTGTCGGTATTGCAGCGAGAGGCACATTCGTGCAGAGGGGTATAGCCACCATTATCTTTAGCGTTTACATCAGCATTATATTGTATTAGTAGTGAAGCAATAGCTAGATTACCTCTAAGCGCAGCATCGTGTAATGGAGTTCTCCCGCTTTTATCTCTAGCATTCACATTGGCACCTTTTTCGAGTAACAATTTTACAAATGCTAATTTATCATGCATAACTGCTAGATGCAACGGGGTTAATCCGTGTCCGCTGTGAGCGGCGTTTACGTCTGCGCCGCGTTTGATTAGGAGTTCGCCGATTTCGGTACGATTATGAATAGCGGCTATGTGCAAGGGAGTATAGCCAGCTGGATTTCTGGCGTTCGCATCAGCACCCTTCCTTAGAAGAGCTTTTACTTCTTTAAGATCCCCGCGGAGCACTGCGTCAAAGAGTAATTCGTTTAAGCTCATGGGGTAAAACTATAGCATCCTACTCTTAAAGTTAACGCATCGCAGCTTAGGAAGATGCACTTTGCGTACCGTTGAGCGCGCCCTGCTGCTTCTTCGTGTATGGGCTCCTCCTCGGGGTGGCTGGGCTCCTGGCAGTCGGCTGCCGCGGCGGCGGTCTTCCTCTTCAAGCAGGCGGTCGACGTGAGGGGCGGCGAGAAGCCCGAGGAAACGTCGGGCGACGTCGCCGAGTTCGCCGCCGGGCTCCTCACCGGCTGGCTCGTAGCCCGGCTGAGCGCAGTGTTCCGGCTCGGCGCGCGGCTCCAGCTGGAGATCCTGGCCGCGGTCGCCGGCGCGGCGCTAGCCGCCGTTG
>JAJHRM010000053.1 GCA_020832965.1 Thermofilum sp. | reverse complement strand
GAGCACCTTGATACGATGAGGGTTCTGCTGATCAGCCACCACGACTACTTCGCTTATGGTCCTCCGAGCAGCGAGTGGTGGCTGATAACTGGCCAGGAGCCGGTTAACAGGAGGAGCTTCAGGAGACTGATGGAGTCCCCGGCAGTTAGAGAAGCTAAGAGGAGGGGTGTGAAAATAATTGCTGGGGGTCCCGCTGCGTGGCAGTGGCTGTGGGAGCTTGATTCTTGGCAAAAGTGGGGAGTAGATACTGTTGTTGATGGTGAGGGGGAGAGGGTTGTGGTGGAGCTTGTTGAGAAAGCTTTGAAGGGCGAAAAGCTGCCGAGCTACGTTTATGTTTCTCCTCATGATGCTCCCAGCGTTGACGAGATACCCGTTATTAAGGGTGCCAGCGTGAACGGGCTTGTCGAGGTAATGCGGGGGTGCCCTAGAGGCTGTAGGTTCTGCAGTGTTACCTTAAGGCCGCTAAGATTCATACCGATTGAGAAGATTCTAAGAGAGATAGATGTCAATCTTAGGGCTGGCGTTAAGAGCGTGGTGTTGCACAGCGAGGACGTCCTACTTTACGGTGCCGACGGGGTAAAGCCCCGACCTGAGCCGCTTATAAAGCTGCACAAGGAGGTCTTGAGGAAGGTTCCTGGAACGATTTCGTGGGCGCATGCAAGCCTCTCCGCCATAAAGTACTCGGAGGAAAACTGTAAGCTCATATCAACGGTAATGGAGATGCTCTCAGAGAGGCAGGAAATCCTGGGCGTTGAGGTGGGGGTAGAGACCGGGAGCGTAAACTTGGCAAAGAAGATTATGCCCGCAAAGGCGCTCCCGTATAGGGCTGAGGAGTGGCCTGAGATAGTCAAGGAGGCCTTCGCGGTTATGCATGACAACCACGTGATCCCCGCTGCCACAGTTATACTTGGACTCCCCGAAGAAACCCCTGACGATGTACTTAGAACGGCTGAACTTATAGACGAGCTGAAAGAGTATAGAAGCTTAATCGTACCAATGCTCTTTGTGCCTATGGGAGCACTGAGGAACATGGAGAAGTTCAGGCGGGAAATGATCACCCGAGAACACATTGAGGTGATGAAGGCGTGCCTGAGGCATGACCTGCACTGGGCGAGGGACATAGTCTCCAAGTTCTACTTTAAGGGGTTGCGCTACGCGCCCCTGAGGTTCTTCCTGCAGTCATTCATCTCGTACATTGAGCGCAAAACCTCGAACATAGATACGCTTATCGAAAGGTTCCTTGAGGAGAGGCGGGAAAAGAGGGCGGAGGCGCTTCCGCTGCCCAGGGCCTGCACCGCTTAGCTTGCATCGCGGCTCAAGTAGGGTATTACGTATGGTCCTTCGGGTATCGCGATGACACTCTTAAGGGGGGTAAGCCTCCTTGCGGTCTCTAGCGCCTCATCAATTGTGGAAGCTGGGATTAGGTTCATTTCCTCCAGTACGCTGTCCTTCACACCTCTTGTCACAACGATCACTTTGTTTTTCACTAGCACCTGCTCAAGCTTCTGAACTTGCCATTGATCCCTTAGCGGTTCGTTCACCCTTATATAATCCAGTATTTTGATTGGGTCCTTGCTCATTGAGGCGAGAGCCCTGAAGTTCTCGTGTCCTACACCGTCTCTGCACTCAGACAGGAGGATGATGATGCCGCCCAGCTTAGTGACCCTGGAGCCTGTCACCATACCCTTCACGGCTTGGTATAGGTTTCGGTCTAGGGGGTATCCGCCGTTCGTCACTATTGTGGCATCCGCCTCGTAGGGTACGGGTACTTTAACGTAGCTCTCCAGCCTCCTCACACCCTCTAGATGCGCGGCGTAGGGGTCACCCGCGACCACGTCTACTACTCTCCTCTCCTTATCGAGCATGACGTGTATGATGAACCTGAAGTTTCTAAGCATTTTAGCGGCTTCGACCATGTCCTCGTGCACGGGGTTCCCCTCTAGGTAGCCGTAATCTGCCCTTGGGTGTGCTAGCATTTTAAAGCTGTGATTCTGGTAGACGCTCCTCGTGCCTGCTACCCCTGGCAGTATCAACTTTCTCCCCCCGCTGTACCCGGCGAAGAAGTGCGGCTCTATCAAGCCTAAACCTACCACTATGTCAGCCTCCACAACATCCTTGTTCACGTACACCTCCGTCCCGAAGGAGGTCTTCCCGAGGCGCTTTAACGCCGCTTCATCATCAGAGTTATGCGAGTAAACCCTGTACTCGCTGGCGATCTCCTTTCCCACCAGCTCCTCAATCTCGCTAGCGCTGTGAGGCTCGTGCAACCCGGTCGCCACGATGATCTCCACATGTTCTTTTCTGACACCGCTCGCGTGCATGTGTTCGAGGAGCACTCCTAACAGGAGCTCGTTGGGGGTCGCCCTTGTCTTATCCGTAACTAAAACCGCTACTTTCCTTTCCCCGGCGAGGAGCTTCCGAAGCCCGGGGGCTGCGTACGGGTGCTCTAGAGAGACCCTTACTAGGCTCTCTGCGTACTCCTTATCCACTCCGCGGGGAATTTTCGAGTAAACGACGACCGCGTCGTCTGGGAGCTCTGTTACGATATGCTCCCTGCCGAAGGGAAACGCTACGCGCATCATATCTCCTCTGGTAATACCTTGTCAGGGTTTAGTATGTTATTGGGGTCGAGTGATCTTTTCAGCTCCTTCATCACCTTCACCCACTCTGTACCCAGGAGCTTTACGACGTAGGATCTGCGTATAGCGCCTATACCATGCTCGCCCGTGATCACTCCTCCGAGGGCTACCGCGGCTCCGTAGATCTCGTCCCTGATTTCCTCTAGCTGCTGAATGCTGTAGCCGGGGTACTGGAGTACGTGGACGTGGATGTTCCCGTCGCCGACGTGTCCGTAGACTGGCAACCACACTTTGTACTTGCTTTCCAGCTTCTCGATGCTTTCGAGGAAGGTGCTGACTGTCCCAAGCGGAACCGTTGTGTCGAGGATGTCGAAGGTTTCTCCCTTGAGAGCAGTGTATATGGCGCTCCTGAGCTTAAGGAACGTGCTTTGCTCGTCAGACCTCTGTGCGATTACGGGCTCAAGCGCTCCCCCGCTCTCGAGGATTCTGGACAACATTTCCAGCTCGGCGAAGAGCACATCCTCGGAGCACTCAGCCAGTATTAGCATCAGGTAAGCGCTACCCTCTGCCACGGGCCACGAGACGCCTAAGTGTCGTGCTGATTCCTCTATTACTCTCCTATCGAAGTACTCTATTGCTAAGGGTGAGATCCCGCTGAAGAGGATCTTTGTAGCAGTGTTGATCGCGCTGCTCCTCTTCCCGAAGGGTGCTATGACTGTGGCCGAAGCTTTCCAGCGCGGGTAAAGCCTTAGGTAGGCCTTTGTTACGACGCCTAAAATCCCCTCGCTACCTATGAAGAGGTGCGCCAGATTGAACCCCATGTTATTTTTAACTGTTTTCGAGCCAAGAGACAAAATGGTCCCTTGAGGTAAAACCACTTCCAAGCCTAAGACGTAATTCCTCATCACGCCTGTCCTAACGGCTCTGGCTCCGCCGGCGTTGCACACTACGAGCCCGCCCACTGTAGCCCCTTCATCGCCGGGATGCGGCGGGAAGCTGAGCCCGCGCTTCTCCGCTTCCTCTATCAACCTGCCCAAGGTAACACCTGCTTCAGCTTCAGCCACCATGTTCTCCTCATCCACTATAAGCTTGTCCATTCTTTCCAGCGAGAGGACGATTCCAGGCTTTGTGGGCACTGCGCCGCCAACTAAACCCGTCCCGCCCCCTCTGGGGTAGACGGGGACCTTGTACTTGTTTGCAAGCTTGAGCGTCTCTGCAACCTCGATCGGGGTGGATGGCTTGACGACCACGATTTCCTCGGAGGCTTTAGGTCGAACGGGTGGTGCAGCCTCATCAAATAGATATTTCAGCGTAGCCTCCCTTCCTGTCACTACCCATTCCCCACCTAAAACTGCCTTTAGCTCTTGAACAAGCTCAGCCGGCAGCACTCCCATCGTGGATACTATGAGGTTCTACTATTTAATGCTTTCAGCCTTTCCAGTAGCCTTTGCGCAACCTCGTACATGTCGCCTACTACGAAAATGTCGCTGTACTTAGCTATGGGGGCTGAGGGGTCCGTGTTGGCAGCTATCACGCACTCGGAATCCCTCATTCCAGCGATGTGCTGCGGAGCACCTGAAATGCCGAAGGCAAAGTACACCTTCGGCTTGACTATGTTTCCGCTGAAACCTACTTGGCGCTCCTTCTCGAACCACCCAGCATCTACAAGTGGTTTGCTGACAGCGTACTCCCCGCCTAGCAGCCTCGCTATTTCTCCGAAGAGTGAGACGTCCTCTTTCTTCCGCAGCCCCCTGCCAACAGCCACGATAACGCTGGCATCGGAGAGACTTACGGCTTTCCTTCTGGACAGACCGAGCACCTCGAGCTCTGAAGTGTGTTTTTGTAGCTCTTCCCTTATGATCGCCTCGCAGCTCCTGCTGTAATCGGGCTTAGGCCTTGGGAAAACTCCCGGCCTGATAGTTGCCATTACTGGCAAAGTACTAGTCTTAATGTGTGCTATCAGGTTTCCCGTGAAAGCAGGCCGCACCTGCACGATGTCTCCTGCTTCGTCCATGTACACGTCTAAGCAGTCAGCTGTAAGCCCGAGGCCTAGGCGGGCCGCTACCCGCGGAGCGAGGCTCCTCCCCCATGGAGTTGCGCTGACGAGCACTAGAGCGGGTTTGACCCTCATGATTGCGCGCATTAAGGCCTCAGCGTGAAGCAGGTAGTTATGCAGCTGGCTCTCGTCTACTTTGTAGACGAGTATTACTTCGGCTCCGCAGGCGGCAACCTCCCTAATCTCCTGAGAGTTCTCTGACGCCGCTACAAGAACGGAATACACCTTACCGCCGCGAGTGGCTGCAATCTCCTTCGCCTTTGTCAGGAGCTCCAGTGATGCAGCATTCAGCTTTCCGCCGACGTTTTCCACGTAGGTGAGCACGTCGCAGCCCAAGGTTACCACCTAAACCAGGTTCTTGCTTCTCAGCAGGTTAATGATAGCCTCTACGGCATCTTCAGGGCTCTTGAGTATCACGGGCTTCTTCCCCCTCTCGAGGGCGTAGAAGACCTTCACCACCCTTGTCGGAGACCCGGTCGATCCTACTCTCGAAGAGTCTATCCCGGGCAGGTCGCTGGATCGCCACACCTCTACCGTAGCCTTCCTCGCTTTCATCAAGTCGCTTAGCTTAGGGATACGCGGCTCCAAGTTCTCCCCTTTGAAGCTGAGGGGGCGCGATACGCTGACTAGGGCGGGGTACTTCAAACGCACCAAGTAGTAACCGCTACCAAAATCCGCTTCCACCGTTATGCTCTCGCTATCGAAATCGACAACACTCTGCACGAACGCCGCGTGGGGTATGCCGAGGTGCTCAGCAACCTCCGGCCCTACCTGCCCCGTGTCGCCGTCCACAGACTTCTCACCACAGAGTATTAGCTTAAAATTACCCAGCTTCCTGATTGCCGCTGCCAGAGTGTAAGAGGTGGCCAGCGTGTCAGCTCCAGCAAACTTGGGGTCGCTGAGAAGAATCGCCCTGTCAGCCCCCCTAGCTATAGCATCCCTCAAAGCCTTTTCGGCGTGCAGAGGAGCCATAGCCAGTGCAGTAACGCGCCCACCCAGATTCTCCTTTAATCTAACAGCGAGTTCTAGCGCGTAGAGGTCGAAGGGGTTTATCTCAAGCTCCGCGGACTCCCTGTCCACGCGCCCAGTTTTAACATCGAATTTAACCTTGGTTATGTCTGGTGTGGGTTTCACGAGAACAACTATATCCGCGCCGTTCACCGTAACCCCTCTGAATGTCTCTCCCCGCAGATTCTTAATAACATTATCGCTGGTAAGGGTAGGATCGACAATGCCCGTTAGGAGTTAAGAGTGTCTATGCTTGACATTCTAATTCATAAAACTTCTATTCCTCTGAGGATAACATGTAGTTAATGTTTTACACAAGAGAGTAACAGTGGGGGGAGCTATACATCTCAGAGGAAGCTAAGAGAAGAGTAAAAGAGTGGGTAGCGAGCTTGGATGGATAAAGTCTCAGCTGGGATCACTTAAGCGGTAACAAGCACTCCTTGCTGAGTCAGCAGCCATCTTTGGATCATTAGGGGTTCACCCTCATCCCCTTTCCACGAAGCTCCCCAGATCAGGGACGCGGGCGGATTGCGCGGCGCAAAAGTCAGTAGTAAATTATCTTTCTGCCAATTCTTCTCCTACCAATTAGGTTCTTGGATACTAAGCTTGAGAGGTATTTCCTTGCGGTTCTCTCATTTATATTAAGCATTTTGGCTACAGCTGAGCTTGTGTTGAATCCTTTTTTCACAAGTTCCAGAACAGTTTTCTCCATCTCGTTTATACTGCTCCTGTAAAGAACAACCTTGAAGAACCCGTCCTCCTCCACAAAGTCAGGCTCCCTTAAACCAATTTCTATGCAGAGCTCGACAATCTTATTGGTCCCATACCCCCACCTCTCTATATATCCATATAGGAAGAGCACGTTGGCTATCTTCGGATTTCTCAGGACGGATGGGTGCTCCTTCTTGAGCTTCTCCGGCGTGAGAGGAGGCATCAGTCCCCCGGGATTAACCACCTCTACTCTATCATCGAAGACCTTCACATATACAGGGGATGGTACTCCATAATCCCTGTGTGCTAACGCGTTCACGACAGCCTCTCTGAGAGCCTCCAATGGGATTTCCCAGAGATCCACTCTCCTCCCCTCTGCATCCACTGAATGCTGAACTCTTATGTGGTTCTTGAGGAACTCGAGGGCTCCCGATATCTGGTCCAGTATTGTCCCATGTATCTCCCTCTCATCTGCAATTCCATTTCTGAACCTGCCGCATTTCACAATAGCGTAAGGAATGTACGCCTGGGGGTTCTTGGAGAAACATAGCAGAGCTACAGCTGTGAGCTTTCCAGTAAAGAGCCCGAGCCTCTCCAGAAAGTCCCTCAATGAAGCATATGGAAGATCTATATTTCTCGCGGATTTCACTTCAGCGACGAAGTTCTTCACTTTGAGCTCATCTATGTCCTCTAGATTAGCGTTAAATACCCTCTCCTCAAAGGATGGGATGGTCTTATGCTTCTCCAGTATGATCCTCTCGAGCTCTTCCCTTGGTATCCTCTGGTTCGTCCTCCCGAACCTCTTAAATGCAACTCCTTTGAGCAGATACGGCTTGTTTAACCCCTCAGATACTCTTATCACGAGCACCTTCCTTCCGTGAACCTCCGCCATCTCTATCTGCGGTATAACAGGAGGTTCTATGGAAGACTTAACCTCGTTTATCAGACCCTCTATCACTCCTTTCCCTACCTCCACACCCACCAAATTTCCGTCATCATCAACGCCTACGAGTATAGTCCCTCCCTTTGAGTTAGAGAAGGCGCATATTGTCTCGAGTATCTCTCTTCTCTCGCTTAGACTCGATTTAAATTCTATATCCTGGCCTTCCCCTTTAGCTATCAGCTCTAGGATGCCCACATCATCATCCCGTCCCATGAGACTTATAAGCATTCCGGAATATTCCGGAATATTCCGGAATGCGGAGAGAATATGAGGGCCGAATGAGTTATGAGATTCGCAATGGTTCCCCTACAGCTTCTGGTTGATGATTGCCTAGCGGGAGAAGAATTTGCATTCTAACTGGAAGGTGCTAAACAGGGACAACTGTGCCCCACTTTTCGAGGGCTTTTGCGAGTTCTCTGTGCGTCTTCGCGTATTCCTGCAGTGTCGCCCCGGCCATGTATGCCTCAACTGCCTGCCTCACTGCAGCTGCACCTGCTCTTGGACCATCGGGGTGTCCAACTGTTCCTCCCCCGACCTGGATGATGATGTCTTTGCCCATGGTTTTTATTACTGCAGGGAGTGTGCCTGGGTGTAATCCGCCGCTCGCAACGGGGAATGCTGGCTTAAACATGGTTAGAGGCTGTGCGAGGTGTATGCTGTCTTCGGCATCGGGCCTGTATATGGGGTCTCGTAGTACTCTGGCGTTCCTTATAACGTCAATGGTTTTTGCCTCGAGTTTTCCTACTTCTGGTGTTCCTACGTGTAGCTGGTCTATGCCGATGATGCGGTACAGTTTTGCAAGGGTAAACATGGAGATGCCGTGATACGGGTTTCTCGTGAAGGCTGCGTGAAAAGCCCGGTGACCGTGTATAGCCAGTTTGTGTTCTTCTGCTAGGTCCCTAATATAGGTTAAGGCAGACCACCCAGCTATGACAACGTCTACCATTACGTGGGGGTTTCCTAGCTCTGCAACCAGCTTGAGTCTTTTCTCCATCTCCCTCGCATCAGCGGTGATGTTTGCTAGCCAGGTTTTCTTTTCTCCGGTTTCCTTCTCTGCCCTGTCTATTGCCTTCATTATGGCGTCTGCCCTCTCCTCGAATCTGCAGAACCTCGGGCTTGCAAGGTTCTCGTCGTCCTTTATGAAGTCCATTCCCCCCGTAAGTATCTCGTATGCAAGCTTGCCTACCTCCTCCGGCGTGTAGCCCTCCTTTGGCTTTGGAACAGTGCCAACGATTGGTCTATCCCATATCTTCAATTTTTCCCTTACTCCCTGAATGCCCTGGTTTGGACCCTTAAAGTGCCTCAGGAAAGCTTCAGGCATGTAAATGTCCTCCACTCTCAGGGACTTCACCCTCCTCATCCCGAAAATGTTTCCAGCAACCGACGCTAGGAAGGCTGGCATGTTTCCCTCTTCGAACAGCTCGACCGGGTAAGCTATCCTCACTACGTAGGAGCCGTCTCCTATGCTTTCAAAAAAGTATGCCTTACCCTTCAGCTTTTCAAGCCTCCCCCTGTCGTACCACTCATAGAGAGTTGTCCATGTGCCAACACTGCTCTCAGCAGCTATCCCGCCAGCTACGTCCTCTATAGTGAAGCCCTCAGCGGGGGTCACCCTGAAAGTAACGATAACTTCCTGCTTAGGGTCTGGAGAATAGCTCTTATCCACGTATATGTGGTAAGGCTCGAATTCTTCTGGCATATCTATCGAAAACAATATTTCCTATTTAAGCTTTGTGTAGCGCGCGAATTAATGTAAAAGATGAAATTAGCGCGCGCTAAAAACCTTGAGAAAGATGTATATTTGTACACCTGAGTTTCTAATAATTGATAGAATACAGCGCGCGCTAAGCAGTGGTGCTACTCCTCAGCACCAAGAGCGCGCGGGATCTCAGCGTGTGCTGTTTTTAGCTTGTTTGCGTCTGCTGCTGGGGCTGCTGGGCTTCTTGCTCCAGTTTTTTCAGCTCCTCCTCTATCTCCTTCTCTATCTCCTCGATTGGCTTTGGTGGGGGAGTGGTGGCTAGGGTGTAGCCTATCCATGCCAGGATGCCGAAGACGCCAGCAATAGCTATGAATCCCGTCAGCTTTAGTAATAGGATGTCCCAGGAGGTGAAGAATACTAGCCAGCCGTACAGTACTATGACTATCGCTGAAGCTACTGCCAGGATCCACCCGATAGCCTGGTCTCGGTTCATACTGCTCAGCATCGAAAATGCATAAAAACAGGTATTTAAATGTGCGCGGTTCCTCGCAATTCTCGAGCTTCTCCGCCTCTTATCCCTTGCAGCATGCTTTGCCCCCTCAGTTTATCGCTTTAAGGAAGAAATAAAAAATCGTGAGCCGCACAGTTAATGATGCGTAAGGCTGCATTGTGGTCTCCTCTCGATGGGGGAAGGGTCCGGTGCGAGGTGTGTGAGCATAGGTGCCGCATCTTGCCGGGGTCTCGGGGGGCTTGCGGCAACTACGTCAACATTGGTGGTGAGCTCTTCCACTTGGGCTATGGGAGGCTGAGTGCTGTTGAGAGTAGGCCTATCGAGCTAAAGCCTCTCTTCCACTACTGGCCGAACTCCACTGCCTTGACGTTCTCGGGTTACGGGTGTAACTTCCACTGCGCGTGGTGCCAGAACTACCACTTGAGCTTCACGCTTCCCAGAGAGGAGCAGGCAGTTCTCCCTCCTGGGGAGCTGGTGGAGCTGGCTGTAAGGAGCGGAGATGAGGGTCTCTCGGCAAGCTTTAACGAGCCTGCTGTGAGCTTTGACTACCTTATTGACGCTGCTGAGTACGCGTCGAAGGCTGGTCTCTACTTCATGGTTGTGACTAACGGGTACTTCACTGAGAGGGCTGTCAGGATGCTGCTGGAGCTTGGCGTGGATGGGTGGAGCATAAGTGTGAAGGGGTGCAGGGGTATGGGTAGGGCTTTGAGGAACATTGACTTCGAGGTGCCCTTCAGGAATGCGAGGATAGTCAGGGAGGGGGGCGGCCACGTCGAGATCATCTACCTGGTTGTCACGAACACGAACGACTACGAGGAGTGCTACGGGTGGATCATTGAGAAACACTTGTCTTACCTGGGCGAGGAGACGCCCCTCCACATTAACAGGTACTTTCCAGCGTATGCTTGGAGGGAGCCGCCCACCCCCGTCTCAAAGCTGCTGGAGATACATGGAGAAGCGAAGAGGGCTGGAGTCAAGTATGTCTATGTTGGAAACTTGCATGAGCCACGCTTCGAGACCACCTACTGCCCCAATTGCGGGAAGCCTGTTGTTGTTAGGAGCGGTTACCGCGTGGTGGACTGGGGGCTTGAGAAGAGGAATGGTTCTTGGCGGTGCAGGTTCTGCGGCTACCCTATCCCGGTAAGAGGCGAATATGTCCCGGGAAAGGCATGGCTCGCGCTTTGAGGGTTGCTACACCCTCGTGAGGTTCCGCATGTAGAGGAGCGAGGCCAATGCCAGTGTGGTTAGGGCCCAGGCGGTGAGGGCTAGGGCTTCAAAGTGCACGTCGATGCCCGCGTAGTAGTGGAATTCGTAGCGGTAGATGTCTGAGGCCAGCGAGACGGGTGACAGCTTTATGAAGCATACTAGTAGGAGTGGAAAGCGCTGCCTCAATACTTCCTCTGGGTAGAACACGTTGGAGAGGAAGAAGAGAACGTAGTACGTTAGGGACCTGAAAGTCGCTTGGAGGTTGAAGTCGCGGGTGGAGGTTGATATCGCTATTGCTAGGCTTGACATTGATGCAGAGAGCATGGTCGAGGTTGCCAGGATGAGTAGGAGGCCTGCTGGGCTCGGTGCGCCTACCACCAGCATTGCGAGTACTATGAATGATGACTGGTAGATGAGACCGCGCAGAGTTCCGCTTAGTATGCGGCCCAGTACGAGGGCTGTCCTTGAGAGTGGGAGTGATAGGAGGTAGTGCGTGAATTCCCTCCTTATCTCGATGCCCACCTCCCTGCCTATGGAGAAGGCGGATGCAAAGGTTGAAAGCGCCAGGATGCCTGTGGCCAGGAACTTGACGTAGTCCGGAATGTACTGCCTGTTAACTATGTTGTTGAATATGACTGCAAAGATGAGTATGTCTGCCAGGTTCATTGCGATCTGTGCGCCCAGCCAAAACTTATACTGCCAGAACCTCTTAACGTCCCTGAGCGCAATCAGGAGTGCTCCCCTGAGACCGGTGCCCTTCACTTCCAGCCGCCCCCCTCTACCCTTCTCTCGACGACGTATACCGCTAGGCTTGCGACCCCGGCTGCGAAGCCCAGGAGGTATGCTGCCATGACGTGCGGGTCGGCTACTGAGATCGCTTTGAATTCTTCGAAGAAGAAGGCTGTCCTCAGGAGGTCTACGAAGTGCGAAACAGGGTTAAGCAGGGAAGCGTAGTAGTACGGCGCTATCTTGGAAATTACGACTGCTGGGTAGAAGACAGTGCTGAGCCTTATGATCAGTGCGTCGAGTACGCCGAAGAATATGTCCGTCGAGTCGCTAGACTTTAACGACAGCACAATGCTGATAACGAACCCGGTTACACCCACTGAGAATATGAGTGAGGCAAGCAGGGAGATCAGCATGGCTAGTGGATCGCAGGCCCCGAGTAGGGCAAAGACCGCGAGGAGCATTGGCACCGTGAAGATGAAGGCTGCTAGACCGCCGCCTACAGCCCTTCCTAGGGCGAGCACTCTCCGCCTAATCGGCATGCTGAGGAGGTACTCTATCATTCCTTCCTCGAACTCCTCTGCGACATCGTATGCCTTTGAGACGCTTATTGAAAAGAGCATTGATGCGTAAACCCCGAACAGGTAGTAGTGGTAGTAGTCCATGCCCTGGGCAACTACGCCCCTGAACCGGACCATCGCGCTCACAGCCAAGCCGAACACGGCTACCTGCAGAATGAACCATGAGATGCGCATGGCTACGAATACTGTTCTCCGCTTCATTTGTGAGAGGTCCCAGAGGACCAGCATGTAGAACGAGTCTAGGTCTTCACGCAGCCCCATGCTCCTCCCTCAGCCTTGCGCCCGTAAGGTAGAAGAAGACGTCGTCCAGCGTGGGTTCCTGGATCATGATCTTCCTCACCTTTATGCCTGAGCCAGCCAGCGCCTGGATTATGCTTACAGCCTTCTCCTCGCCCCTGTTCAGGAACATTCTCGCC
>JAJHRM010000391.1 GCA_020832965.1 Thermofilum sp. | reverse complement strand
ACGAAAAGCTTATAAAGAGGGAGGAGGGCTCCCTCGATGGCAGCCGCCGGCCTGGACAGATCCACCCCCCGCTACCATCCCCCAAGCGGGGTGGGGAAGCCAGGTATCCCGCGGGGCTCATGGCGCACCACATACGCGCGAGTAGAACCCCGAGGTCGGTGGTTCAAAAGGTCCGGCGGCTGCCCCGCCACCATCTCCTTATGTTTCGCAGGTCACAGCCGACTGCCCATAATGTTACGCGGAGCTCAGCGTTTTACGCGACTATCGATGAGTAAGATGGAAAACGGATGGGGCTCCGCTCGAGAATGGGGCGGGTTTGCAGCGGATCTCTTAGAGGGCGAGTATCGCCTCCGTTTCCTTCAGCTCCCCCGTTACGGGGTCCACCTCGAGCCCTAAGCCCTCTGGGCGTGGAGCCCCAGAACCTCGTCATCCCCCTCTTTCGGCGAAAACTACCACCTTTGTGGCCCTCCTGTTCAAGCACTCGACCACAGCTTCGCCGACTTCGCGCTCGATGAGCCCGTTACCTATCGTTTTGAACGACCGCTTCCCCGCGCTGCGAACGCCCAACCTCTCGAGCTTCTCGCGCTCGATCCGAGTGTACGTCGAGCCTGTGTCGACCAGCAGCTCGAGCTCCTCGCTTAAGCTCTCGTTCCTCGGGTTGGGCGCCCTAACCTTAGCTACTGTGCGCCCCCACGCTTTCAACGGAGCTTTGACCCGACTTAAAAGCTGCTTGGAGCTGACGGGAGTGTCTTTCAAGATTGCTGGAGATCCAGCGGAACATAGCATTGAGACTATCTTTCGCGAAAGAGCAGGGGTTGCTAGCCGCGCGGTCGAGCGCCGCTGCGAACCCCCAAATTGCAGTTCGATCGAGTGCGCTGTGTTGCTCCTAACAACAGCTGAACCTGAGCCCCCGTGACTTCGCGCGTAGGATTCCCGAATGTAAAGCCAAACGCTCGGTTTTATCGAAATACTCTTCGAAGTTTCGAAGCACAAAACTTAAGAAGGATTAAAGTTCTTCTAGAAAGCGAGGTGGAAATAAAGAATTTCGTACAGTATCCGGTGATGTCGATTCTTCTCTGTTAATTTCCTTCACGTTAGTAGGCGCTGCATGGCGCAGGCGTCGAGCACTAGGCCGGGTATCGAGGAGGCTAGGAAGCGCGCCGAGGAGGTGCTGCACCCGCTCGAGAGTGCAGCTAGTGTGCGCCATCGCGAAGACTCTCTGTGCATAGGATTTAGCACAAGGAGCACAGGGGTAGGATCCTCAGCAAAATACTCGGCTACAAAACCTAGGTAAGATCAAGGCTCTTTCACTCCTCCAAAGGTAGAAAGGCTCGCGTATGTGTGCCGTGCGCTAGATAGGGGCGTTTTCAGATCGCGATGTCGGCGTCGGTACGCCCACAGTACATTAGGCTTCGCAGCTTACCAGGGAGTGCGTATTTAACCTTCAAATGCTCCGGATTCAATAAAAGTGGGTCTAACCCGTAAACTTTGGCGAACTCTTCATGTAGGAGCTTTTCATAAATTGTGATTTCCTTTAGTGGGAGTTGGATTTTCAAGCCTCCGCGGAGAGCGGAATCCCTAACCGCTATTATTAGCTCTAAGTCTTTTCTCGCGTTTTTTGCCCCGTAACTTAGTGGCCTGCTATGCTCGATGGCGTTGTACAAGCTTAGCCACGCATCAGCTATCGCTATCTCGTCGACGCTTTCGAGAGGGTACTCCTGGAGGTGGTTTTCCACGTAAATCTCCGGCGAAGTGTCAACTTTCGCTCCACGGATCTTAGAATCCTCTTGGACGATTCGTATTTCAAATTTCTGATCGCATTCAAAGAGGTGCAGCACTTTTCCGCGTAGGGCGCCTTTTGTCCCCACGATCTCCCAGTAGTTCCCTCTACCACGGTTGAACTCGTACACACCCTTCACGCCGCTCAAAAGCCGTATGTCCGCTCTCTCTAGAACAGAATCCTTGGGAGGGAACTCTCCGACAACGCTCTCCGCCTCCGTTTTGAGAATGCTCCTTATCGCCGCTACCCCGTGGTAAGAGCCTGACGTGTACGAAAGGTAGAACTCCCTCACCTCGCCTAGCAGCCCCATTGTCACAATCTCCTGCTTCACACGCTCGTGAAGCCATCGCGGGACGTTCTCCGAAACTTCGAGTAGGACGCCGTGGTCTTCCGCGGCTTCGATCATTTGGTCAGCGCAAGGGAGGGTTATGGCGATGGGCGTCTCGGTGAGAATGTGCACCCCTCTTTCAGCCAAGGCTTTCGCTACCACGTGGTGCCCCTCAGCCTGAACCGCGATCAAGCAGGCGTCCAGCTTTTCCCTAGAGAGCATTTTCAACACATCGGTGTAAGGCTTAGCACCGGTCTTTGCGGAAGCAGCTGCAGCACGCGCCTCATCAACGTCACACACGGCGGCTACTTCGAACTTGTCGCTGAGCTTCAGCAAAACGCCCATGTGGCTCATCGCTCTAGCTCCGCAGCCGACAACACCGACTTTCAAAGGACGCATCTCAGAGTTTCTCTCTTTCAACTCAAATTTAAGATTTGCCCCTCTTAGGCTTTTCGACCCGGCACTACCCGGCTCGCGCAGCGAGCGTGCCCCGCATGACCCCACGGTTCAAGCTTGGCTTTTCCGCCGCATCGGTGGTGGGCAGAACGCTTAATTAGCTAAAGCTGCAGGCG
>JAJHRM010000390.1 GCA_020832965.1 Thermofilum sp. | reverse complement strand
GCATCCCCCGTGTCGTTTCGCGAAGAAACCACGAGGTAGAACGTTACAGGGAACGTTGACAAGGTGGTCGTCCCGCTTATAACGAGAGGCATATCATCTTTCAAATGAATCTGAACGTTTTCGACAAGATCGAAGGCGTATCGCAGCATCCTAACATACATGGATGGAATTCTCAAAGCAATTGTGCCGCTGAAGCATTGACTTTCTATAATCTGCAAACGATGAGATATAGTAATTCCTAAACCTATCCCTTGTAGGTAAATAGAGTTACCATTACATATCAATTTGAATTCATAGATATCCCTTATCATAAATAGATTAAAAACTTTAGCTAAATCTTGCTCGTTGACGCGCACCGCGTAGCTATCGGATAGCGCTCTGGCAACAAACGATGTATCCAAAGTTGGGTATTCCACGTCGAGCCATACCAGGTCTATCGATACTTCTCGTTGAGCGCGTCTATGTAAGGAAGATATTCTGATATAGTCTCTAGTTATTTCAATAGCTTTCGGCGATGCAAATTTTAATATCTTAGGAATCGTAGAAACTTTAAATATTTTTTCAAACTCCAATTCTTTACAGAAATCACTCTGTAATTTTAATATGGCTGCTGACAGCTCTAATTTATCTAAAGAGTATATGATCAAATCATCGCCTTTTTTCTCTATTTTAGCATAGGGGGATAGACGCGCCAATATGGATAAAAGTTTTAGGAACTTTACGGCATCGTCATTTTCTATCAGCAGTTTCTCACTACAGCTCACGCAAACCACCGTACTTGCGCTTTATTTTAACGTACTTCCATATGTACCTCAGAGAGGAGTTCTCAAACATAGTATCGATGAAACGCTCGTACTCCTCTATGCCTTCCTGAGCCATACGAACTCCTTCCTGCCAACTTCGCTTCAGGATCCACTCGTTGTGAATAGCCCTCGCTCGCCAATCTTTCCACAAGAGATTCGGATCGCTCCTGCAAACAGGGCACTCGCATCTCTCCAGCAGGCGCATCTCCTGAGGCGTTAACCGCGCAACCCCGAAGCGCGCGTCCCCCCTCCCAACATAACGCTCTCCCCTGCCCGGCAGCAAGATCTTCCCGTAAGCTGCCCGCCGCCGGAAACCGCTACTATCCGTTGAGTCGATGCCCATGTAAATAGCCAGGTGAATAGTCAGCGGAGAGGAGCCGAAACCCGCTACATGGATCTTGTAGCCGTACTCGTTTTTCGCCACTCTCATAGCCTCCATTAAAGCATTTATAAAATCTACCGATAATTGGCGATCTCCTAGATATCCTTTTAAACTATCAATAGAAAATGCTATTGTGCCAATAGCTAGATATTCGGAATTTCCAGCTATATCCGACATTATTTTTATGGTTTCAAGGAGGTTCCGCCGACCTAAAGCATGAATTATTGGCATAACTTCTATCCTCTTGTTTAATGTTTCAATCCAAATTTTCGTGTTCTCAATTGTCAATTTCCATCTTTCTTGAATTTCCTTGATTGTCATCCACGGCATAAAAGGATAATCTAAAGGTATGCAAATATCGGGTTTCAATCGCTGTTGAATATCGAGAATCCGGTAAGAGTCTAAATTTATGTTTTTTCGCGCAGCTGTATAAGCACCGCTATCCGTTAGCAGCTTTAATGCAACGTACTTCCTCTCTATAGTGCTGTATCGAAGATAATTGATAGCCGAATCCATAACGTAATCTGAAGACCTCTCGCGGATAACCGGCTCGGGGCCTTCAGTAATCCAAAGCAGCATCCCACCGCTCTGTACCCTCCCCACCATCGCGGAACCCCCGCAAGGCTCCAGGCATACTGCACGGGTAGGTGCCAGGTACTACCTGGCACCTAACTTACCCTTTGAAGCAACCGAATTAAATCGGTATCGCAGGAACCTCTGCAATGTGGACAAGGAGTCAGCATTGTACGAAATTTCCAAGAAGAGGGTTCTCCGAGGCAGCATACCCCGCGAGCTGTGCTTCTACAGCCCGCTAGAAGTGTACAGGGCCCTAACCACCAATAACGGCAGGGTCGTAGAATGGTTGAGCTTCATCTCAGAAAAGTACACCCCACCACCCGATAAAACGGTCCTGCTCCTTTACCCGTGCGCAGCAGTAAAACCCTACAACCTCTCTAGATCCTACAGAGCTTTGTACAGCACGTTGGAGAAGCTTCCAGAGGAGACGAGGAGGAGGATACACCTAGTGACGATATCAGAGCCCTTCGGGCTTGTACCCGAAGAATTCTATGAAAAATGGAATGAATGGTACGATTGCCCCGGGCTCTTCGAATGGTGGTGCAAAAAACACGGAATTGAGTATGATGTGGAACTTGCTTCCAAAAGCATAGATATTTTAGCCGGCTACATCGCTCGCTATCTCCAACGCACGAAAAACAATTACGTAAGAAGGGTGGCCTTCGTAAGAACTTTCACGTCCAGCCTAAGACCCAGCAATAGCACGCATAGGAGGATCGTGGAGCTCGCATCGGAGAAAAGCGGCATCTACATAGAGCTGCACCCACCTGCTGAAATTGTAAAAAGAATCATCGAGCTCAGAGGGAGAGGTGCCTGGGACTTCTACGGGGTGGCACACCCCCTAGCCCAAAAGTATCTGGGCGAACTCCTTCAAGAAGCAGCGAGATCCGCCGAGAACCCCCGTTGAGACTCTCGAGTGGGGGG
>JAJHRM010000389.1 GCA_020832965.1 Thermofilum sp. | reverse complement strand
GCGGCAGCTCGTAGAGGATGCGGGTCTCGTGAGGTACAGGACCCCGGACGGCAAGTACGGGTGGAGGAGGCGCGACGACAAGCCTCTAGTGGTTCTGCGATGACGCTCAAAATAAACCCCAGGTCTGAGATCGAATACAGGATGAGGCTGGCTTTGCGGTACCTGGAGGACGCGGAGGAAGCCTACGGGCGCTGGGACTATAGGGGCGCGGTTGCCTCGTCACAGCTCGCAGCTGAAAACGCCGCAAAGGCTGTGGTAGCGGTCTAGCGTGCGTTTCTCATTGATGTGCAGCATCCTCGCTATCTTGGCCACGATGAGGCCCGCCTCCAGCAGATCCTCCCTCTCCAGCTTCAGAGCTACGTCTACGTCGTGCGTGCTGAAACCGTTCCTCGCTATGGATCCGAATAGTATGGCTGCTTCGACGCCTTCAAGTTCCTCAAATAGCCTTTTTCAGCCTAGGCAGCGTGTAGTCGAGCGTAAGCCCATTCTCTGGCATCCAGGTTTACAGCAAGCTTTCACCTTTTATGCTTTTTGACTCGCATGGGCACCGCGGCTAGCTGCATCAGGCTCTAGCCCTTGCTCCTCTGCTCGGCTGCTCTTTGCCCCTGCCTCTCCACTGGTCGGCAGGAAGCGCGTCGTCAAGGATGCTAGGGCTAGCTGTTAAAACCCGCTAGGCTAAAACGATAGTTATTAAAATGCATGGCGCATGTGTATCAGCTATGAGCTGGCTTAGAGACACAGAGGAGGCGGGCAAGATTTTCCACGCCGTGAGGCAGGCTAGGGAGGGTTTCCAGAAGCCATTCGTGAAGCCCACCCCAGAATACCTATTTTACAAGGCTGTGTTTTGCTACCCATTGCGTGGAGAGGACTTTTACTACATGAGCCTCACAGAGTACACCAACCTATTGCTGCTGAGTGAGAGGGAGACGGCGCAGTCCAAGGGGTGGAGAACCGTCGCTGACGTGGTGCTTAGGGCTAGGCATGATGGCTTCGTGAAGGACCCACCACTGGTGGCTTCACAGATCATCCCAGAAAAGGACGAAGTCGTGAAGCTGCTCTCAACATACCCGGTGCCAAAGGTCCTGCTCTTTGCAGAGATAGCGAAAAAGAGGAGCAGGGACTTCAAGTGGGGCTGGGGGCACAGGAAGAAGACCGAGGTAAACAAGGCTCTAGAAAGCAGGCCTCTCGACTGGCACGAGTACCAGGCTATAAAGTACCCAGCATCTTACAGGGACCTGCTGAGAATCACGCACCCAAAGACCAGCGACGAGAAGCTTAACGAGATATGGTGCTGGCTCGTGGGCAAGTGTGAAGCACCGACCGACAGGATAAAAGCTTACGAGGATGCACTCAGGTTCGCGAAGACTGGCAACGTCCCAGAAGCTGTCAGACTGGTAACAGAATACAAGCTTCCCTGGGAAATCGTTAGAAGCAGGATAGGGCTTGAGAACTTGGCGCAGGAGCAGGCAACAGCAATAGCGTTCAACCTGATGTCTCCGAACGACATAGCTATGCAGTCTAGGACCCTCCTACGCATGCTAGGTAAAGACGCCCTCTCAGACCTGGTCAGGCGTAGGGAATTTACGTTGAACATGGCTTCACGGGCGAGTCTAGGAATCCTACACGAATCAAGAGACGTTGCAGAAGAGTTCTTCAGGAAGGCATACATGCCGCGCCAAGAGTTCGAGCGACTGCTACCAATAAAAACGAAAAGAGTCATTGCACTAATAGACGTCTCAGGAAGCATGATTGGAGGAGGAATACTAGCAGCAGCCAGGATAACCATGCCGTTCCGAGGAATATTCGAAAAGACATACGTGTTCAACAAGTATCCATGGCAGGTAGAGCTTCACGAGCTTGAGGACTTTGAAAAGCTACTGAGCATGCCGTCTGAGGGTACGCGTCTATACGGCTCCATAATTAGCGTTGCTGATAGCGAGAGAATGGCAGAGGACGACCTACTATTCGTCGTGACGGACGAGCAGGAAAACCTCTCCCAATCAACATATGCAGACATCGCCAACTTAAGGACAAACATTGCCGAGGCGATCACGGCACCGTACCCCGCAGACATGATACTCAAAGCACCAATAACAAACATCATCGGATACCCTGCAAGCGACCCGGACTCCTTCATAGCTTCGGCAAGGCTCGTGCTGGCAAACAGGATCATGGAGAGCGAAAAAGCGATAGACATAACTAAGGTTCTGCCACCGCTAAGGACCAACCACTAGAGCGCAACCTTTTTATACAAGCTTTTCCAAATAAGGAGTGGCGGGTGCCCCCTCGGCGTTCAGCCCCTGGAAAGGGCACGGCTATCCCGCCGAGGGCCCTTCCCGCCGCGATTCTCCTGCAGCAGCAAGCCCCTCAAGGGGGATTTGAAGGGTTGGACATGGGCAGTTTGCCTGTGGGACCAGAGCGCGTGCCACCCAGTGGTTTATGATTGACTGAAGTGTGGCTAGTAAATTTTTTGTAAGGCACGTGCATCCCTGCTTTTGGTGCAGAGCAGTGGCTGCCGGTCATGGTTTAGGTTTCTCCAGCGTGCTGTTTAGCTTGCTGATCGGCTTAGTAGTTGGGCTCGCCGTCGCGCTTGTCAGCGTTTTGTTTAGGTTTCTGTGGGGTTTTTCTAAGGGCTTTATCTTGGGTGGCGGTCTTTGGGTGTTTTTGCTCAGCGGTTTAGCTCTACTTA
>JAJHRM010000388.1 GCA_020832965.1 Thermofilum sp. | reverse complement strand
ATGCCGACGTGGGAAGCTTACGCCCGCTTCCCCAAGAGCCTAGAGGAGCTGAAAGAGTACGATGTGGTCGTGCTTAGCGATGTGGAGTACGAGGCTCTCATCTACTACCCCGAGTTCTACACCCCCAGCAAGTACGGGGAGCACATAACGCTGCCTAATAGGGTGAAAAACATCAGGGAATTTGTTAGGGAGGGCGGAGGTTTAGCTATGTTAGGCGGTTGGCAGAGCTTTGCCGGTAAGTACGGTCACGCGCTCTGGCAGAACACCCCCGTTGAAGAGGCTCTACCTGTTAAAATGCTGGATAGAGATGATCGAGTTGAAACTCCCGAAGGGGCTCGGGTGAAAGCCGTCGATGAAGAGCACCCAATCATGAGGAACATCGACTGGAGCACTGTACCCCCATTGTTGGGTTACAATAAGGTCCTGTTGAAGGAGGGGGCTCGGCTCCTAGCTACGGTTGGCGAAGGCGACGTGCTGATTGCAGTGCAGGAGTTCGGTAAAGGGCGTAGCTTCGTGTTTACATCCGACCCGGCACCGCACTGGGGCATCAACTTTATGAAGTGGAAGTACTATGAAATCTTTTGGAGACAAGCTATAAAATGGCTAGCTAAAGAACTGTAAAATTACAAAAGTTTTGTTTACCTTTTTCCCAAGATTCTGCGCACGGCGGCTAAGGCTTCGTTGAAGTCTCCTCTGAAGCCGTAGAGGTAGTACGTGAAATACGTGGTCGTGCCATGATCCACCTTGATCCAAGGCTGTATTTCGATGTAGGAGTAGTGGGAGTCGGGGTTTTCGGGAGTGTTCATCCATATGTGGACTAGGAAGGGCTTTTTCGCGTCAAAAACCGTTATAAGGCCTAGCTTCTCTTCTTCATCGTAGCAGGCGATCCAGTCTTCAGTCAAGTGAAGCCGTTTACCGTAGAGCTTTCCCCTGTACCTTTCCTTGGCAATACCGTTTTGCGTTGGGTAATAGATTACGTGGCTGGAATCCACGTTGTTACCCAGTTTAATCAATGGGTTTACGCCGATAACGTTTAACTCTGGATTTAAGAAATCTACTTCGTACTTAACCTCCAGAAGCGGGGCTCCACCGAATAACTTAAACGTCTTCTTAATCTTGTTCCCTTTGATGTCGGCTTCGGCGGCTACGATGGCGCTGCTTCCCTCCTTTTTAACGATGCTGAGATCGAACTTTTCAAAAGTCTCAACTGTTGGCTGCTGTATAAACTCTTCCAACCCTCCGAATGGGTAAAACCTTCTCTTCCTTCCTGAAACTCTCCAATCTAGTGGTTTCTTCGGGTATAGCTTGAAGAGCAGATCGGCTTCGACATCTTTAAGCCTGAACTGGAGCAAACGACCTCCCACGGGGATTACTTTAGCGATGACGTATTCGTTCTCGAGAAACGCTTCTTCAAGCCCATCTCCATCGTAATCGCCCATCTTAGCGGTCGCAGCTCCCTTAAACTCGTGCACCGCTACCCGGCAGATGGAGGTTTCCCCTTTATAGCGGAGAGTAACCGTGTGGAAACCTTCATCCAAATCCAAAGAAAGCGTAGACTTCACCGATGAAAACTGTTTGCAACCGCTTAATTCCTTACTAATATTGAACCGTTTTCCATTGTGGGATAAAACTTCGCAATCAAGTAAAATTTTTTCCGTCGATTCTGTGCAATAAACCGATATAGGCAAATCGACTGTTTTGCTTTCGGTTATCAACATGGGGAGTGTAGCGAGTAGCGGCGGGATTTCCATCCAAAAAATATCCTTCCAAACTTTACCGTCTGCAGCGAATTCTACGTAAACAAGTTCGTAGGATCCTCCCCTATCGCCCTTAAATGAGACCTTGTAAATCTCCTCCATTTTCTCTCCAGCTTTTATTACAAGGGTATGCTCGCAGTTTCCCTCAACTTTTATTTTTTCATTAGTTTTTATTCGAAGCATTCCGCTTATATTTGCATCTGTATTGTTAATAATGTTTACCTCTAAAGTATCGCCTTTAAGTTCGGAGAGTAATAGAAAACCTTCTCCAAAAGTCTCTTTAACTACTTCTTCATCCGCGAGGAGCAGTTTCACCACATTCACGAGGAATGTTGGACCAGCGATCCTACCATCCGAGAACACGCCTACAGCTTTCTTCGATAGTATAGCTTTTATAACTTTATCTTTTTCATTTATATTCTGGTAGTTCTTTTCTATGAATAACCACATTGATGCTGGGATATCGTTAAAATCACTCAATGCTGAAAATACGATGAACGGTTTATCTATTTTCTCTATATATTCTAAGTTTCCTTCTTGGAAAGCGTAACCGTCAACATATTGCTCTAAAATATCAATGTCTGGATCTATAAGGTTGCCAAATACTCCAAATAATAAGCCTTTTTCTTTGTTTTTGGTGTGACATGCATCGATGAATGTGGAAGCTTGAGGATCTAGGTAGTTTTCCCATTCGATCATAAGGCATTTCCCATCTCCAGTAAATTGCCCTGAAAGCGCTGTGAAATCGATTCCCAACTCCGCTAGTTTAGGAGAAAGCTCTTTTACCGCTAGATCCTCGCCTGGACCTACGAATAAGGCCCATCGATACCCTAATCTTAGGGCTAAGGATACGAGTTTTGCCGGGTGTATAGGAAGCGGGGTCACCATGTACCTGCCGCTTGTGACGAACGAAAACCCCCTCCAGATTTCGTA
>JAJHRM010000386.1 GCA_020832965.1 Thermofilum sp. | reverse complement strand
CCGCCGCCGGCGTGCCCGCCTGGAGGCTGGACGAGCCCATGTGGAACATCGGCTCCAAGCTCTGCGCGAAGGACAGGTGCCTGGAGTGCCCCGTCAAGGAGCTGTGCGCGAGGTACCAGAGCGGCGCGGGAGCAAAAACAAGTTTAGGCTAACAACCATTGCGCGGTTGCGCCTAGGGGTTTCGACGTAATGCTATAGTACGATTTTGCGCCGCCCGTGCTTTCGAGCGAAGCCTAAAGTACTGTTAGCTTACAACGTGATTCCATATAGCTTTCAATACTTTACCTAAGGGCATTTTTTCTGCCTCTTCCTCTTTTTCTTTTTTCTTCTTCAAGTTCAGCGCACTGCTAAGATTTAATCTTGCAATTTCAGCATCCAACGGAATTACATAATCTGGAAAGCTAAGTATTTTTTTAAACCGCCTATAGCATCTTCAACAATCGTCCTCCTCTCGTCTCGCTGCGCTTTCCCGTAGCCCGAGCTAGGGCTCACGCCCTTAAAGCCGAGCCGCAGCAATGCATCTCCCTCGATAGTTCCCGATCTAGCCATATTGATTACCCCTAGGAACTTTGCGAGGAAATCGTATGTCGAGAACCTGAGGTCTTTCGCGTATTTTATGAGACGCGAGATCATCCTAGAGGATCTTCGCGCATCGATCAGAGAGGGTCTCAGCAGCACCACGTACTTGCTCGCAGCGTAGATGCTCAATACTGTGTACCTCATGTCGAAGAAGGGCGCGCTGTCGAAGATTACGTAGTCGTAGTACGTGTAGACGCCGCTGTTTTCCAGAAGGTCCAAGAACTCGCCGCCGCCTCCCGGATGCCAGAGTTTCTCGATTATTTCCTCGAGCTCCTCTCCAGGCACCAGAACGTTGAGCCCGATTCCTTCGTGCTCGACCGGCTTTACATAATGATCGATTTTCCTAGAAATCAATCCTTGCTGGTAATCTTTATAGAGGTTTACTAACGTCCAGCCATTCTCCACCCTCTCGTTGTACTTTACCTCGTCCATTAGCGATAGGCTGAGACCGGCTGTGGGATCGAGATCCACGAGCAGTATCTTCAGAGAAGGCACTCCTTTAACCTTGATCAGATATTTCGCAAACAGTATCGCTAGAGTCGTTTTGCCGACGCCTCCCGACGCGGATATGAAGGAGACAGTTTTAGCGTTGGCCTTTCTATTCCCCAACAGCATGGAGCCCGCTCACCTCCGAGTACACAACGGCCTTCACCCCCGTCACTCCGCATAGCCTTCTGAGCCCCTCCATGTACTTCTCGTTTACCGCCTTCGCGATGTGCAACACGTAAACCTCCTTTACCCCGGCAACGTGCTTCAGCGCTAGCGCTTGGTCGAAACCGCTGTAGAACCTAGTCGGGTGCAATTTCACCTCGCAAGCTTCGAAGTCGAGCAGGAGGTTGGCTTCCACTCCATTTACCACGGTATTGGCCTCCGCCCTCAGGAAACTCGCGAGCAGCTTGCACAGCTCTCGCTCGCTTCTCGATTTTTTGACGGTCTCCTTGAGCTTCCCGGAGGAAGCTAGAGAGGAAATCCCGTCCAGCAACCCCATGCTTTTTAACGTGGAAAACTCACAAAATAAATTTTACTGCGGTCGCACAGCGTTTCGGTAGACAAAAGCACAATCAAAAACCCGGTCAGCGCGCAGCATTGCCCTGCGGACGGCCTTTCCGGCGCGCTCACAGCGGTGCGCGAAGCGCGTCGGTAGTAGAGAGCCGAGGGGGCCAGAAATGGATCTGCGGGCGAAAGCTCGATGCGATGCAGGGAGGTTCGCTTACCTGCTACTCGCTGAGACGCCTGATTTCCAGCTCCCCGTCGTCTTCCTCGGCTTCGAACACATCTCTCTCGTTCACCGTGACCCTGACGCACCTGTCCGATAGGAACTGCACGTGGATCGCGCTCCTGTCGTTGGGGTAGGCGCGCAGGAGCTGCTCGGGCTTCGCGCCCACCTCTGACGCGATCCTCTCGAGGGCTTTCCTCAGCAGCTTGTGTCTCCTGTAGTCCCTAACAATCTCGAGGAGCGTGATAAACGCCAGTTGGGCGTAGAAGGGGACTTTATCGGGGTCCGGCGGCTCGAGCCCGTGGAGATTCACGTCCCTGCCGAGCGCCTTGATCAACCCCTCCGTCCGCTCCGAAAGCCACTTGCTCCCACGGAGGATGCCCACCAACCCCTTCAAGCCCTTGCCGGCGCCGCCCACACCCTCTTTGGCGGCGATTTCGCGGAGCACGTGCTCGATGACGGGGAGCAGGGTCCGCAGGGCGGAGACGTAGTCGCCCCTACCGTAGCTGCTCAAAGCCTCCTCCACCTCCCTCCACCTTGGTTTGATCAGCGGGTCGTCCTTGAGCTGCTCGAGGTAGGGCTTCACGTCACCAGTCACGAGGGGTGGCGCCTCCTTCCTGTTCATATCTTCGAACAAGCGCGCGTAGGGATTCTGGGGATCGAGGACCTCACGCATGATTATCTCCCCCAACCGGGTGACTTCTACCCTGTTGAAGCTTAGACGCACTAGACCTAAAGACTCAAGTCTCGACAACCACACTTCAGTTAAAAATTTTACATAACCCGTTCTAGAAGAAATGAAATCTATTTTGTGAACTTTATCTTTCGAGAAGAGGTCGGCAAGCTTCCCTAAGAAGTCCATCGTCATGCAGTAGGGGTTGCCTTTGGACATTAAGCAC
>JAJHRM010000387.1 GCA_020832965.1 Thermofilum sp. | reverse complement strand
CTCTCGAGGCTGAAGAGCTAACTACCCTCGCGCGCGGGAGAAGTTGTAAAACAACTCAGCAGGTTATCTAACCCTACACTACACGCTGCTACAAAAAGTTAATAAACTCCTTGAATTGCTCATGAGCGTATGGCAGAGCAGCTAGCAGCACCTGCGGTAGCGCAGCCACGCCCCCCTAGGCCGCTAGGGGTCACGGTTGTAGCGATCCTGCAGTTCCTGAGCGGAGCCCTCTTCATACTCGCAGGCGCCGCGCCGATCGCGCTGCCGCAGCTCGCAGAGCTACCAGTACCAGGCCTCGCCCCCCTCCTAAGGGGCCCCGGGGCTTTCCTTTTAGCCATTGGAGCCCTCTTCCTGATCATCGGCTGGGGCCTCTGGACCGGCGAGTACTTGGCCTGGTGGCAGACCGTGATCCTCGAAGCAGTGTGAATTGTATCATCACTAGCTTCCCTGGTCTCCGGTGATGTTACAGCCGTAGTCTCGCTGATCACCGCGGCAATCATCCTCTACTACTTCTTCAAGCCACACATCAAAGCCTACTTCGGAGTCAAAGTAGGCTTCTCCACATAGAAAATGCACGCTGTAAAATTCCTAGAACTTTTATCCGTATTGGCGCATCTTCTCCCTATGCTAAAATAGAAAAAAGCGCGCGCTATTCGCTGGAAAAGTAGTTGATGGAAGCGGGAGGACGCAAGTTATTAAATGTAGGGGCAATAGTAAGAGCTGGAATGAAGAGATTACAAGAGGAGGAGCAGGAGGAAATAGAATCTTTGCTGGGTGAATAGTATGGTGAACGAAATCCAAGTGAAATCAATTTTAAACAAGCACAAGAGGAGGGATGACTGGTTCCTGGATGATTACTCGGTAAATCCATACGAGGGATGCTCTTTCAACTGTATCTACTGCTACATAAGGGGTAGCAAATACGGGGAGAGCATGGCGAAGACCTTATCGGTGAAAGTAAATTCGCCAGAGCTTCTGGAAAAAGAACTCTCAAGGAGAGCGAGGAAAGGAGAGTACGGTATCATTGCCTTATCATCATCAACAGAGCCATACATGCCAATTGAAGAAAAACTAAAACTGACGAGAAAATTGCTTGAGATAATTCTAAAGTACAAGTTTCCTATCCATGTCTTAACAAAATCGAAGCTTGTGTTGAGGGACCTGGACTTATTGAAAGAGATTGATAAGAATGCAGTTCTACCCTCTGACCTAAAGCCGAAACTGAAGCATGGAGCTATCATCTCCTTCTCCGTTTCAACTCTCGACGAAAAGTTGGCGAAAGTTCTTGAGCCAGGGGCACCAGCACTAAAGGAAAGGTTAGAAACTATGAGGAAATGCAGAGAGGAAGGATTCCTCACCGGGGTTTGTTATATTCCCGTTTTGCCCTTTATTCCAGATAGAGAGGAACAACTCGACGAGATGATAAAAGTTGCCAAGGACCACGGAGCTGATTATGTTCTCGTCGGCGCCTTAACCTTATTTGGAAATGGACCGGCAGACTGCAGGACACTTTACTACAAATTCCTGGAAAGATATTTCCCTGAGCTTGTACCAAAATATAAAAGCTTGTTCAAGAATTCCTTTCAGCCAACAAAAGAATACCAAAAGGAACTTCAAGAAATGTCTATTAGAATTTGTAGCAGGTATAAAATAAAGCATAGAATTGTAGTGTAAAACCGTAAAAGACTTAAAAGATGGGGTTGAATTGAGTCTGCAAACGATTCAAGGTGGCTTTGGCTATGAAAGATGCAACGATATCGTGAATACTTAAATGGGAGAGGTGGAAGGAAATTGTGGAAAAGGCATGCATAGAGGCTCTACTTTTTAGGCTTAAAAACTGGTACAAGGCGAGGGAGTGGTGGCGTGAGGTAGAGTATACGCCTTTTGAAATCATGGTAGCCATTACTGTAAGTCAGCGTACGTCTTACAAACAGATAATCAAGTTTATGGAAATGTTTAAGTCAAGGTACAGGGATCCTAGAGACGTTGTCAAGGGTCGCTTTGACGAGCTTATGTCAATGTGTAGAGTCGTAGGTATGGCTACTAGGAGAACCCGGACCATTTACGAACTATCTAAAAAGGTGTTAGATGCAGGAGGAATGGAAGAGTTCTTAAAGCTGCCTCCCGAGAAAGCCAGGGAGTTATTGCTGTCCGTTGAGGGTATTGGAGAGAAAACTGCCGACATGATACTTGTGGCGCTGTTTGGCGCTGAGTACTTCATAGTGGATAGTAACATTTTAAGAGTATTAAAAAGGCTAAACATAATTTCGGGGGATGCCGACATCTACAAGGCACGAAGAGAGCTAGAGCCCTACATCCGGCCAGAGCACAGGATCTTCCTTCATACTTCTCTGCTAAGTCTAGGACAAAGAATTTGCAAGGCTAAGCGCCCACTTTGTGGTAAGTGCCCTTTAAACGAGGTATGTCCATACGCCTTGGGGAAAAGTACTTGATTAGTTAATACCAGGTGTTCTACAATCGTTGTGCGCATATAATTTTTACTAGCCTTGAATGTTTTTTAAAGGGGTAGAACATGATTTCATTCGCGTTACCATTAATCTATAATTATCATTCAAGTCTCTCGTTCGTTTATATTTGTCATGAGCCCACTCCAGAACTCTGGGATCCCAGCAAGAACTTATTCCTATTCCCTGTGGAGGATAAACCGGTTGCTGTGCTATTTGAGGGAAGAAA
>JAJHRM010000052.1 GCA_020832965.1 Thermofilum sp. | reverse complement strand
GCACTACTCGCTCCTAGAAGCAACGGTCACCACCACACCCAGCCAAAAATGCTGACAACAGCGGCACTAGCACTAGCCCTAATCCACTTCGCCACACCACTAGCCTACTACACCTACCTCAAAACAAACTGGCTCAACAAGCCCTGGAACATAAACCGAGACCCCAACTACAAGCCAAAAGTCACAGTCATCGTACCCACATACAACGAGGCAAAATTCATAGAGAAAAAACTCGAAGACATCGCCAGACAAAACTACCCCAAAGAACTCCTAGAAATCATAGTCATAGACTCCGCCAGCACAGACGCCACACCGCAAACCGCCAAAAACTGGGCCCAAAAAACCAGCCTCAACGTGATGGTTTTAGAGGAGCCACAACGCAGAGGCAAAGCCCACGCCCTCAACACCGCCCTCAAACACGCAACCGGCGAAATCATCCTCATCACAGACGCAGACGCAACCTGGGCAACACAAGACACCCTACAAAAAGCCGTCACCTGGCTAGCAGACCCCAAAGTCGGAGCCGTAACCTGCCTCAAAAAGCCAGCCAGCAAAGGGGCCGCGGCCGTCGAGGAAGGCTACAGGAACTACTACAACACGCTGAGAATCGCAGAAAGCAAGATGTGGGCCACACCAATCTTCCACGGCGAGCTCGCAGCCTTCCGCAGAAACCTCCTCCAAGCCATCGGCGGCTTCCCAACCGACCTAGGAGCAGACGACAGCCACACAGCAACCCTCATCGCCCTAAAAGGATACAGGGCCATCGCCCCCGAAGACCTATGGAGCATCGAAGCCCTGCCCAAGGAATACCACAAGTGGAGGATACGCAGAGCCCAACACCTCATCCAACACTTCACACGCTCACTACAGCTACTACGACAAGCCCCCAAACCCTTCAGAAAAACATTGCTAATCGAGGCATGGCTCCACCTAGCCAACCCATGGCTACTAGCGGTAGCCACAATCCTGCTCCTCGCCGGCGTCGTAAGTGGATCACTCCTTGCACTTGCCCTGCTCACGCTCGGCGCCCTGCTCCTCGCCTACAAACCATACAGAACATGGGTCACAATGCAGCTCTACCTAATGGCCGCCGCAGTCAGGAACCTCAAAACAAAGGACATAGCTTGGGAGAAAGAGGCGAAGTAGCTGAAAATAGCGTTCATGTTGCCCGGTCACAGGTCTAACGTTGCCATTTGCATTAGCGCGTGTGCACGATGAAGATCTTCGTGGGCATACCCTCCTATAATAGGGTCGCAGCGCTGAGGCTGTGCCTACGTTCATTCGTGGGCAGCAAACTGGTGAGAGGGTTCGTGATCGTCGCAGACGCCGCGTCGGCGAGCGAAGCCGAAGAGTACGCGGCAACCGTGAAGCTCGCCACGGACGCGGGATTCGAGGTAATACACGCCATCAGGGTCGGCAGGAGAGGCTCAGCGAAGGCGCGCAACAAGGTATTTGCTTTGGCCATCAAGGAGCTAGGGAGCGATGATGTGCTTGTGACTTATGACGACGACTACATTTACCCTGGAGATCACTCACTAGCACCGGTCCTCCGCTGGCTAAAAGATCCTTTAGTTGGTGTGTGTAGCGGCAGGGTCGTTAACCTTAGAAGGAGAAAGGTAGATCCGGATTTTACGCTTAACGTGCCCTATCTAGCCGATATTCTAACTAAACTCACAGGCTTTATCATACTAAACAACAAGCATGGACCTAGAGAGGTCGATTACACGACACCCTTAATGGCGATAGCTGTCAGAATACTAGGTGAGAGCATCATGTACGATAGCAACTATAAGGGAAGCGGATACAGAGAGGAAAGCGACCTACAGAGACAGGTTAAGGCGCTCGGGTATAAGATAATCTTTGAACCAAGATTCTTTGCATATCACTTAGCAATGGAGAGCGGCGGAAATAGATACTCTGACCTCGAAGACAGGATGTACTGGAAGTGGAGGAACCACACGTACTTCATGAACAAGTGGCGGTACCCCCTCCACAAAAAGGTGCTAAGCTACGCGATACTGACCACGTACGCGCTACTGAACGGGCCCCCTGCAGTGAAGGGAATAGCAAAGGCGGCACATAAGTGAGAATCGCTCATGTGTTTCATCACTACTGGCCCGTCGTTGGTGGCATAGAAAACGCAATCAAAGCGCTGGCGGAAAGCACGGCGAGGCTGGGCCACGAGGTTCACGTAATAACAAGCTCCTACGGTGCTGAGGGTAGACCTAAAGAAGAAATAATGAGTCACGTTTACATCCATAGGATAAAGACCTTGAAAATATTCTTTCCAGATCTTACAATTCCCATAGAATTCCCTAGGAAAATTATAGAAAAAATTGATGTTATAATTTGCTGGAGCCAAAACAGTTATTTCACATATAAGATCAGTAAAGAAGCTAAGAGGCTTGGAAAACCTCTAGCAGTATATTTCATAGGCGTTGACTATCTGGAACATCACTATAATCCCTTTATAAGAATATTCGGTTATCTATATCAAAAATGGATTACTCAGAAAATGATTAATTTAGCTGATATTATCCTTGTAACAAATAACTATGAGAAGAAATTATTGAAAGAGAAATATTCTATAGACGCGATCGTGCTACCTCACGGCATTAATGAAGAGTACTTGAAGCTCCCTAACATGGCAGCAGTTTTCAAAAGGAAATATAATATCGATGAAAGAATCATCGCATACATTGGGAGAATACATCCAACTAAAGGGCTAGACATACTGGTCAAAGCCTTCATTCAAGTGGCTAAAGAAGAACCCAATACCGTTTTGGTGATAGCAGGTAAGAGTGATGGAGAATACCTGAAGAAGTGTTTGAAGATTGCTAGGAGGGCTGGCATCGAAGACAGGATAAAGGTTCTCGGGTACGTTAGCGAGGAGGACAAGATAGCCCTCATCGACGCCTCAGACGTCGTAGTCCTCCCCACCAGGCACGCAGGCGAAAGCTATCCATTACTAATAAATGAAGTCTTCGCAAGAAGAAAGAAACTAATCATGACAAGAGGGAGCATCGCATCCAAATGGGTCGAAGAAATAGGTGTTGCAAGAGTTATTGATTCATCTCCCAAAGCACTAGCCTTAGCTATACTTGATGAATTAAGGAGAGAAAATAACATTCTTAATGAGAAAAACATACCCATATTTACATGGAAAGAAGTGGCTTTAATGTTTACAAAAATCATAGAGGTAAAGCTCTCATGAACGTGGCAATAATTTCTACTGCTAGCGGAGTATATGAAGACTTTGAAAAAGAGAATTTACTAGGTACAGAATTCCAACTTTATGGATTAGCTAAAGCATTAGCCAAAAGGGGGCTCGAAGTCTTCATTTTACGTCGCTGGAAGTCCCTACGTTTTATCGAAAACATTGCCGGTGTTCATATAGTTAATATCCAGGCACCACACTTACACGATTCGATCCTGAAAAATGTGGCAACGAAATTGGTATTTTCGAAGATCGTGGCAAAACATATAAAGGTATTGAGTCCGGACATTATACAATCTGCAGATGCTTATACTGCGTATTATGCCTTTATCACTAAAAACTCACTAACAACTCCTAAGGTATTCACGTTTCATAGTCCATTCTATGATTGGACTACAATTCCTGTAAGAAGTTCTATTAGTAAACGTATACTTTGGCATATTAAAAGACCTTTTAATCTAAAGATTCAAAAACGTGCTATTGAATACTCTGATGCTATTACAGTTCCCAGCAAATATTATACAAATCTATTAGAGAATATGAAGTCTGGAAAACCAATATTTCATATACCTAATGGGGTCGAAATAAATAAGCTTTACAAGATTAAAAGCGAAGATCATGGCTTTATTCTATATGGTGGAAGGCTTTCTGGTGAAAAAGGTGTCGACATTTTAATAAAAGGCTTTGCACTAGTAATTAAAGACGCTCCTTATTCATCACTTAGGCTGGTTATTGCAGGTTCAGGCCCTAAAGAAAAATACTTAAGATCCCTCGTTAAAGCTCTGGGAATAGAGAGTAAAGTAAAATTCCTACCCTTTTTACCACATAATAACTTCTTAAACATTTTAGCACGGTGCTCCATATTTGTTCTTCCCTCATTTTATGAAACGTTTGGAATTGTAGTGCTAGAAGCAATGGCCCTAGGCAAACCCGTAATAGCAAGTAATATTCCAGGACCTAATGAGCTTATTCAACATGGAATTAACGGTTTCTTATTTCCTGCTGGTGACTTTGTAGAGCTTGCAAAAAATATAAAGATATTAATGAATAATGAGGGCTTGAGAAAAAAAATTGGGACGAACGCTAAGAACGGTACTGTTAAATATGATTTTGATTCCATAGCTAAAGGCTATATAGAGGTTTATAAATCCTTAATTGGGTAAAGCAGTATGAAAAAATTATTGCTTATAGTAGGAAACCCGCATAGTAACCCCAGCACTAAAGCATTTCTTGAAAAATTCGTATATGTTCTTACTGCTACAAACCAGGTAGATAAGATAATCGTAATTAGTGGTGATGATCCTCCTTGCAATCCGAAAGTTCTTTGGATTCCAATATGCACGCAAGGAAAATGCAGAGGTACGGGGATTAGATATTATTACCTGCGAATTATTTCTATTGCAAAGTTAATAAAGATATTATTCCAGTTACGTGTTCGGGGGGCAATAATCTTAGCTCCTCCTCTATTATTCCATCTGATGTTACTTAAATTATTTTCGATTAAAACAGCGATTTTTGTAGCACAAAAACCCGATAATGTAGTTGATAAACTGTTTTCAAGGATCAGTTTACTATTATCGAATATAATAATAATAGAGATGCCTAGCGTAATTAAACTGTGGAATACGAAGATCAGAAATCAAGTTGTATTAGGATCACTATATGTTGATATAAATATATTCAAGAAAATCAACAATTTCGATGAGAGGGATCTTGCAATAGGATATGTTGGAGCACTTAACTATAGGAAAGGAATTCACAGACTTCTTGATCTTTATTATATTCTATCTCGTTTAAACCCGTCAGTGAGATTATATGTTGCAGGTTTTGGTTCTTACGAGAAATTTTTCGAGAGACTGTCAAAGGGCGACCACAGAATTATGTATTTAGGTACAATTCAAGGTGATAAATTACCTATAATATATAATACAATACGATTATTTGTTCTTCTTTCGTATAGCGAGGGTTTGCCAAATGCATTATTGGAAAGCATGGCATGTGGTACTCCAGTACTTGCTACAGATGTTGGAGGAATCCCAGACGTATTAAAGGACGGTATTTCTGGGTTATTAGTACATAGCGACAAAGATCTGTTTAGAATAGCATTTAAAGTTAATGAACTCATCTCTGATGAAGGCTTATGGGAAGAATATTCAAGAAACGCGCTTAACACTATTTACAAAATGTTTACGTTTGAAAAAGCAAGAAATAGATATGAAAAAATATTAAAATCTATCTTTGAGGGCTGAGAGCGGATGCTATGGAAACCAAAACTAACGATACTCTTAATTTGGCTTTATCTCCTAGTGCTAATAGTCTTAAGTATTGTGGGGGCGTTGAATGTGGCATTTTATAGAGATCCTACTTTATTGTACACATACGTACCTCTTGTCGCCATTTCGCCATTAATGTACCTATTTTTAGAACCTCAAAAATCAAAAACTGGATTAAAATTAATTATCATATATATTATATCGATTTCTTTGTGCTATCATATTACTCTATCTTCGCAATATCTAAATGGCGCAGATATACAAGTTGAGCATTATTTAGCCCAAAGGATTCTAGAGAGTGGTTTTTGGGATCCGACTATCCCCCACACCTACAATAGTGCCTTTTCGGTTACTATACTTACCCCTATACTACAAATCGTATCCTCGCTTTCTTTAATTGAGATCTTCAAGATTGCATTTCCATTGATTTGCTCAATAATTCCTCTCATCTTGTATAAAATGTATATTAAACTAGGTTATAACGAGAAAGAATCTTTTATCGCGACATTCTACTTTATATCCATGTTTCCATTTTACACAGAGCTTCTTCAAATAGTTAAGCAGATGATCGCTGAAGTTATTCTAGCTTTACTATTATACTATATCATAGCACATAGCAATGAGAGCAATTTCTTGAAACGCTTTAGAGACTCCTCATTATTGGTCTTATTTATGTCTGCATTAGTATACTCACACTACGGTACATATTATACGTGGCTTAGTATCTTTTTGATTTCCGAGCTTATTATTTTTGTACTTCTACGTCGGAAGGCGTTATTGTATGTTATCATTACAAGTTTCATAATACACTATATGCATTATACGTATACTTCAGGTGCGTCTATTATTATTGCGGCAGCGACTACGGTGAGGACATTTATTGAAAATATAAATGAAATGCTTTCACCTTATTATGCTCAAGGAGTCGAATATGTTGTAAAACCAAAAACCTTCCTTCATCAATTTCTAACATATATGTACTTATTCACACTTATATTTATTGCTCTAGGAGTACTATCAAACATAATGCTAATGCTCCAGCTGTTCATTAGAAAGCAAGCTATTTACCAAGAAAAAAAGATTCTTTATCATTCATTAACGATAGCCGCAGGTATATTTTTTATTATTACAGGCTTTTCAACAATGTCTGCAGCAGTTAACATTACGAGAATTTACCACTTGGCTTCCTTTATACTAGCTCCTAGTTTAGTAGACGGATATAAGTTTGTCGGAAGGGTCATTAGATTTGTAAAGAGAGAAAGTTTCTGGATATCTTTTCTCGCGTTATTCCTTCTCTTCAATAGTGGTTACATGTACGAAGTAGCTAATAAACTAGGCTATCCTGAAGAATCTTTCTCGGATGCTCTTAATCCTTTTATTGATAGGTTTACACCAACTTCACAAGATTATTATGCCATCTTATGGCTAAAGTACTTTAGTCAAGACAATTTACAGGTTTACGCCGATATTATTGGCAAGAACAACATCCGGGCCTATATTAATTTAAGTAGAATTATTCTTATCTCCCCCCAGGTTAATCTTATATGTGGAAATGTGGTATTTATCAGAGAGAATAATGCGTTTTATGGCTTTCTAGTAAGACGAAATATTGGAACAATGCAAATAAGGCAATATATTAAAATGGATGTTATTTATAATACAACGGAGCATTCACTAGTATATTCTGGCGGTTCTATGATTGGCTTGGCTTGCTAGAACTAAAAACGGGGAGGATAAAGGATGATACTAGTTGGAATTGCCCCTGTCAACAACCTTGGAGACTTCTTGCAATATTATTCTGCGAGCAAAATGCTCAATAACTTCGAAGAGAAAGCTCTCTACATTAGAGTAGACGAAGCTTCTCAAATACCACATGAATTGAAGGAGCTCCTCCAAGAAGGATTCTCAATTTATAATTACATTTATAACTATAATATCTTATCTGATGTCCTTTTTTCAGTAATTCACAGTCGCAAAATCTGTGTGTCTCAGCGCTTCAGATATATCCTCTTTCATTTTTTAAGCAATATTCATCGATACCACGATAATCTAAGGCAAGTCACACGTGAAGATCTCGTGATCTTTGGGGGGCACACTTCCCACGTTTTCAATCCCATATATACAGAGCTCTATCAGGCATTCAAATCTCAAAATACTAAGCTTGTTGCGTTACCAATGAGCATTGATTTACGCGGTGTTGGCTCCATCGATCAAATAATATTTAAAAAGTATTGTAAGATCCTTGGCGAATTTGACTACTTGTTTGTGAGAGGAGCTTATACTTACGCATTGTTAAATAAAGTATGCAAAATAGGGGGCAAAAAAATAGAAATAAAGCCGGATGTAGCATTTTATATAAGAAAAATTTTTCCATTAATCAATAAAAAAAGAAATGAGAAAATAAAAATAGCCATTATTCCAAGACGTGATATTTTTGAAGTAGATGAATTTTATAGATACATACAATACCTATCAACGCTGATTTATAAACTTACTCAAAAAATGAACAATGATGTAGAAATATACTTGACATCCTTAGCATTATCAGCCGATTACTCAGCCATAGAAAGTCTTCTTAATATCCTTAAAACAAAAATATCCTTAAAGAATTCACCTAAAATATTAACAATGCGATTTGACTCTCTTCATGCTGCATGGAACTTCTATAGTAATGTAGACCTCCTTATTACAACGAGAATGCATGATGGAATTATGGGCTTATCTGCATCAAAACCGGCTTTCTTTATTTTTCCAAAGACATACAGAGAGAAAGTTTTGGATGTTCTCACAACTTTGAAATTAAATACAAACTATTTCTTTATGTCATTAAAGGAAATGAGTTTGTTACCAGATAGAATTACATTTTTGTTAGACAATTACGAAGAAATTAGTAGAGATATTGATGAAAAAGTTGAAAAAGCTGTTTCAGATTTAGAATCCTTACGTACAAAGATAGAGTCTCTTCGAGGCGGATGACATGCATGTAATATTTATTTTAACACCACATAGACTTGGCTACGGAGTGTCCGAAAGAGTTGTACTACGATTAATTCCTCACCTTTTAAGAAACAGCGTTAAAGTCTCAGTTATACAGCCTGGAAGCACTTTAAGAGAATATACTTATCTCGGTATAAACTTTCATGAGCACCCTTCGATTGCTTTTAGAAGCATAAAGCTGGAATATATAATTCATTATGTAAATTCATGGAGATACTCTAATAAATTACTTAATAAGATATTTCGGGAATCTAAAGAAGACACATTAGTCGTAACCACAAGGCCTATAAATGCTTTGTTTCTAGCTAAAAGCTTTACTCGCACGTATCCTTTAGTAATTTATGAGTTGAATCATTATCCTTGGATGGAGGACCTATCTTGTAATTATCGAGGCTCGATGACCCGCTACCTGCTCACTACTGTTGACAGGAATTTCCAATTAAATCTATGCAAAATAGTATTCAAAAAAACTAGTGCTATCATAGTCGTATCAAATGCTATAAGAACATATGTTGAAAGTGCCATACCAGAAGCTAAGGGTAGAATTGTGACAATTTATAACCCCGTAGACACCAGCTTCTTTACACCATACGTCAATAAGGAAAAGCTATACGAGTTAAAAAGAATGCTTGGTTTAGAGGATAAAAAAATACTTCTTCATGTGGGAACCGATCATCTAGTTCTTAGAAAAGGTCTGCATTATGCTATTCGATGCTTAACCAAGTTGCCGAGAGATGTAGTTCTTCTTGTTACTGGCTATAGGGTTGTACCTCAATTAAATATTCATTATTGGAACTATGTTAAGCATTTAATCGATAAATATAATTTAAAGAGTAGAGTATTCTTTACTGGTTGGGTTCCATATAATCAACTACCACTATACTACAACCTAGGTGAAATATTACTTTATCCTTCAATACAGGAAGGCTTCGGCATGCCTCTAGCAGAAGCTATGGCGTGCGGAAGACCTATTGTAGCATTTGATATCCCACCTATTAATGAAATTGTGGAAAACGGAAAAACGGGGATACTGGCGCCTCTAGAGAACTATGATAGGTTAGCTGATGCCGTTAGGATTGTTTTAGAGGATAAGAATTTGTGGATATATATGTCAACCAATAGCAGAGAAAGAGCCCTAAAGGAGTTTTCACTGAATGTTATAACTGAAAAACACTTGGAATTGTATAATAGAATTCTACAGAACTTCAAACATAGAAGTGGGTCTAGCATCCATGAAACTTTTTAAATACCTAGCGCGCGCAAACCTTCCTATTATGCTTTATCTAGGTACAACGCTGAAGGGGTAGCAGTTAACTTTGGTTTAGCCCTACAAATTTCCACGGCAACTTTCAGGTGCTTCAACGTTTATAGACCAAGCAAAACCTAAACAATCCTCGAACTGGAGTTGTTGCGATATTTTCTTCTATAATATAAGGGCAAAAATCCTCCTATTATGTTTTAAATGGAAATCGATTAAAAGGCTTCATTATGTTGAAGATAATGCAAGGGCAAGCCTTTTAGCTTTAGAAGGCGATAAATCGCGCGCCTAAAAGACTTAGAAGAAATATGCTGACGAAGTAAGTAAAGACTACGATACAGCATGGGATGATGTGAAGGTGCGTGACGTGTTGTTGCACTTAGGCTTAGAGGAGGAGCTGTATTTGGTTGATGCTTTTAATGCCAAGGAGTATGGAAACTTGTGGCTTGTTGTGGCTAGAGTTATGGAGACTATTTCGCAAGAGAGCAGAGTTATAAGCCATGCTGTCAATGGGAGGCTTGAAAAGGTTAAGTTGCCTGTGCGGGTGTTGCGTCGTCGGAGGAGATAGTGTGACTATGAATTGTGCAGACGGCGTGGAATCTAGGAGGCGCTTCAAGTTTTCTGATATAGTTTGATAAGTCGTGGCACAAGCTTTGAGATAACATAGAGCTTGAAATGAGGCTTCATGTCTACCCCTGATAAGATTGTGAGGAGCCTTATCGGCAACTATTCTGCTGTTTATATTGCTTGGGCGACTGATGAAAGAATTCGGCGTAGGGGTGCAAGTGGCGGTGTTGGTACGGCGTTGCTTAGGTATCTCCTAGAGCATCACCGCGTTGATGCCGTGGTGGTGCCTAGGCAGCGGGTTAATCGTGGTTTTGTGTACGGGGTGTGGACTGTGGTGCGGCAGGGGGAGGAATTAGAGAGGTTTTCGGGGTCTCTTTATGCACCTACTTTTGGTTTTGCGAAGGTATTTGACTTGGCATTACGGAGATTTGGTAGAATTGCAGTTACCGCCGTCCCCTGCTATGTCGAAGCTGCTAGGCGTCTTGCCCGTCTGAGGGGTAGGGAGCACGCCGTCTTTATTTTGGGGCCTTACTGTAACAATACACCTAATGTATATGCCGTAAGGTATGCGCTTAAGAGGTTCCATATTTCTGCGTATGAGGTCGTGTCGATTTCTTTTAGGGGGTACGGTTGGCCTGGCTTCACCAGCATATGGACTAGCGGGGGCGTCGTCCGTATTTCTTTCCCCATTTTTTGGGATTCTGGTTTTGGACACTATTTCTACGGTAGGAGCTGTTTTGTCTGCACTAACCCAACTAATGTAGGGGCAGATCTCTCTCTCGCGGATCCGTGGACATTGCCAGCGCGCGAGAGAGAGCCTTTTATGAAGCTTGGCGGCGCTACTCTTGTGGTGGTTAGGAGTGAGAAGGGGCTGAATCTTCTGAGGGAGGCTTCTGAGGCTGGGTATCTTGTGTTGCGGGAGGTTGACCCGATATTTGCGTTGCCAGATTCTGTGTTGATAAAGTCTACTGCTCGAGTCTTTGCCGACGTAAAGAATGGCATTTCTTTGTCGCCTGGTGTGTTTACTATTTTGCGAGAAGCGGCGTATGTTTTTGGGAGGGCTTTGGCTTTGAGGGAGGGCGCGTGGCCTCTTTTGTCGTTTTATCACAGAGGCGTTGGTTGGTTGCTTAGTTTGGCGTTGCTGGTTGACGAGGGGTTGGGAACTAGGTGGGGTAGGGTGAGAAGGGGTATCCGGCGTCTTCAGTCAGCAAAGGGGCAAGAGGTGGTTAGGATGTTAAAATAGGACGGAATAGGTAGGCATGTAACTGACGGAGTATTGGATTTCCATTTTTTCTGTTTTTCTGTTTCATTAGTTGTAGCAAATTTTTCTTTAGGGGTAAAGTTACCGAGAACTAAGCTAATTATATTACTAGAAAAATTGAGGAGGCCGTTTCAATGTGAATATGTGTGGCTTAGTGAGGCTAGGCGTTTTCTTTATCGGGATGGTTTATGAGGACGTGGAGAGAGGTTAGGCTGAACGAGGAGCACTCCGAGTATGGGTTTTTTGATGTTTTCCCTGGGGTCTTCACCGGTACCTTTTGGAGGTTGTAAGGGGCTCTGGCTGGAGGCGGGGCGGTGGGGTGGGGGTGTAGCTTTTTTTAGTGGTTGTGTGTTTTTAGTGTTTTTGTTGCTTCTTCTAGTTCTTTTAGTGTGTTTACTGGTAGCCATGCGTCCCGTGGGACGATGAATGCGTGTAGCTTGGCTTTTTCCGCTAGCCTTGGCAGGAGTACGTTTTCGAACTCTATTGGCTCATCGGTGTTCATGTCTACTGTTTCTTGTAGTAGCTTTAGTGCCTGTGGCTCGAATATGTATAGGCCTGTGCTCGCGTGTATCGGTAATATGGGCTTCTCCTTGAAGCTCGTAGCCAAGCTCAGAGAGTCTATTTCGACGTATCCGTAGGGCAGCTGTAGGCCAGCCGTTACTGCTACGCTTCCCCACACCTCTAGCCTGTTTACTGCCTCGAGGTGGCTTGAGAGGAACCTGAGTGGCAGAGACTCGTCTAGGAACAAGTCGTCTGGGAACACGATGAACACCCTTCTGTCTGGGTCCACCGCGCCTGTCTCCAGTGCGTGTTTCAGTGCCTTGCCCTTCCCGACCCTCTTCAGCGGGGGGTCCATCGAGCAGCGGATGTTGTAGCCCTGTGCCTTGAGCTTCTCGGCCTCCCTTACCACGTCCGGAAACTTTGTCAAAACAATAAACTCCTCGAAGCCGTT
>JAJHRM010000385.1 GCA_020832965.1 Thermofilum sp. | reverse complement strand
GTTCGCCGCCAAATCCTTGAAGAAGCTCTGCCAGTCAGTCCCATACCTTGGCGGAACGGGCACGAGCTCGCCGTGCGCATTTATAATCACAGCGTAAGGCGGAGCCTCAGCCACAAATTTATCCCACTTCTCAATAGAGTCGATAACCTCGATGCTGAAGGAAAGCCCGAGAGCCTTCCCAGCTCTTTGCAGGTAGTCCTGTGTCTTGGCAGCAAGCATCTGCAGGTCAGTCCACCAACCCTGAGACTCCTTCACGCTCAAGATGTATATTGTCGGCTGAGCTAAAGTGGCAGCAGAACAGATTGCAAGCACGAGAAGCAGGAAAAGAGAGACCAGCGCTAAGCGCATGCCTAAAAACTAACAGGATAGTTTTTAAATTTTTCGACAAGTAACTGGTGGAGCGCGCGCCTCTTTTGCGAATTCTACTATAACGCCGAACCTTTCAACGCCCGCGGAGGAAGGCAACGTTGCACCTAAAGCCACCTTAAGTATATCCGACCAGCATCCCGCCAAATTTCTTCAAGAGAGTAGCTGCTGTACCGAGAAGCCTTGCATCCCTGAAGAAACGCGCTCTTTCACTCGCGCGCACCTCCCTTACTAGTCGCAAAACTTAAAGAAGAGCAAAGGCTTTCACACTCAATGGGACTGAATGAAGAGCTCCTGAAAGCTGCCGCTGACGGTGACGCTGCCAAAGTAAAAGAACTTTTAGAGAAAGGAGCGGACGCAAACGCTAGGGATAAGGACGGACTAACCCCTTTACATTACGCTGCAAAGCATGGACACGTAGATGCTGTAAAACTATTAATCGAAAGAGGAGTGAACGTAAACATACGTAGCGAAAGCGAGTTCGCGAGTGCTTTCACTCGTGAGGGCAAGGTTTTTCATCAGTTATCATACTATAAATATGAGGGAACTTCTCGGCTTCAGTTAGTGGTATGGGCTGGAGGGTGTGACGCGATTTTGCCGCCAGAAGGGGGGTTAACTCCTCTGCATCTTGCAGCAGTTGAAGACAGCGTAGCAGTTGCTGCTCTACTGGTTTGTTGGGGGGCAGATATAGATGCGAGAGCTGAAAGCGGTGCTACTCCTCTTCATTGGGCAGCCGTTAGCGGCTCCAATCGTGTCGCTGAACTGTTGATTGAGCGAGGTGCGGATGTAAATGCGAGGGATAAGATGGGTAGAACTCCTCTGCACTATGCTAGCAACGTCGATGTTGCGTGGTCGTTAATTCGGCGAGGCGCAGATGTTAACGCGAGAGATAAAGACGGCATTGCCCCTCTGCACTTAGCTGTTCGAGAAGGTCGTGAAGATGTGGTTTCAATCTTACTTAAGCATGGAGCAGATGTAAACGCTGTAACAGCCAAAAAAGTTACCCCTCTGCACGTTGCCGCTTACTACGGGAAGGCTGAGATTGCTGAGATGCTTATTAAGCATGGTGCTGATGTAAATGCAAGGAGCGTAACCGGCTACACCCCTTTACATTACACTGTGCTATATCATGGGCCTCTTTTTCCCGATGATATACATAGCTGTTACTACGACGAGGAAGCGATGTGCAAATGTATCAACGTATTGATTAAGTATGGGGCAAATGTCGACGCAAAAGATGACAGCGGTAGAACCCCCTTGCATTACGCTGTCGAGGAAGGCTACAGCGCCGTCGCTAGGTTTCTACTTGAGAATGGTGCTGAGGTAAATGCTGTGGGAAAGTTTGGTCGCACCCCTTTACATTTAGCCTCAGCTGCCGGTTATGCTGATTTCGTAAAATTATTAATTAAATATGATGCTACAGTTAATGTATTAGATACATTTGGTTATACTCCATTGCATTATGCCGCAGCCTCAGGAAACCTTTTTACCCTTGCGGAAATTATTGCTGAAGAATTATTTGAGGAATATATGGGAGGACGAATACTAAACATATGTGCCTTCGGTCATACTTCCTCGCACGATGAAGACTACACTGACATCGTCGAGATGTTACTAATACATGGAGCGAATGTGAACGCGAAAAATAATAAGGGAGTTACACCTTTACATATTGCCGTTTTGCTTGGAGCCGTTAAGATTGTTAAGATGCTAATCAGGTACGGAGCGTACGTGAATGCTAGAGATGATGAAGGTAATACACCACTACACTACGCTACTTATATCGCGCACTGGCGTGCACTGGTTAATTTGCCCGATAAGGTTAAGTTACTGCTTGAAAACGGTGCTGATTCAACGTTAAGGAACAGTAGGGGCATTTCCGCTCTAGATCTAGCAGAGCAGCTAGCTGTAAACCTGCCTAAATATAAAATAATAGATACAGATGGCAAAATAATCGATACAGCTGAGATAGCTAAAATAATTTTTATTATGATGCGATCGAGATGCGGGACTATTTCTGGCGGTAAGGGATCCGACAGTGTGGCTGTTGTATGTCCTTATTGTGGTAAACCCGCATACCGCTTGGGGACGCTTGGTAAGCACTACTGCTTTAACTGTAAAAGATACGTTTAGTGCGTTTCGCGCGGGTTACGTTTCGCTGTAGTGCGATGTGACTACGGCTAGGTCTTTGTAGTCGATGTTGAAGTCATCGTTGAGGTCCGCGGATGGGGTGTACTCGGGGTCGGCGAGCGCCGCGCCGTACCTTGATACGATGATCGCGAGATCCTTGTAGTTGACTTCGCCGTCCAGGTTTACGTCTCCGAACGGGATCACGTTCAACTCTACCTTCACGGTG
>JAJHRM010000384.1 GCA_020832965.1 Thermofilum sp. | reverse complement strand
TAAAATGCCGTAGAGGAGCTTTGCAAGGGACGAAGACTGCTTCACGTGGCTTTCAAGGCTCACCTCTCTTGGCAGCAGTGAGCGTGCGTACTCGGTCTTCCTGATCCCTGATAGTGTGCTCACCCTCGGCGTCACAATGGCTACTGGAATCCTCCTCTTTGGTACGTGCCTGAAGACCCTATTGCCCGCTAAATCAAGAATTGTGAATCCTCCAAACAGGCTCGCAGCGACATTGTCGTAGTGTGGTGCTCCAGCGGCAAATGCTTCACCCACGCCTGCCAACTTTAGGATCGCGTCCTCATCTAGCCTGGCACCGAAGAGCACGTTTAGTGCGTAAGCTGTTGCAGCGCTTGTGGCACCCGAGCTCCCGAGGCCGCTGGCAGGGGGCACACCTTTCCTAACAGTAATGTGGATATCATAAGCGTCTCCTAGGAACTCCTCCATGAAGCTCTTAGCAACGTGGTAGGCAACATTATTCTCCCCCGAGGGAACATTAAACCCCAGTGATTCGACTTGTATTTTACCGGAACCTGAGTAGCAGGAGAGTTCTACAACATCGTATAGCCCCTCAATAGAAGCAGCTATAACATCGAACCCCGGCCCAAAATTAGCTATGGATGCTGGTGCTCTTACAGCTACCTTCCTCCTCGCTACCCTGTTTGGCGAATCATGCACCTCAACCTTGCACGTGCAGGGCGAAGCACTCTTTAAAATGCTTCAAATAAGGCTTTTGCCTTAATCGCTGAAAATTATACAAAAGACTGCGATTTCCGCCCTAGATCTAATCCCTGAAACCTAGCATTCTCAGCTTGAAAGCCCATCTGCTGAGAATGCTGGGCTTCACTCCAAGGAGCCACCAGGTAAGAGAGCTGCTTGGAACCTTGTCGAAGACCCTGGAACGCTTCGGGAAGCCAGAGCTCTCCAGGGAGGTCGCAAAATTCGTCGATGAAAATAGGGATGACTTGAGGGCCCTTGAGGATGCGTATACGGGCTCTAGGTACCTGGCTGGAGCTTACGAGAGGGAGGATGCATTGAAAGCTGTTGAGGTTGTTGAAAAGCTTTTTAACTTATTGAGGTGATTGAGAGCAAAGTCTTTCCCTAAGGAGGATCTAGCCATCGATGTTCAGACGTGGAAGCTCGGGGAGCTCTTGGAGTGGAGGGAGTACCTGGGGGTGCTGGTGGAGGCTGTCAGGGCTGTCTCTGGGGAGGGTGCGGAGGTTTACGTCTTCGGCTCGGCTGTAGAGGGGAGGCTCACGGTTGACAGCGACGTAGACGTGGCAGTAGTGCTGAGAGAGCTGCCCAAGACCTCGCGGGAGAAATCCAGGCTCCTGAGCAGGCTCTGGAGGGCGATGGAGGAGGGGGGCGTGCCCTGGTGGTACCCCTTCGAGATACACCTGCTTACGAAGGAGGAGCTCCCACTCCTGGGTGGAGCAAAGCTGGTCAGGGTCCTGTAGTATCGCGCTTCTCCAGAAGTGGCACCTAATCAGCACTGCTATAATTATCGCGGTGAGGAGTTGTACAGGCAGTGCTGAATGAGCCCCGTCAGAAGCCTTTAACTAGGTGGAGCACCCACCTTCTAATCCTCACGGTGGAGCCGATCTTTTCAGCGAGCCCGCTCCTCAGCAACAGCTCAAGGAGCTCTTCACCGACCCTTCTGCGGGCTTCTTCGACTTCAAGCTCCCCATCGTCGAGCTTTTCTACAACTTTGAGTAGCGAGTCTTCTAGCTTAACAGGAATGGCGGGAACCTCTACGGTGCTCCTCATCGTCTCGTGAATGTAGTAAGCTTTCTCGACGCCCATCCTTGACAGGCATGAGGCAAGGTAGAGGACGGCAGCCTCGAGCTTGAAACCTGCAGTGAGATTAATCCAGGCCCTGTAGTTCTCGCCCCTGTACCTAGCCACGACGCTGGCTACGGCATCCACAAGGTTTAACAGGCCGCTCTGGAAATCCAGGCCGAGGTCTCTAACCCTGACTGTCTCGACCCTCCTCCCCTCCGAGGACAGGTAAGCCTCAAGGAGCCTCGCGGAAAACTCTGAAACCCCGGTGTCAGAGGCTAGCAGGACGACTGCGTCAACCTCGCCCCTCTCAAGGTAGGTCCTCATGGCATTCAACTCAGCGCTGACGCCGTATGGATTGCTGGAGAGGATGCTAAGCGCAGTCTCAAACTCCTCACAGCCAGCGCAAGCCCTACCACCGGCCTCGGCGTCCTCTCTGCTACGCGGAGGGGCCTGAGCCCACCTCCTAAACCTCTCAGCAATTTCGCTGGGAACATTATGCCCTCCGGCACATTGGGCAATATTCCTGATGATACTCGTGCCAACAGTGACTATGTGAACAATTTTCCGCCTATTCATCTCAATCGACTACGTACTCCTAGACCTCAATATATAAGTTAACACGAGGACTGATTCCCAGATATCCGAGCATAAAGCCTAAAGAATAAATCACTCCCTAGGCGGAACTTCCTAACCTCTGCATACCAAAAGCGGAAATTTGCGAAACGTGCACTTGAAAGATATAAGTATTTGACTCCGCTGGAAAACATAGCGGTAGTGCACTTCTAAATTATACCTTTTTCTTTACGTAATTTTTCAAGCATGCTCTTTATCTCGTTAACTTTTTCAGCTCCTAATGGATAATCGCTCACAGAAATTAAAAACATAGCATTGATGCAATAATAATTATTGACGTAGGAATCCTCATACTTAAAACAACACCTGGAG
>JAJHRM010000383.1 GCA_020832965.1 Thermofilum sp. | reverse complement strand
CAAGGAAGCCTAATCCCTCATCTCCGATATTTTCATATGAGACCCCGGAAACATGCGCATGCTTTATTTTCACAAGCCTCGGGGCAGAAAAGACTTCAGCCACTTTTACCACAGCCCTCATGGCAAGGGCTACTGCCTCGCCGTACTCGCCCTCCAGCATTCTCTCCTCTGTTTTATCGAGATACATAGCTGTAAAGTAAAGCCTGGGGAAGATGAAAAACGTTTCGCTGTAGTAAGCCAGTCGTCGCCTCACCTCAGGGACACGGGGTCCCTGCTTTCGCGGGTTTTAATTCCTCTGATGCCGCTAAAGGCTTTTGCCTGCATTCCGCGGGCGGGCCCCCACGTGCTAGAGTTGCATGGAAGGTTATTGCAGAGCTTTCTCCAGCAGTATTGCCGCTCAGCGCGTGCTACGGCGTGGCTAGCGTTAAGCATAAAGCCTAAAACATTGACATACAGAAAGTGGTTTCATTGGAGGGAAAGCTGCTCCTGCTAAACTTACTCTTATGCATCACTATTTTAGCTAGCTTCGTCGCTGCCACTCCAACGGAGGAGTGGAGGCTCGTAGGCAAAATATCTTCAAGCACCTGGGATAAATTAAAGGTGCTCTCATCTCCCAGTGGAAAGTTCATTGCTGCAGTTTACCAAGAAGCCGGGTGTTATAAGCTAGAGGTATACAATTCTAGTCTAAAACTCGTTAAACAGGTAAATCTTAAAAGCGCCTTTGCGGCTGACATCTACTTCCTCGACGATGAAAAACTGGTTGTAGTTGCGAATCTGGCCGGCACAGTACCACGCTCTCAGGTAGTGGTATATGACATCCAGCGGGACAGGACGCTTTCAAGCGTTGATTTACCGGGAACGATACTAAGTGAAGTAAGGAAGGCAGCGGTCACAGGCAATTACCTTATTCTCTTGACACCAAGGTATATCCTCTGGATAGACTTCAAAGTTGGTAGCTACAAAGTAGAGCCCCAGAGCTCGATAAATCAGGCGCTTCAAATGCTGGAAACTAGCAGAGGCGTAGTCTTCCTGACTGTGGAGACGTTCTGCCACATCTGCCTTACACTCAACGAGAAGGTTCTCCGCGTGTATAAGTGGTCCCCCTTCGCATCACAGTCCTTCGACTACTACCACGTCCTTTTGATCGTCAACCTAGATCCGCATCTGGGAATCCTCTTCGACAATGGGACTCTGGGCATTTACGACCTTGGCTCGGGTCTAGAGCGCATAGCCGCGGTAGACGACCCGTCTTTATGCGGAACACAGCCCTCGCTACCAGACTACAGGTACTTATACCGCGTTGAGCCTAGCGGGGCAACTCTAACACTTTCAGTAGTAGACCTTGCCAACGGGCTTACCCGTAGGGTACCAATCCCCTTAAAATACGAGAAGGGCGACAACCTGGTCTCACAGGTGTACGACGATGGTCTATTCATAGTGGCAAATCGAGACAAGAACCAAGTGGCCATCGGCAACTTTACCGCCGGCAACCCCCCCTCCTTGATAAATGTATCCACCTCGCCCCTCGTCGGTCTGTCGCTTGGCAAAAACCAGCTGGTTGTGCACGACTACAGGTCAATCAACGTGTATCGAAGAACACCCTTAGAGACCCGCAATTACAACTTGTCGCTAGAGGTGCTGGACGAAACAGGGGCACCGGTAAACTCCTTCACTGTTGAAATCAACGGGACAAGATACTTGAGCAATAGCAGCTCTTTTAGTGCCACCCTAAGAGAGGGTGTGTACTCCGTCGCCATATCCAAGCCTGGATACGAAACGTACACATTTACTGCGAGGCTTACCTCTAGCGAGATCCGGAGGGTACTTCTACAAAGGCAAAGGTTTGGTCTCAAGATTCACGCGGCTTCGAATGCGGGGCAGCCGGAAATCTACGTTTTGAATGGCTCGCGGGTTCTATGCAGAGGAGTGGGGTACTTAGAGGCGAGGGTCACTGCTGGGAACTACACGATACTAGTGACGCTGCTGAATAATACTTATCAGAGCACAGTCCACGTCTATAGCGACACGGAAGTCTACTTTATCTTAAACGTGCAAGAAAGACCCCCCACCCAGCTCACCAGCATGAAAAACGAAACGAGCACTCAGCCAGCGAATAAGACACTAGTAGTTGTCTACGGCTCGGATACCTGTGCCGAGTGCAGAGCGCTGAAAAACCAGCTCAGGCTCCTGGGCCTAAACTTCACCTACAAGGACATCTCGAACCAGACCTACCTGAAGGAATACCAAACCCTCTACGACATGCTACCAGTAAAGGTAACCTACATACCCCTCACCCTCGTATTCAGGGATAAATGCCTGACAGCGGCAATAATCGGTTTGCCAAGCAACCAAACTTGGAGAGAGATACTGAGCACCACTTGCAACGAAACAACATACTTGTTTTTAGGTGATGAGAAGCGAGTAGCAAAACTAAACCACTCACTCTTCTATGCACTAGCGGCTGGTGAAGCCTTACAGGTAGGCAACGAGACGGTTAGACGGCAGGATCTCTTCCAGTTGATTCCAGTGATCGTCGCCCTGGCTCTCGCCGACTCAATAAACCCGTGCACCTTTATGGTTTTCTCGGCATTAATCATGGCAGTAATGTCCTTCTCAGGGGCGAAGAAGGCAGTCTACGCATCTGCAGCATTCATCGTGGCAGTCTACACGTCCTACTTCCTGCTCGGCGCCGGACTAATAAACTTCGTGGCGGCATTTCCCCAGCT
>JAJHRM010000382.1 GCA_020832965.1 Thermofilum sp. | reverse complement strand
TACGGGAGGTCACCTATAGGCGTCCAACCCTCAACGAGGTCTTTATACACTTGACTGGTAGGGAGCTTAGGGACTCGTTAGAGGAGGGCTTTAGGCCCGCTCATAGGAGGTGGTAGATATGAAGGGTCTAATAACAATGGTATATAGACAGGTAAAGAGGTTCGTCAACGCGAGGTCAAGGCTAGTGATGTCCATTGTCCAGCCAATAATCTGGTTTGTCTTCTTCGGCATGGGCTGGAGCAGGGCCTTCAGCTTCCCCGGCGCGAGGCAGATGTTCGGGGGGCTAGACTACTTGTCGTACCTCGCCTCGGGCATGGTGGCAATGACCATTTTTACAGGTTCTTTTATGAGCGGCTTGTCAGTTATATGGGACAAGCAATTCGGCTTCCTAAAAGAAACCCTAGTAGCGCCTGCAAGCAGGAAAGAAGTTATCATTGGCAGGGCTCTCGGAGACTCTCTGGTCGTGGTTTTCCAGAGCCTAGTCATATTGACGCTAATGTTTTTCCTGGCGCCGGGCCTAAACCCTTACGGGGTGGTTCATGCGGTGCTATACGGTCTAATGCTGGCTCTAGGCTTTGCATCCATAGGTATAGCGCTTTCAACCAAGCTTTCAAGCATGGAGGGCTTCCAGATGATAGTCAACCTGATAACAATGCCCCTACTGTTTCTCAGCGGAATCTTCTACCCAATAAGCACCATGCCTGACTGGATGAAGGTACTCGCCTACCTTGACCCAGCCACATACGCAGTGGACGGGATGAGGTACTGGCTTACAGGAGTCTCATCCATAGACCCAGCACTAGACATCGGGCTCTTAACAGTCCTAACAGTGATATTCCTGGTATTCGCCGCCAGAGTATTCGAGGAGGCAACAATCGAGGACTGAGCAACGTTCTACTTGGCACAAAGGAAAAAGCTTGTCATTTGTAGATTTTTCTCCTAGAGAAGGACTCTAAAAAACGAGGTGCACAGCGGGCTTTACTGTGGATCCCTCTTCTCCCATACCTTACCCCTTCTCGCCCATTTCTTTCTAACTTCCTTGAGTATCGAGAGAGCCTTCTCTAAGAATTCTGGGTCCGCATATACCACCTTTCCATCTTCAAGGATCTCAATTAGGAAAGGGCTACCAGACTCTAGTTTTCTCAGATACCTGCTTGTTGAGAAGCAGGTGGGCTCCACTCTGGGGGTTACCTCTCTTTTAACGATTTCATATGCCTCCCGTGGATCGCTTGGAAAGCTGTCCGCGACAACGAGTATGTCTATGTCGCTTTCCTCTGTATAGTCCCCTCTGGCAGTGGAACCGAAAATTATTAGCAACCTCACATTGTAGCTTTTAAGTTTTTCAGGAGGTTTTCTGAGTTCTTCCAGCAAATTCTTCAACCCATTTTAAGATTTTCTCAGCGCAACTGATGCATTTCTCAGCGTCGCCCTGAGTATAGTAGTCCATTGGTGCTCCTTCGTCAAACACGTCAGGATACATTGTAAGTATATAGTTCTTGTCCAGCATCAAAGCACATTCCTTAATTTCCCCGGGGACATCTATCCCGAGCTCAGAAGCAATGAACGCTAAAGAGTGCCCCCTCCTCTCCTTATGTAGGAGGTTCAGCAACCCCTTTAAAGCTTTTTCTCCTGCCTGATGCGCCTCAAAGCATGCCTCCTCGTGTAGTCCCTCCTTCATATTAACATGTGAAGATGCAAGATTCCTCTTAGCTTGTCTTATCCAGTCGCTAAACCTAGAAACCAATTCCGCCCCCTCTCATTCGATTTTCCATCATATTTTAATCATGCATGAGAAATAAATTTCTTCACCCTCGACCCCGAGCTCACAACTAATTCCACGAGCTTGTCACCACTACTACTTTCGGGCGGAATCCTCAATGAGTGCACACATCATGCATTACTTAGTGTATCTTAGGAGGCTCCTCCTAAAAGAAGGTGTGCGAAGAGTGATAGGTATCTCTGTACATGTTTAGTTATCACAAAGTTTCTTCTAATGTGCTCGTGTCCCGCTTCTCCCATCTTTCTCCTGAGGTTTTTATCTATGAGGAGTAGCTCAACTTTTTGTGCAATTTCGCTCTTGTCAAAAGCTGTGAAACCCGTGACGTTATTAATAACTTGTTTTTTAACTCCTCCCACAGGACGGGCGACAACCGGCACATGTTTCCAAAGCATCTCTGTAACTGCAAGACCAAAACCTTCACGAATTGCAGTGTGGATCCCCACAGTTGTACCCCTTTGAAAAGCATTTACTTCGAGATCCTTTACCCCAATCTCGTCTGTAAGAATGTATATTGCTTCTCCTTCTCTTATGTAATCCTTTACTTTATTATAAAAAATCATTCCTTCCGGGTCATCTTTAGCCATAGAGGAAATCAAGAGGAGCTGAATATTGGGAATTTTCTCTTTTAATTCTCTATAAACATCAATTGAAGTAAATATATCTTTCCAAGGGTCAAATCTAGCCACTTTTGTTATCGTCGGTCTATCTATATTTACATCAAACCTTGAGAAGACTTTTTCTATTTCATCTCGTGTTAGTTCACGGTTTTTTTCGCTGAGTGGATCAATGCTGGGCGGTGAAACAAATGCCTTGCTTGAGAACTCTGGCTGAACATATTCTTCACTATGAACAATCACTGCATTGTAATGCTTCAATAAGCTGGCTACCTTGTTCCAAAATAGATGATTTGGTGATGAGAGATCTATATGGCACCGCCATACCCATGTAGCTC
>JAJHRM010000381.1 GCA_020832965.1 Thermofilum sp. | reverse complement strand
GCAGAAGCACCCTGGACCAGCCTCATGCGCGAGTACATCGAGTACGCGAGGAGCGCGGGAGCCTACTTCTCGTGGAGCGCATAGACAGGAAGCTAGAGCACTAGAGAGCCAGGAGACTTTAACCTACGCGAGCGCGCTGCGCCAGTGGATGTCCGCGCAGTTGAAGTGGAGCCAGTTTGCTGTGTCAACAGATGTGCAGCGCCTGCAAAGGCAACCATCAAGACTAACACCCCAGAAGTTAAGGATTCATTAGGTATTTGTTAACGGAAATTACGTACGGCGTCCCTAGATGGGAATGTACTGCTAGCGATATGTAGTTGCCAAGTTTCAAGTGTCTAATGGCTGCATCTATATTGTACCTCATGGAGGCTATGCAGTGTATCTTTGTGCCTCTCGCGCGCCGCGCAGCAGCCCACTCGCCAATTCGCTTAACAAGCACACCGCTCTAGGAAAGCAACATACTAATTTTTACTTCCATAACGCGCTGGCACAGGATTGAAGCAGACCAACACCCAGGACACAACCCCCTGCGGAAACCTAAGTACTCGTACATGTCCCAAGCCAGTTGGTTGTGGCGCGCTACTCCGTCATATGCTCACGCGCCGGCTACAGGTGAGCGTGAAGACTTAAGTATTCGCGAGGAAGAAAGAACCATATGGTGAAGGAGAAATCCGGGGGAAATCATGCCCCCAGTAAAGACCTGCCACAAATTCGGCGCGTCTACGACGGAGAATCTTGGGGCATATTCTACCTCCCGATAGACGACTTCGAGACAGAACTGCCCGAGCTCGGGGAAGCCCTCGACCACATACAGGAGAAACACGGCGAAGTCACAGCGGTCATCCCGAACATAGGCCTCACAAAGACAAGCTTGCTCCTAGGGACCTCCTTCCAAGGAGTCAAAGGGTTCGCCATAGTCTACAAGAAGCGTAAACCCCAGCACCTCTAGGCACCAACCCGCGCTAGAAGCACGCGAGGGGAGGCTTCGTTACCGCTCCTAAGCTGCTTCGTAATTGCTGCCTCGAAAGCCTCCCAGACAGGCGTCACGGCGAATCCCAATGCCGTAGGCGCGGTCTTAGCTAGCGCTGTGATACTAGCGCGCTGCCAGCGTGCTAGCGTGGGTGCGCGGCTGGCTTAAGGGGTGCGTCGCTTGCTCACAAAGTCCACGAGCTTCTCTGCGAGTTCAGGTGCAAGCCCAATGACCCTTGTCAAGTGGTGGACAATAGCCTGCCTGTCCGGCGTGCCGGGGGTGAGCGAGTAACCCTTCTTGGTCATCTTTATGGTGAAGCACAGGCCCGCCCTCCACTTCGCCAGGTCCATCCTGGGAGTGCCAGCGGGTATGACGCCGCTCTCGAGCAAGTCCACCCACGCCTTGTGGTACTCGCCGAAGCCCAAGCTCCACTCAAGAACCATCGCATCAACAAGCTCCAGAGCCACAGCCGCTGGGAACACGCCGCTGTAGAGCCTATACAGCTTCGCCCTGTACCTGATCAGGCTGGAGGGCCTGAAAGACCTCCTGGTCATCCGCCCCTAGGTCCACCTCCATCGAGGCAATAATATGTGTTGCTTTAGGGGTTGCGGGGAATGAAAAGCTTCTAGCAAGGTTAGGGGTTCTGGCGGCGCGCGTTTAGGCAAACACAGGTTTTTATAGAAATGCAGCGGAACTAGTTCGCGTGGTTAGGGAGCATCCGCGCGAAGCGGTTTCGTTCTGCGCGATCCAAGGTTCAGCCAAAAACTGGGCGTGGAGCTTCAGGGATCTCTTCGAAGAGAAGCTTAGCCCCTACGCTGAAGAGGCTAAGCCCCCGCCCCCGCAGCTGGAAAGGAAAAAGAGGCTAAGTATACTTTGGGCATTCCGAAAAGAGGAAGATTACAATTGGTTAGTCTCCTCAGTGCAAGCCCGCAGGGTGGTGGCCTTTCTAATTTCGACAGGGCTGGACGAACTGGCTTCAAAAAGCATAATAGCTGTGGGTTCGATCATGAAAGAAGACCTCGTAGGACCAGTGGAATGGGATTACTGGCCGGAGGGCGAAAACTGGAATTACAAGTTTTTCATCGAGATCTCGCTTATCGCACCCACCGTGCTCTCGAGCATTCACATGCTGAAGAAGACTGAATTCAACAGGCAGGAAAGCCTCGCTAAGGTATTCGAGGAGTGGGCTAAAAGCGTTTTCACGCTGATCCCAGGCAGAGTAACGCGGGGTTCACTCTTCTCCTTGAGAGAAACTGAGGGTTATCAAGCGCTAAGTGTGCTCAACCAGGTATTCGTAGAACCGCTGCCGCCTGCGGAATGGGATGCGGCAAGAGTCGAGAAGCGCCTCTTAAACTCGCTTATCTACATACCGCAGGCAGCCATCAGAGAAGCTGTTGCCGCGCTCGCAGCCGGGAAGAACCTTCTCTTAGTGGGTCCACCGGGTACCGGGAAAACGACACTCGCGAGAGCGATAGCGCGGGCGCACGGCTTCGGTATTATTGAGAAAACTGCCACGGGTGACTGGAGCAGGATAGACACTATAGGGGGGCCCGCGTTTGTTGGGAACGAAGTGATCTGGCGCTCGGGGGCTTTGGCTGAGGCCCTTGCCGAGCACCTTGAGAAACGTAGGAAGGGAGGGAGGGGCGTGATCCTTCTCATCGACGAGATCAACAGGGCGAACATGGACAGGGCTTTCGGCGAATTCTTCACGGTGTTCGGCGGCGAGCCGGGCGAGTGGGCGCTGCCGGAGACGCTGCTGCGCGAG
>JAJHRM010000051.1 GCA_020832965.1 Thermofilum sp. | reverse complement strand
GGGGCGCGGAGCTCAGGTACCACCTCCTGGCCAGGGAGCTGGCGGAGCTCGGCCACAAGGTCTCCTACATCACCTACGCCTACAGCGGCTGCGCAGACCCCTCCGTAGACCTGGTCCCCGTGGGAGCACCGCCCGAGCACTACGACGAGAAGGGGAGGCGCAGAGTCCTACCCGTCGCCGTCTTCGGGCTTAAAGCCGCCAGAGCGGTCGAGAAGCTACACTGCGACGTCGTGGACGTGAGCGTTCCCTACACGCCGGCCCTCCTCCTGCCGAAAGGCTCCTTCGTGCTCACCCTCCACGAGTTCTGGGGCCCCATGTGGAGGACCTACTACCCAGCCCCCCTGGGCGCCCTCGCAGAGAAAGGGGAGAAGCTGCTCGTGAGAAGGCCCAGGGCGATAATCACCCCCTCGGAGTTCGTAGCCAGGAAGGTCAGAGAGCACACCAGCGCCCCAGTCTATCCAGTGCCCCTGGGCCTACCCCTCGAGAGGTACGCGAAGTACGCGGGCAACACTAGGCGAGACATCGACGCGGTAGCCATAGGCAGGTTCGTCCCCATCAAAGGCTGGGACAGGCTCGTCCAGCTCCTAAAGCTCGTGGACAAGCCCCTTAGAGTCGCCATCGTGGGCGACGGGCCACTCTACCACCACCTCGCGCAGCAGCTCAGAGGCACGCACCACAAGGTCGAGATACTGCGCGGGGCCAGCGAGGACGAGAAGCTCTCCACCCTCTCGCGCGCCAAGTACTACCTCAACCTCTCCCAGTTCGAGGGCTTCAGCATAGCAACCCTGGAAGCCCTAGCCTGCGGAGCCCACCCCGTAGTACTCGACACAGGCTACAACGCCGCCGTAGAGCTAGTCCAGAGCACAGGATGCGGAACAATAATCAAGGCGGTCGACGAGGCGGCAGAAATCATAGCGCATGACCCGCCACCATGCACACCCGACCTCACAAACTATACTTTACAAGCTTTCATAAAGCACTACCTAGAAGTAGTGGAAGAAATCCTCTAGGTTATTGATTTTGATCCATATAACATTCGTTTCAGACTACCTTTCACCGTTTGCTGGAGGAGTGAGAATTATAGCAAATATCCTTGCAGAGCTTGTAAAGCAATACAACTATGATGTAAGCTTGATAGCAGGTGCGGTTGACTCGGCATTTTATGATGTCTATGATAATTACTTTAATATCTTTAACCTAAATATCTATAATCTCAGAAAACTCCCGCATCAACAACCTAGTAGGATACCTGTATTCCTTAAAGGTGTTAGAAAGACTTTAACGGAATTGCAGAGCTTAGACCTTCTTCACTTTAATAATCACCTCCCGAATCTTCTTCCCTACTTCTCCCTCCCCAAAGTTCCACGAGTATGTACAGTACATCACCTAGAAGACTTACAGAGCATGAGTAACCTCATCTTGAGAATATCCCTTCCTATATTTCAAGATTTCCTTGAAACCAACTCCCCTTGCACACTTGTTCATGTACCCTCAAAGTACACAGCAGAGCAGGTAGCAAAGCGGAGAATCTTCGCACGCAGGAGAATAATCGTGATACCCAACGGCATTGACCTCTCAAAGCACCTAGCCGTCAGGAAGAAGCCCGAGCCCGGAACCTTCCTCATGATAGGCCGCCTCGAGCCGAGAAAGCACTACGAACACGCAATCCTAGCAGCCAAGTTAGCGAGAAAGCGCCGCAAAGACCTCAAGATCTACATAGTCGGCGAAGGGCCGCTCAGGCCTGCTCTCGAACGAAAAATCAGGGAAGAAAACCTCGAGGACACAGTCAAGCTCCTCGGAAACGTCGACGAGAAGGAAAAGCTGGAGCTCCTGGCCCGATCCGAGGCTCTCATACATTTAGGCTATCCTGAGGGCTTCGGCATAGTAGTTATAGAGGCTCTAGCTACAGGAACACCCGTCATAACCTACAACCTTCCACCAGTAAATGAGATTATCAGAAACCATGTTCACGGTTTGCTAATAGAGAAGGACAATGTGGCGCAACTTGCAAGAAGCATCATGGATTTTAACATAACTATTTATGATGAAAGAGTTCTCAGATTTGAAGCAAAGAAGTACGACCTTAGAAAAACAGCAGAAAGTTTTCATACAGTTTACAAAAATCTCAAAGTAAGACCTAACTGTTAAAACATGAGAATATGCTTCTTTAAACCAAATAGCCTTCGGGAAGGCGGAGGAGCTGAGCACTGGCTTATCAATGTTTCTTCAAGACTTTCAAAAAACCATGAAGTAATCATAGCTGGGTTAAACTATGCCTGGACACAAAGATTAAGAAACCAGGAGATATTATCCCTTCTCAATGGCAATGGAACTAAGTATTACGAGCTACCCTCGGTTAAGTTACCCCGCGGATTCCCCCTGCCACACCCTATGTACAATAACTTCCTTTTAAACATGCTCAATACATGCGATATAGTCTATGCGGTGGTTCCCTTCGCCCCAGTTGAGATATGGGTTAAGCTGTTTAGAAGAGCTCTGAAAACCAAGCTTATAGCTGGATTCCATGGATTTTTAAGAACAGATATACTATTACAGAAGCTATATTTCCCAATATTGAAAGAATCAATTAACGTATTTGATTCATATCATGTTCTAAATAAGAGCACTTATGCTTGGCTTCGAAGTATAGTAAGTGATAAAAAGATATTTTATGTTCCCAATGGTATAGATACTAAAACCTTCCAGCTATGTAAAAATCCCTCTAACTCACAGCACTTCAATGTTCTCTTCACAGGAAGATTAGTAGAAGACAAGGGTGCAGATATTCTAGTTGATATAATTAAGTTTGTCAACGACAAGTTACAGCTAAAGAATGTCAGGTTCATAATTACTGGGTCTGGACCCTATGAGCGAGAGATTATAGCTCTCGCACAGAACTATAAAAATGTAGTCTACTTAGGCTTTGTTGATAGACAAGCCCTGCCGAAAGTATACATGGAGGCAAATCTCTACTTACTCCCAACGAGAACAGAGGGCCTTCCTCTGCGCTTGCTAGAAGCCCAGTCATGCGGCCTACCAGCAGTGGGCTCAAACATACCAGGGATCTCCGACATCATCATCGATGGGGTAACAGGGCGGCTCGTCAAGCCTGGGGATGTCGAGTCATTCGCGGAAGCCATCAAAAATTACTACCTACTGTGGTCACAGGACCCAGCCCAGTACTATGAGATGAACAAAGCTATAAGAGACCATATAGTCAAACACTATGATTGGAATATTATCATAAGACAACTTGAGTTAATGTTTGAAGCTGTAATTAATTAATAGGTGCTTAAAAATGGGTGAAAGAGTTAATAGTTTAAGGCCCAAAATAGTGATAGTTTCTACATTCTATCTGCCTATCCCGGAAGCTGTGTGGAGAAGGCTAGACCACTTCGCGGAGTCCCTTTCCTTAAAACTAGCTACTGCAAAATACCCTGGAAAGTATGCGCTGTTCAATCTCCAGTTTCCGAAGAGGTCTGTTAAGCTGATGTTAGTACGTTTCATAACCTGCGACCCGTCCAGCTTACGGTTCGCGTACAGCAGCCGTGAAGCCGCAACCAGGGCCCCCTCGGCGACACTGACGCGATGGCTGCGAGGGTTCTTGAAATCCTCGAAAACCCCTGGTCTGTCTCAGGCAAGTAGCACTAAAGTCGTGCAAGGAAAACCCCTGAAGCAGGTAGCGCTAAAGGAGACAAAAGTCGCAGATGCAAACCCAGTGAATTATCAAATGCGCGAAGGCGTTAATTGCATTTATGCCGTTGTGCCATCTCTCTTTGGCTCCAAGGGCGACGCCGTAAACGAAAGACAATTCATCACAACATTGGCAGAGGTTGCTAATGTGAATGTTAAGGTATTCACCTTTATAAGTCTTCTTCAAGCGATAAGAGAGAGAAGGTACCTTAAGCAACAGATAAATGAATTAGCTAAAAGAGGAGTGACCGTAGTCCCTTTACTCATGTTTCCATACTTGACAACGTTCTACAGTCTCATAATATTCTTACTGATATCATTTTACCTTTGGATGAAAATTAAGTTAGGTGTTAAGGTGTTAATATACATAAGAACTTCTAATCTAGCCTTAGGCTTCGTAGAAATACCAGAAGTAGCTAAGAGATGCATTGTAAAAATACCAGCTATAATTGAAGATGAGAATCTACATATAAGCATTATTGAGAGAAAACTTTTTGATGCATTTGATAGAAAAGTTGCAACAAAAGCAGGTGTCTTAGCCTTCCCTACTCCTCTCCTATATGTGGTATTTTTACGAAGAAGACGTCTAAAACCTAAAGGTTGTATAGTTTATCTTCCACCAGGCATAAATTCAGCTCGAATTAAATTATTAAAAAGAAATGTTGATGCTGATAAACTTAAGCTTAGAATTTGTTTCATAGGTTATCTTGAATGGTGGCAAGGTGTGGATATTTTGGTAAGATCTATTGCAATTTTAATGAAAGAATTGCCTGAGTTACAAGATAAAATTAAACTAGAAATAATCGGTAACGGTCCTCAAAGAGTATTGATCGAGTACCTATGTAGAGCATACAGGGTACGCTGTGAAATCACAGGTTACCTATCGCATGAAGAAGCTCTAAAGAAGCTATCGGGCTGCACTTTACTTGTTCTGCCCAGAAGAAGATCTGACACCACCGAATCCGTTGTACCGATAAAGGTTATTGAGTCGTGGGCCCTAGGTGTTCCGGTAGTAGTTACTGGACATGAAGTATTTAGGCTTCTTAATTTAAAGGACCGTGAGGATATAGTATATTGTGAACCTACGCCTGAGAGCGTAGCAGCTGCTCTAGCGGAAGTGCTAACTTCAGAAGAGCTTCGCAAAAAACTTTCAGAAAGAGGTCCCCAGATAGCTAGCTACTTTGATTATAAAAATATTATAGAAAAATTATTTAAAATTATGAGTACCTGTCAGAATGCTAATAAACATTGAAAAACATTTTTATTTCTTCTGTATATTATTTATTCAGCTAATAGTTTATATAATGTTAATGTTATCATATGGAAACTATTATGCAGTACCACTGATGTTGCTTGTTTTCATAATTTTACCTGCACTACCGCTTTCATTGATATTAAAGAAAATTGATAAAACATTGAATGTCTCTGAGGCTTTTCATATAGCGATAACATTTATGTTATTTCTAAGTATCTTTATGACGTTAATATTTGATAAGAAAGCTTCAATTATTTTAATTCTATTCTCTTTAATGTTAAATCTCTTGTATATGCTTTCTGAAGACAACACTATTGTTAAGAAATTTAAATTAAAAATAACAAAAAGATCTGATTTTAAATCGTATATCAAATTAGAGACGGAAAGGGAAATATTATGGCTATTAGAAAATATTATTTTATCGTTGATTTTATTGCCGCTACTTACATATTTGTTCAAAAATGTTCCGCGGTTATATTTAGGAGATGAAACATCCTATGCATTTTATGTACAACTCTTTGAACAATATAAAGTTATGTTTAGTTATGGAGATATTTATTCTAAGCTTTCATCAATTATGAAGTACTTTACTGGAAGAACCATATGGCTTAATTATTTGTACTCAGTGAGTGTACTTTCAGGCGTCAAGCCAAGTGAGTTGTATTTCTCAAACATACTTTTTCTTATACTAGTATCCTTTGTATCATTGGACATTTTAAAAGATATTCTTAACGTCGATATATATAAGTTAGCAATTATGTTATATATTATTTCTCTACCAGTCGTTTTGCCATGGGGTATTACTATTTTACTTGATTTACCTCAAACATATTTTATTTTGATATCTTTTTACTTTATTTTGAAATCAATAGACTGGAATGCTAATTTTTCGGTTAATTTAAGTAAATTTTATTACTTTTTCATTTTTGCTTTATATAGTATTTTATTTAAAGAAAATATTGTTTCTTTCTTCTTTCTTTTAATAATTTTCATCATTCTTCTCCAAAGACACAAACATCAGCTAAGCAATAGTGCCAAATTTTTATTAAAAATTTTAAAGTATATAATGCTTTTTTTGTTAACATATATTGCTATCATAGATTTTGGCCGTGTGCTATGTATACTTTTTGTTAAAAATAATGAGCTATGTATGTTTTTGAGACGTTATTTTATATTCCCAGAGTCCTTCGCAGAGCTTATGGTTGGAATGTTTGTGGAATTTCCCTGGGATCGCTATACGCTATTTTCATTCAGCTGGAGACAATGGCTTGATTTTCTGAATTTCGCTCTTGCACCTGAAGCATTGTCCCCGCTGCTTTCAGCTATTTTCATAGTCCTTCCAGCTCTGAGCGTGTTGTGCAGAGACTTTAGTGCGGATCTGAAGTTTAAGCTACTCGCATTTACGGCTAGCAGTGCATACTGGTTTTACTTTTTCACGCTTATAGGCGTGAACAACTGGCGGGAGTTCACCAGGTACTGCTTGCACTTGTACATATTAATGACACTACTTTCTGTAACGGTTATATATAGGATTGTTCGGAATCATAATAATGTTAGAAAATGGTTTCTGTTTCTTAGTATTTTGATGGTGCTTATTCTTATAATTAACTATAAAGTATCGACAGAGTTTGGCGGGACAAGGTTCTTTTTCGATATGAGTAGATATGAACGTTCAAGCACGCTATTACTGGTTGAAAGCATGCTCATAGGGTGTGCACTAGCGGCGGCGCGGCGGTCGTCCTCCATTTCGTTCGTCGCACTTATGTTGATTCTTTTCGTGTTCTCTCAGCCTTTCCTTAAGGCGGTTTTCGATAAAAGCTGGCTCTTCCTTCGGCGCAGCGATGCATTAAAAGAGGTAAGCAGCTATCTAGAGGGCTCGTATAAGGGTGGAAAAATTCTTGTGATTTCGAATGCATATATTTATCTTAGGAACTATCTTGATCTTTCTAAGTTTATCGTTATACCTCCGCCGATAGATGAGAACGAGTTTTTTGAAATGCTAAAAGTTTTACCAGACGGAAGCTATTTAGTTTTAACAAATGATCCCGCAATGGCGTGGTATGAGTATGCTAACAACTACATCAAAAAATATATTAATAGTAACAGAATATGCATTGAAGCTAATGAAAGATGTGCCGAAGTGAAGAAAGTTTATGAGATAAAACGTGATAAGTACATGACAGCGATATTCGTGAAGAAAGGGCAATTTTCATCATGGAACATCTCTGACAGGCGTGGTTTATGGCTGCATCTTGTTAATGTTACTTATACTGAAACCTCTTGTATTCTCAGTTTGAAAGGAAATATTAATCGTACAAATATTATTTTAGCTACCATAAGATTTTCAAAACTAATCAAGGCTTCTCCGGGTGTGATCATTATTCCTAAGTTTCACAATAATGATCCATTGAAAAATATTAGGGAGGCTATTTATATCTGTACATATAATGTAGCAATAGCTTTAGATGATATAGATGTAATATGGTTGTATATGAATCTTAAATTTTCATATATGGAGAATATACTTTTTCTCGGAGCGTTGACATTTTTATCTATTATTTTCTTCATTGTTAATGCTCTCAGAAAGCAAACTAAAAAGCTAGCATACAGTACGATATATTGTTATTACTGTGATAAGATAGCGAATTTGATTAAGAACTGAAGACTATGACTGAAGTGCATAAAAGCGAAGAGCCTGTCGAGCCGAGCATTTGGGATCTAAAGGGGAGAGCTAGGCGTAGGCAGGAGCGCAGGGCGCAAGTAACAGCTTGGTACCTGCGGCCTGAGGAGCGAGACGTCATCTTGGATATTGGTTGCGGTGACGGTTTTGTAACTAGCTTCTTCTCGAAGGCCGGCTTCGTAGTGGGTCTGGAGTCTTTCTACTCCTCGCTCGAGGTTGCTAGGCGGAAGGTACCTAAGGGTAACGTGCAGTTTGTTTGCGCTGATGCACGCTTTATCCCGCTGAGAAGCGAGTCGGTTGATAAGGTGGCCGTACTCGAAGTCTTGGAGCATTTGCCTGTAGAGTCCCAGCAAATGGTTTGCAGGGAGGTCGATAGAGTTTTGAAAAAAGGTGGGGTTCTCGTGGTCACAGTGCCTTACAAGGAAGAGATCATTTACACCCGCTGCATTCACTGCGGGAAGCTGACCCCGTTATGGGGTCACCTGCACTCGATGGACGAGGAGAAGGTTGGCAAACTCCTACCTCCAGGCTATGCGCTGGTGGCTAAAGCGCACTTTATAAATCTAGAATTTATATTGACGTTGAGCGTTTTTCATAGATTACCTTTTATATTATGGTTTATCATTAATAACTTATTCGGAATTATAAAGAAAGGGTATTGGATTTTGCTAAAATATAAAAATGCTAGAGTTGGATTATCACGAACAGTTAACGAAAAATCTATTATTGACGGGGAAATGTTGAGTTTTAGGAAAGTTTGCGTGATAGGACTAGGGTATGTTGGCCTGCCAACGGCCGCTGTTTTCGCCAGTAGAGAGTATAATATCGTCGGCGTGGACGTCGACGCTCACAAGGTTGAGGCTGTGAACAACGGCCTGTGCTATATTAGGGAACCAGGCTTGGGCGACCTTCTTCGCGACGCTGTCTCGAGGGGGTGTCTGAGGGCTACGACGGATGCCGTGGAGGCTGTCCGCGAGTCCGACGCCGTGATAATCGCCGTCCCCACGCCCGTCCAGGGCGGCGTCGCGGACCTTTCTTTCCTTAGAAATGCACTTAAAAGCGTGAGGGAGGGTTTGCGCAGGGGTCTTTTGGTGGTTATCGAGTCCACCGTCCCGCCCGGCACAACTGTCGGCTTCGCTAAGCCGTTGCTGGAGGAGTCGGGGCTCCGCGTTGAGGAGGATTTCTTCCTCGCGCATGTGCCGGAGAGGATCGCCCCGGGTAGGGCTGTCGAGGAGCTGCTGAGCGCTCCGCGGGTAGTGGGCGGCGTGGGGCCGAGGTCCACGGAGAAAGCTATCGAGCTTTACAGCAGGGTTAACCCGAGACTGCTGCCGACGGACGCTACGACGGCGGAGTTCGTCAAGCTGATCGAGAACGCGTACAGGGACTTGAACATCGCGTTCGCGAACCTTTTGGCGTTGATCGCAGAGCGGATCGGGGTGGACGTCTACGAAGCGATCCGGCTCGCGAACACTCATCCCCGGGTTAACGTGCACCTGCCGGGCGCGGGCGTGGGCGGGCCTTGTCTCACGAAGGATCCGTACATGCTCGTCTCCCTGGCGCGGGACTTCTGGGGTTCGGAGCTCGTCCTGCTGGCTCGGCGGTTGAACGACTACATGCCCTTGCACGTGGTGGAGCTGGTCGAGAGGGCTTTAGGGGAGGAGGGCGTGCAGCTGCGGGGCGCCCGTGTCGCGGTGCTCGGCGCCGCCTACAAGGGCGGTGTGGACGATACGAGGGAGAGCCCGAGCAAGCGCGTGGTGCAGGAGCTGCTGGGCAGGGGCGCCAGCGTGGTGGTCTTCGACCCCTACACGAGCGAGACCTTCGGCGCTGAGCGCGCCGCATCGCTGGAGGACGCCGTGAGGGGTGCAGACGTGGTCGTGATCGTCACGGATCACCCGGAGTTCAGGAGCTTGGATCTGGAGAGGCTCGGTGAGCTAGTCAGGCGCAGGATAATCGTGGACGGCAGGAGGGTTGTGGAGCCGCACCGCGCTGCAGAGCGAGGCTTCAGGTACTACGGGATTGGCTACGGGAGGGCGTTCAAGGTATGAGCATAGCTGTCGTCGTGGGCACGAGACCGGAGATCATTAAGATGGCGCCTGTGGTCAAAGAGCTCGAGAAGCGGGGCGTCGACTTCATCTTCATACACACGGGGCAGCACCACGACTACGAGATGAGCCGGGTCTTCCTGGAGGAGCTGGAGCTGCCGAAGCCTCACGAGAGCTTCGCGTTGGAGAACAGCAACCCTGCCGCGCAGATCGGGGAGATGATGATCAAGCTGGAGAGGGCTCTGGGGGGCTTGCGCAAGCTCGAGGTCATGCTGATCCAGGGTGATACGAACACGATGCTGGCTGCCGGCCTCACGGCGTTGAAGCTGGGGTTGAGGCTGGGCCACGTGGAGGCTGGCTTGAGGAGCTACGACTGGAGGATGCCGGAGGAGCACAACAGGAGGATGATCGACCACGTTTCCCACTACCTTTTCGCCCCGACGGAGGTTGCGAGGAGGAACCTGCTGGAGGAGCACGTCTGGGGGGAGGTTTTCGTGACGGGGAACACGGTGATCGACGCGGTCGACATGTACTTCGACAAGGTCGCGGAGGTGGAGGGGAAGGTCCTGGAGCAGGTGGGGCTCGGCGAGTACGCGCTCGTGACGTTCCACCGCGCTGAGAACGTGGACGACCCAGCGACGCTCAGGGATTTCGTGCGGATCTTGAGGGGGTGCCCGATCCCCGTTGTCTTCCCTGTTCACCCGAGGACTAGGAGGAGGCTGCAGGAGTTCGGCTTGTGGGGTGAGCTCGAGGGTTTGGGGCACGTTAAGCTGCTGCCCCCGCAGGGCTACTTCGAGTTTCTCGCGCTCATGAGGAACTGCCGCGTGGTTTTAACCGATTCGGGTGGGCTGCAGGAGGAGGCCACGCATCCCAGGATCCGAAAGCCTGTGCTCGTGCTGCGCAGCTCGACGGAGAGGCCGGAGGCTGTGCTTCACGGCTTCGCGCGTGTTGTGGGCACGAACCCGGTTGTGGTGCTGGCGGAGCTGGAGAGGCTGCTGGGCAGCGAGATTAAGCTGCCCGAGCAGTCCCCCTTCGGCGACGGTAGGGCTGCGGTGAGGATCGTGGACATCGTGCTATCCAGGCTGGAGCTCTAGCCACTCTCTACTTTCTCCCTTTTCAGCTCGAATACCACGGTTCCTCCGCAGGTGTAGGGTTTTCCTGGGTCTGGGCACTGGGCGTAGCCTGTGTCGTCTTCTCTTCCTATTCCGAGGGCTGTGGCTGGTACTCCTTTGAGGAGGGGGGCTAGGAGTGTGAGCATGGCTGCTAGGGCGTGAAGGCAGACTCCCTTGCCGGCATCCTTTATGTAGAACTTCTCGATGGTGAAGGTGTCTCCGGGCTTGTAGCCTAGGGCGCACCTTCCTCTAACTTCTTTCACTTGGACTGTGACTTTGTAGCTCATCGCCCTGCTCTCTGCTTTCTCGGTTAAAGTGCTTATGGAAGGCTGAATCGGCGCAGCCATGTTTGCGACACGCGCTAGGAGGGGGGTGACGAGGTCTATTTAGTTACTTCAACAACCACGAGCTAGAAGTTTAGCGATTATGGGATCTACGATTGTGAACTTGCTGGAGGCGTAACTTAGCGTGGTAATACTTGGCTCTGGAGCTTGGAATGCTCTAGGCTCCGCAGTGTGGTGTACCTCTTATCCTCATCCTAGCGGTGATCGGCCTGAATGGGAAATAGCATCTGGTGCGTGCGGACAATATGCAAGGCGTAAAGCTTATTAATATCCATTTTTTCATACTTACTGTATGAACGCCAAAAACCCTCTAGGCATCCTTCTGCTCGCCCTAGTGCTTGCAGCGAGCCTTCTGGTGGCTTTCGCTGCGCCTCCGGAGGGTCAGAGGACCCCTCAAGTACCTGGGGAGCCTGGGATCTCCAGGTTCGTCGGGAACCTGACGCTGGGTGGTGAGAGGTCGCCTGTCTCCACGGTCGTGTTCAGGAAGGATGCTCCGGCGAGCGTCGTAGAGAAGGCCTACAACGACATCGTGGCTAAGTACACCTTCTCCCGCACGGTCGAGCTCTCCAATGGGAGGAGTGTGGCGGTCAAGGAGGTCAGGGTCTCGAAGCTTGTGAGGGATCCCTCGGGCCGGTACATGTTCAGGGTCGCCGAGGCGCCGGACAAGCTTTCGCGGCTGCTGGCCCCCTACAGCGATTACGTTGAGCGGGTGGTCTCCAAGCCTCTGCCGTCGCTGATGGATAGGGAGCCGCTCGACCAGAAGGTGCCGCGCCTCCCGGCCCCGGCGCCCACGAACGTCGTGGTCGCGGACCTCATTGGCGTGACGAGGGCCCGCTCGGTCTACGGGGTTACCGGTAGCGGGGTTAACATCGCGATCGTGGACACGGGTGTGGACTACGGGCACCCAGACCTGACCGGGTCGCTGGTGTACTGGTCGGGGACGTACAAGGGCGAGTCGATCAGGGAGCCGCTGGTGTTCGACGCGGACGAGTCTCAGGTCCTGCTGCTGCAGGACGTGTACATGGTGAACAGCACGCACGTGTACGTGGGCGGGCGCACCTACACTGTTCTGACGCCCTGGCCCGTTGAAGTGTACCCACCCTACGACTACTACCGCGTGCCGTCTTGGGTCTACACGTACGTCTCTCAGGGTGGCAAACTGAGATTCGGCGTGACGTACATGTGGAGGTTTGACGGCGTTAAAGTAGTCGGCGTGCTGTTATCATATCCTCCTGTGCACGGCTACTATTCGTATGCAATCGTCGACGTTAACGGGGATGGAAGGTTCGACGACGAGGTTTTGCCCCCTGTTGACAGTTACGCTCGGGGCAGCGTCTTGCGCTATTTCGCTAACAGGGTGATCGCCCCCGACTACGATAAGAACGGCTTCCCCGACGACTCCTTTGGTGTTGCCGGCGGCTTCTTCCACGATTGGTGGTGGTGGTTCAACTACCCGGCTGAGATCTACCCGGGCTGGGACAAGCAGGGTAGGTGGCTGAGCATCTTCTACGACTTCTACGGGCACGGCACGTCGTGCGCGTCCGCCGCGGCCGGGC
>JAJHRM010000380.1 GCA_020832965.1 Thermofilum sp. | reverse complement strand
CTGAGCCCCTTGCACAATCCCCGCGGAAACGCTCGCGCCAGCAACTAGCGTCGTATAAAGAGTAACAGGCAACATGACAACCGCTGAGTAGAATATAGCAATGAGCGTCCATCGCGTTAAACCGCTTCGATAGAGCACCGTCTCTTTCATCATGTTCGCCACTCTTTCATTGGGTCCTCCATCCATAAGCTACCCCCCTTTCCCTGTACTTTTGCCGTTGAGAAGGAGGTAAGCTTCTCCAGAGGAGAAATTGCTTTCTGACTCCGTCCATAAACCTATAGTTGAGTCTTCTCCAAACAGAGTACGATCCCGTTAATCTTTTCACTTCCATCTCGAAAGAGTACCTCCCCTCAGGGGTCGAGAGAGCTTTCAACGTCACCTTCTGGTTTATCCCTTGCTCATAGGGCGCCAAAGATACATAGACCTCTAACACTAATGCCTTCTTACCCGAAATTTCGGTCTCGAAAATTATGGGATCCTTTCTAGTGATGAAGTATCCGATCCCCTCTTGAGAGTGCGCCTCGAAATACTCCTTAAGGAACATGAGCAAGCCTTGCACCTCTTCGCTTGGTAGCCTAAAAGGTAACTCTACCTCCCACTTATCGCCGGAAGGACTACCGGCCTTCCACTTCCTTTCAAGCGAAGGGGTAACCAGCCTAGAGACTTTTAAGAAGGGGTAAGCGGAAGCCACCACAGCTGATGCCATCGCTGCGAGGACAGAGTATACAACTATGGAACCGAAAAAGTTGGGGGAGAAATCGGGGGGTACGGCACCGATGATTTGGAAAAGTTTAATCCCCAAGATCCCGCAGGTGTACCCAAGGAAGCCGCCAATGAATGCGTAAATGACGTTCTCGACGAGGTACATACCGCCAGCCTGCGTAGGTGAAAGACCCAAGGAACTGTATATGGAAAGTTCTCTCATCCTTTCATAAAGGTTCCCAAGAGTGGTGTTCATGATTGTTATGACAGCTAAGACTATAGGCACCATGAGGAATTCGGCACCCATAAAGGCGAACGCTGTTCCGACCCTGTAAACCAGCGTTCTACCTCGCGAGGATACGTATACATCCGTTGTTGCGAAGAAAACCATTTCGTTTACAGTCTTCTCCAAGAGGAGGGGATCCTCAATCTTGATAGCTATACTGTAGATCTGTCCACCCAATCTAAGGAGCGTTTCGAAGGGGACTATGATGAAAGAATGCGAAAGGTGCGGAAACACCTCCTCCTCCCTCAGTTTTTGCATTAACGTCTCGAAATCTAGGGGTGTTATGGGCTCCCCGTCTAAATCGAGGAGTTGTAATGCGGCTTTACCGTCTATGACACCCACCACTTCGAACGTCAATCCCATGATTTCTAGCTTATCGTTAAGCTTGAGGCCGGCTTTTCTGAAAATATCGTCGCTCACTATGCAGACCCACTCGTCGCCCTCAGTAAGCCACCTTCCCTTAACTTTAGCCTTACTCCAAAGTCCCGATACCCTATCTTCTTCCGGCATCAATCCCCACAGCGCTAGTACTGGAGTGGAGTTGTAAAGGATGAGTCTCGGCGGTTCACGATGGGATGGGAACCACCAGGCTCTCGGGGATGCAACAGCGTCACTCTCGAATCTTGTTTTCAGGCTCTCCCATAGACCGCGATCTAGCGGATTCCACTTCGCATCCCTCAGCAATAGACCTTCGTACAATGTCGCTTCGATACCTGGCTGGGGGGCTGACACGATCGATTTCATAGAAAAGATGCTCGTTAAGGCGACGAGCCCGAATACTGTTATAACAACGGTCGTCAGCGTGAGGCCCGTTCTTATTTTCCTTCTCCTCATGTTACCGATTCCAACAGAAATCGCGAGTAGGAAAGTTGAAACTCTTGAAACCCCGACCTCATGCCGCCCAATTAGCCTTTCCCTGACCTCTGAAACGTACTCGAAAACCTCGCTTAAAAGTATTGTTACAAGCGGTGCGAAAAGAACGAGAATGCTCACGCCGAGCACTGCTATGAAGGCGCTCGGTGCTAGGGCGAAGCCCGGATGAATGATAAAGAACAGCGCGCATGGGACGAGGAAGGCGATGAGCGTCGCAATAAGCCTCTCGACCCCCCTTTGCGAGTAAACGAAAAGCCTCTCGGCGCTCATAGCGAAGGGGGCGAGTAGGAAGCTAATGAAAACTGTAGCGCTAACTATATCCATTACTAGAGCTCTTGTTTCAAGGTAGGAGACGACTTCGTTAGCCCAAGCTTCGATCGAGTATGAGCGAGCCTTTCCGTAATCCAGGTCGTAGAGCGCCCTTACGGCTAGTTCTATTAGGGCCTCGCTTTTTGCCGAGAAACTCTCGGCTAAGCGGCCTCCGCTGAAGATCCCATACTTGTGGAGCAGCGCGAGTCTCTCGGAGTTCAATTTGTGCAAATCCATTGCCGCTCTCAGCGGAAGCAGGTCTATGCGGATCATCTCGCCGGCTCCAACACCGTAGCCGCTACCACCATTATTAATTACACCGAAAACTTCCCTTCCCACCTTCATCACGACTTCAAATTGCCCCTCGGGTGGGACAAATATGACAGACACGTGTGTCTCGAGGCTCGCTGGCTTTCTCTGGGTTAACGTGAAAGAGGACCCGAGAGCGTAACCGTACGAGAGCGGCGGCGTATGAGCGTAGGCATCAAGGATTGAAAAATGAATGTTTAATGCACTTTTTGTTCGAGGCTCGAGCACACCAACAAGCCCTAGGGAACCGCACTTGAAAACTATAAAAGTCT
>JAJHRM010000379.1 GCA_020832965.1 Thermofilum sp. | reverse complement strand
CGTAGATCCGCAGGATTACAGGCCGTGTGCACACCTCTTCCTCCCTCCTCCTAGCCCTTGGCCTGCTCGACACGACCAGCACCTCGTGCGCTGCCACGCCGAGGTGCCGCATCTTGCAGAGGTAGCGCGCTTAGCTCAGAGAGAGGCAGCACGCTTCTTCTTTTGCCACCTACTGCGCGCGCTGTACCTAGATGCCGAGAACATGCACATTATGTTGTACTCGTGCAAAACCTACTAAACTCCGCCTTTACCTCTTCCAAAGTTCTTTCAACCTCTTTCAGCTTAGTCCTACTTCGTATTAGGTTTTCTAACTCCTCAATAGACTCTTTAAGCAATTTACATTTTTGAGCCAGGTCTTTTTCTATAAGTGCTTGTTGATATTTCCATAGCGCTTTTAAATACAATATTGTTTCGTTCCCAGGAGAGTATTCTAGAACTTTCTCTAAATACTCTATCGCAAGCTTATTATCTTTGCCATGAAGATCACATGCCTTATTAAATAGGTAATGTGACCTAATATATGCGTCATACCTTCTGTTTATTAACTCTTCTACCTCCTCTTCATGCATAATAGCCTTCAGTAGATCTAAAGGATATTTAATGAGTTCGGCATGAGCCTCATAGTCTGCGATAGAAAGATTTTTTGGCAGGTATGGAATATGTATTGCTTTTATCTGATTTCTCCAATTAGATATTATATCTAAGCTCTCTGTAGCTAGCGCTATAATCTTCTCCTTATAATACTCCCTGTCTAGATGCAATAGTATCTTACCCAATGCATGTGCAAGTATTATAAATTCGTATACTTCCTCTGGTGATTTTGGAGGTGTTACCTTCTTTAACATATCTTCCACAGAATCGGCAAGCTCTTTAATTAGTTCAGAGGACTCAGGTAGCACAGATAACTTTAGTAATTGTAATCGAATAGTTATATCATCTAGTGTGTCTTTATATGATCTGGCAATATCATCATAAAATGATAGCTGAGTTTCTAATATGTTATACAGTTGTGCATTCACATTTTTAAGGATTCTAGTGAGTTCTACATATATTTCATCTAAGGATGGCCTTTTCTGAGGATTGGGTTCCAGCATTCTTAATATAAGATTGCGTAGCTCAACGTTCTCAACATCAACTATTCTATCCCCTCTAATACTCCAATTCTCCCAGAATTCCGTAGCTTCGGCTACTTTCGGTTTTATTACTTCGCGAGAGGAAAGCCCGCAGGGATGCTTGCCCGTTAGCATCTCTGTAAGAATAACTCCGAGCGCAAAGACATCCGGATTAAAGAGACCAGCTTTAATCAATTCTTCCTTAAATGGGCTTTTGTCTTTCTCCAAGAACTGCTCTGGAGCTTTATAAGGGTTTGTACCGCCCGGTATACCGGCTTCGATCATGGCATCAGCAAGCCCGAAATCAGCAACAACAGCCCTGATGCGGGCTATAGGCGGTATGTCATCTACAAAAAATTCCTCAGATATATCCTTAACAAAAATGTTCTCGGGCTTTAAGTCCTGGTGCGCTAAAAAGCCCTTCTCTCTCAGGTATAGAAGGCCTTTGACCACCTGAATCGCGATGAAGAGAGCTTCATCAACCCCCAGAACCCCCTTATCTAACGTATATTCTCTAAGGTTTTGCTCGTAATATCGCATAACGATCACTGGAAACTTAGCATAGTAATCTCCTCGTGGAACTCCAACAACAATAACACCGGTAACTCTAGCTATTAAAGGGTGACCCTGTGCTCGCAGAGTTCTCTTAATCTCCCTCAGAAATACTTCAAGCTTACCCTGGTCTTCGAGATTAGCCAATGTAATCGTTTTAAACGCGACATACTTAGGAAAACCTTGCGTATCAAATACCAGAACTATCGAGCCTGTTCCGTGCCTGGTGAGCTCAGGCACCCATCGGTAACCAGTTCTACCCTCTATCGATATAGCAAGCAATTGCAGAAGGTTTTCATCCGATAAGACCTTCAAGGTAGATGCACCGAGGGTTGATGGCGTAATTTAATATTTAAGCATTGCGTCTCTTAGGCCATGCGCGCCATCCAACGCGCTCCGGCTTAGGGCAGCCCCTCGAGGAGCAATCTTTTGGTTGCGCTAGGTGTGCGATCTCGTACAGCATACTTTTCGTGCTGTTGTTGAGCAAGCGCGTACATTGCTGCAGTAAAGCATGTTCTTCCTGAATGAAAAGTTAAATATAACAGGGGGGATATTAATGATGAATTATGGTGAGTAGATTGCTACCTATACCTAATGAAATGATGGAGGAGCTGGAAAATCTTAGGAGAGACCTTTGGAGAAGGTACGGGTCGAGCTGGCGGGCTCTCAGGGATCAGAGAAAATGCTCATCGTGAACAAGATCGCGAGCATCTTTAACAAGTACTGGCGCGACGACCTAAGGCCCCTCTCTCTTTCGTACTACTCGTATAGGGAGAGGGGGGAGCCCGCCTGCTCGAGGGTGGCTGCGGCGCCTCGCAGGTAGGCTGCCTTCGAGGAGCTCGTAGTACTCGCCTGGCACTCACACGCCCACGACCGCAGCGGGGGCAGCTCCAGCGCTGCTCGCCGAGGCTGGGAGGTGCGCGGAATCCTGCTCTGGATGTGGCTAGGGTTGGCTGTGCTGGAGGGGTTGTGTGGCTTGTGGTGTGCTGTGCCTTGCGTGGCTCCTGCTCTCCAGGCATGCGTAGATCTCTGCTAGGGCTTCGAGGAGGCTCCTCGGGGCCTTGCCCGCCTTCAGCCTGAAGAGCTTGAAG
>JAJHRM010000050.1 GCA_020832965.1 Thermofilum sp. | reverse complement strand
CGGTTCACGCTTCAAAGTACTCCACCCTCAAACCCGCGCCGGCAACCCTCGTAACGTACGGGTAGCCTCCGGCGCGCCTAATAGCCTCCGCAACCCTCCCAACATCCTCCGGAAGACACAAAGCCACTATAGCGCCCCCACCCCCAGACCCGGACAGCTTAGCCCCCAGCGCGCCGGCGTCCAAAGCCGCCTCGATCAGAACGTCCAGCCTATTGGGCGAGATCGGGCAATCCCCCGAAACCTTAAGGTACTTAGCCAGATAGTGCTGGTTCAAGTTCATGAGCTCGCCGAGCTTGTACAAGTCCGGGTTAGGCTTGCTCAACTCCCTTCTCGCCTCCAAAACGACGTCAACTATACCCCTCACGCCTTCCATGAACTCCGGCTCCCCGCGCCTAAACCTTTCACCCAGCCAAGCCAGTATCCTGGGCGTATCCTTACACTGACCCGTATCGCCTATAACGAGCGGCATCTCGCACCTAGCGCTCAGGCGCTCAACCCTAGCAGGTTCGAAACGGCAATCGATGAAGAGCAGCCCGCCGTAAGCCGAAGCGAACTGGTCCATCTGGCCGCAGTTGATGCCGAGAACCTTGTTCTCAGCCGTGTAAGCCAAGCTGGCGTAAGAGGTCAACGCGCTCTCATCGAAGGACCCGAACCCCTCAGAGCAGTTCACGAGCAGATCCACAGCGGCAGCAGCCGCGACCGACAGGGCGGCGGAAGAGGACAAACCCTTCTTCGCAGGCAAATCCACAGCATCCCTACCACCCGTCAAAGCAGAAAACTCCTCGCTCCTCAAGAGCCTGAGCCTTAAACCTTCAAAACCCTTCAAGCGACCCTCGCTAAGCATAGCCTTCAAAACAGCTCCAACGTAGCGCAAATCCGAGGAGCTATCGATTTTGAGATCCCTCAAATCGAACACAGCGTGCCTGTCGAACGGAGGGTACGAGAACACCTCGACAACACCAGGCCTACCGCCCGGGGAAGCCTCCAAGAAAACCCTCATGTCGACCGCAGCCGGAACAACGTAGAAACCGCACCAATCCATATGCTCGCCGAAAAGGCAAACCCTACCCGGAGCCGAAACAATCAACCTACGCACAACCCCCACCTACCAGCCCTCCACCACGACACGCGCACTCAAGCCCGCGAGACGCGAAACACGCCGACCGCCGAGCATCGCTTTCTCCGCATAATCACGGGCGAGGCGAACCCGATAAAAAAGTTGCCCCCGCCGCGCACATAACGTCTTTCCAGGTACCAGCGTAACCACGAGCATGAGCAGACCGCTTCCTTCGGTAATCGCTGCCGAGAGAACTGGCAGAACACGAATTTGCAGCGAAACAGCCAGAGCCCTTCAGCGCTGCTTAGCAGCCCTAGCGTGAAAACTCCACCGAGCAACAGAGGGGCAGAGAGGGAAGCCGTGAAGCAAGCGCTCGAGAGCTTAAGCCAGTTGCCACGCTGGCACCTTAGAAATAAATCTGGCATAAACCATTATTTTACATAATTCCTCAATACAAACCAAGACTTTAACTAGATAAGTACTGAATACAATATTCCTTGAGCTAGTCCACGAATTAAACTACTCAAAATACTAAATATATTCATTTTCCGATTTATCATAGATCTAATTATAGAAAATAATATATATTCAGGAATAACTCCAACTAATAATTTTGCTCTACAAGTAAGAGCAAAACCTATTACTAAATTCTTCATACCTTCATATAATCTCTTTTCGCTAACTCGCGAAATAGATGATCCGCCGACATGTATTACTTTTCCAATATTTAAAACAGGAAAGTTTCTAATATTATAATTATGCAACATTAACGATAATGTATAATCATCAAAACCTATATAAAACATTGGTGGAAAAATATATTTTCGTTTCTGTATAATTAAATCAACGATATTGTATTTTATCAAAAATAAAGCCCCATGCAAAAATTCAGATTTACTACACTTTTGATCTTTGAATTCAATCAAAAAAGGACCCAAAAATTTAGCGCAACTCCACTGAATACTTCCATCAAAATTAAAAAGTATATGATTAGCCGCAATAATTGATTTTTGTTTTTCAATTAAATTATTCAATTTACAAAAGAAATCTGTATCTAATATAACTACATCGGAATCAATAAACAATATATAATCGGCGTTAAGGAACTTTTTAAAAAGATATACACCTAAATTGCGTTGGTTAGCCGATCCATATACTTTTTCCAAGCTTACAGCTATTACATCGAAGCGACACTTTTTGATAATATCTTCTAGCATCTCTGATCTATTTCCATAATCAACAATGACCACCGTAAAGTAATCCTTACATTTTTGAATATTTAAAGATCTAATTAAATATGATAACCAATTAAGCGTAAAAGCATTACTTATAATAATAACGAATCTCTTTTTCTTTTTTAAATTTTTAATCTTAAGTAGCATATTGATATAATATTAATATTAAACAGTACTAATAATTTCTTGATAAAAGTTTCGAAGCTTTGACAATATTTTTTCTGGTGAAAAATATTCTTCTACTTTTTTACGAAAGAAATTCGAATTAAATCCCTTCGAGAAAATTTCTGATATAGCAGCTGCCAATTCAGAAACAGCTTTATCATTAACCAATTTCCCTCCTAAGAGCCGGATGGTTTCGTAAGTGCCCGGTGTTTTAAAGCCAACAGGATAGACACCGCATGCTGCCGCCTCTAGTAAACTATAAGGATTGCCTTCATAGAGAGATGTGTAGGGAATTACCTCCATTTTAGCCAATAACGAGATTAACTCACGTGTTCTTAAATAAGGTTTGTAAAAAATTCGCCCAATAATATTATGTTTCTTTGCGATTCTCATCAAACGTTCATACTCAGGACCGTAACCAACAAGATAAAATTTCAGTTCAGAAATTTTATACTCACTATATAGTTCTGAAATTGCTTTAATAATATAATCTATACGCTTCTTTCTTACTAGTCTCCCATGCCATATAACAGAAAAGGGGGTTTTTTCGCTTATGTAATATTTATCAATTTCTACATAATTTGGAATTATTTTAGACTTTTCATTAACTTTTTCATATAACTTTTTCATATATAATAAATCATATGCTGAAACAAAGCGTATTCCGTTAACATTATAAATCAGGCTTTTAAGCAAGGAGGATCGAATATAAACATTTTGGGAAAAATCAACAAAGATGTTTTTATTCTCAATAAGACCTTGTACATCCAACATGGTTGGTATTTTTAATCGCTTGGCATATTTAACAACTTGATAATTAGAAAGGAAGAAATGCGTGTGAATATGTATTATATCTACCTTTAAAGATTCGAGAAGTCTTGATAAATCATTAGGGAATAAAAAAATTGTATTCTTCAGCGAAAGGAACTCACCTACATTTAATGATGGTATCCAGTATATTCTTGAAGGCATATAATTACTAAGTGCCTGAAACGTATGGAAATCAGAACATAACACATAGATATCGAAGAATTTTGACATTTCTTCCAATAAACTATAAAAACGTTCAGGATAGTGTGAATAAGCAATTACATGAAGGACCTTTATTTTATCCATAAATCCTGGTTAGTTAATTTATAAATCGCGTTTAATACTATTCATAAACTATACATTTGCTAGGTAACACTATGAGCTTGAAACAGTTTTGTTAATAAATTTTTATCTAAAAAAATAACAACATATTTATTTTTCCAAGAAATATAAGGCAATTGATTCATTTCAGCTAATTTGTGGGCTACATTTATAAAATTTTGATTATGAATAATTAATACATTCACATTTTCCATATTGAAATATCTTATCAAATATTCTTTCGAGCAATTTAAGTGCAACATACTGGCTACGAATGACTCATTACCTTCAACAATACGAGGATACAACCGAGAAATTGCAAGCCATGTAAACGATCTACTCCTATCCGGGGAATAATATTCATTATATTCGGTTAAAATAAAATGTTGGTATGTTGCTTCCCAAACGATAGCGGTGTACGATTTTATCCATGGTTTTTCGGCTTTTACTTTATTAATTAATGATTCAAAAGAGTAAGTGTTCATATCATCTATCATAATTGTAATATTTAATGGTAATTTTTTATCAAGATAATCCAACAACGATATAAAGTCTTGATCAATATTGTAACCACGATAGGTATAAAATAATTCACCAGCAGAATACAGACCGTAATAATTAATTAAAAGTTGGATACCGAACAATAAATATAAAATAGTTAACAATAATTTATTACTACTCAATGACTTATTTAAGAACTTTATCTTCAGTCTTAACTTTTTAGAATACAAAAACAATATAGGAATTAATAGTATAAAGTTTAGTTGTGTATGAAGAACCATTCTTTGCTTTGAATATGTCCACTCTAAAATTGCTGAAAATGGTTCAATAAAAATGAAATAATATATAAATTGTACTATTGTTAATAAGGAGATAAGAAATAAAATTTTATATTTCCTTATTTCTAAAGATAAAAACAACGAAACAATACCAGAAAAAACCGGAACAACACCATATATAGCAGGAAGATTCCAACCCGACCAAGCAGTCAAAAAATTTAGAACCATACTAGAAAAATTGATTTGATATGGGCCGCTAAAACGCAATTTATCCTTAGCTTCTGAAGCTAAACCAACTCTCCATAGTATTGTATTCATATTTATAGAAATCCAGTAGGGAAAAGTTAATAAAAGAAATATAATTAAAAATTTTATTAATAAAGTAAATTTTCTTGTTAATTTTTGTTTATTATAAAATAAAATTGCAAGTATGTATGCAAATATCGGGTACATTATGGTCATTGGAGGATGAATAAGCCATGATGCTGCCGTTATAATAAAAAACTCTGTTAAGCATTTTATGTTATTTTCTTCTATAAAAGAGTTAAGGCAAATTAGGGAATATATAGAAAATAGTTCAGCTACACCATTAGCTAATGTCATCTTTCTATACCAGATCCATCCTCTAGCGGCACCTACTAGTAAAAAGACGGGTAGAGCTGCATTTTTCCCCTTAAAAATCTCTGAAACCAATTCATATAGGCATACTACCGTAAGGATACTTAACAATGGTCCTGTAACTCGAACTATCCAATACGAATGAACAAAATTTAACATAGATAATGAAGACAGAAGATATTCCAACCCGAGGGGGTAAGACATAGCATAACCTTTAGATGCCTCGTTCAATTCATTAACAAAACTTCCCGTTATTAGTATGTATCTAACTTTAAGATGCGTAAATATAGGGTCAGAAGGATAAATGCCATTGTCAAAAAACAAAAAAGCTGTGAAAGGAAAAACTGCTAAAATAAACAAAATAAGAAATACTAACAAATAAATTCCTTTCTTTGAAAAAATATTAAATATGATATTTTTAACTGTAAAAGATTCCTCTAGTCCAAATAAAAATTTATGTGAATTTTTTCTAAATAATAACAACAACTGAAAAATAACAACAATTGTATTTAAAAATAACAATGTGCTAAAAGTAACTTTTGTAAATATATCTAAAATATAACATATAATAATATTAATATAAATGCCTAGAAGAAGGGAGGAATAAAATCTCTTTAAAAAACATTGATGATCATTAATTAACTTTGAAAAAAGATAACCTGGTAGGAGGATCAAATATAACAACCAAGAAATTACCAAAAGTGTATCAAAAATACTGCAAAACATAATAATATTATTCCCAAATTTAGACATTGGACATTTTTGTTAACGGGCGAAGAGAACTAAATGATAGGAAAGGTGGTTTAAGTATATCATATATATTTATACTTCTATCGCAATATAAGTTTTTAATACATCTTCTTTTTTGTATTAAATATTTAATGTTAATAATTAAATCTTTTGTTGCAACTAAGGATTTGATTACACAACGAGCTGCACTTGCATCTTTGAAAATAATAACGCGAATCGTTGAGACAAATAAGAATGAAACAACATAAAGTGTTATAGCTTCTAGAGCTTTGAATAAAGGAAAATGAGAAACTATAGTAGCTAAACGGTTACGAAATTCATAGTAGAAATATTTATCGGGGGTTCTCTTGGCCGGTCCTTTATGTCTTACTAAAGATCTAGTTGCAATAACATTTCTATAACCTAATTCGAGAAGTCTGAATCCAAAGTCCACCTCGTCATAAGCAATGTGGTACCATGGATCCAACATAAGTTGCGAATTTAAAATATCTTTTCTAAAAATTACGAAAAATATTATAGGAAAAGGTACTTCAACGTATTTTTCCGAAATTTTATTTACTAATACAGGAATTCTTCTAAAGTTTAGCATAGTGTCACATTCATGTATATACCCTATTCTAGAATCATCCCATTTTATCCATAAAGCTTGAACGCTACCTATTTTACCGCTATTTTCTATAATCTTAAGTGCCTCAACTATTGCGTCTTCGTGAATATCTATATCATCATCAATCTTAAGTATGTATTTTCCTTTAGCAATTTTAACACCAAGATTAACTGCATATGAATGATTATTAATTTTATTGTAAATTATAATTATTGGAAAATCCTTATCGTAAATCTTTTTAAATTGCTTTAGAAAAATAGGGGTTTCATCAGTAGATGCATTATCAATAATAATTAATTCAATTGGTTGCTTGAGTTTGCGCAACGCGTTAATAAGACTAAATAATGTAGTTTTTAAAAGGGAAAGATTATTATGAGTAACTAGAATAATACTAAGATATATAGTTTCAGAATTATTTTTCATCTTTCTCTATTAAACTATTATAGATCCTTAATAGCTTTGCTTCCATGAGTTTCCAACTATATTTTTGCTCATATGCACGCCTACCATTTTTTCCTAGTTCTTCTTTAAGCAAAGGATCGGCCTTCAATTTCATGATGGCATTACGTAAATCCTTATAATCGCCATAGCTTACTACGAGACCACATTTCTCTTTCAATACAATACTTGCAGCATTAGTTCCATGATTAACAATTATTGGCTTTGCGCACATCATTGCTTCAAATAATTTGTTGGGTGAAGCGAATACATTGTTAGGAATTCTAGGATCATATAATGCTACAATGCAGTCACTTGATGCTGTTAATTTTAATACATCATTGTATGCAATTCTGCCTAAAAACCGAATATTGTTTTTCCATTTATTAATCTTAGAGAATACACTATTAAGCTCACCGAAACCGGCAATTATCAACTCGACATCAACTAATCCCCATACAGCCTTTATTAAGGTATCTAACCCACGATCCCTCGCGAGCATGCCGGCATAAAAAATAACGAATTTTGACTTAAAAGAAGTTTCTGCATTATTGTTTATTTTTAATGCATTAAAAATATCAGGTGGTGAATTATATATTATCCAACCAGGAATATTTATCTGTTGTTTCCTAGATTCATCTACCAATATAATTGAATCAACAGTTTTTGCTAACAATCTTTCGAACCATGCTATAATCCGCCTTATCAATGTCATATTGGGTGGAATATAAGCGTCAGCGTAAAAATCAGCAATATCGTAAACTATTTTAAATTTTTTCAGAGGCCGTAACAACCATACTGGAAGCAAATTATCTAAGTTTTGAGGCTGAATAACAGTAAAATTTTCTAGGAGAATTGCAATAGTAATATAAAATTGCCAAAATATTATCTTAAAAATTAGTCGATATCCAAATGGTGCTTTCAGCCGCATACGTCGAATAAGAATATTTTTTGTATATTCAATAGGGGGAAGTATAGCATCTCTATCCCACTCTAATATTGTTACATTAAATCCGTTTTCCGCTAGGACAGAAGCCATTTTCAAGACTCTAGGGCATTGTGCGTAACTACTTATTAAGAGGACACGCTGAAAATTTGTAGAAAATGCTCCCATGTTCTACACAGATCCACACATGATAGAAGGGTTTTGTTACCATAAATACTCTTCGAGTAGAATTTTAGTTATTTTCTCCCCCGCCTTTCCGTCTCCTAGGGGGTTGTTCCAGCTTCTTGGTTTGTTCACCATTTCCAGCGTTTTCTCGAGTATACGCTCGGGCGTCAATCCCGCGATCACGTTGGCACCTGCGTACACGGTTTCGGGCCTCTCGGTGGTGTGCCTGAGGGTGACGCACGGCACCTTGAGGGTGCACGCCTCCTCTTGGACCCCGCCCGAGTCGGTGAGCACGATTTTCGCGCTTTTGAGGAGCTTGAGGAACTGGAAGTAGCCGAGGGGTTCGAGCACCGCGACGCCTTCGGGCGCCTTGATGCCGAACTCGCTCATGCGGACCCTGGTCCTGGGGTGGGCGGGGAAGAGCACAGGCAGCCCCAGCTTCTCCGCGACCATGCCGACGCCTTTGAGGGCGTTGGCGAGGCGCTGGGGGTTGTCGACGTTCTCCTGCCTGTGGAGGGTGAGGAGCGCGTACTCGCTGGGCGGGTCGATGGGCAGCTCCGCCCCGTCGACGAGGGGCGCGTACCTCTGCACGGCGTCCACGATCGTGTTGCCAGTGACGTACACCCCTTCGGTGATCCCCTCGCGCTCGAGGTTCCTCCTCGACAGCTGGGTGGGGGCGAAGAGGAGGGATGAAACGTGGTCCACTATAGTCCTGTTGATCTCCTCGGGCATCCTCACGTCGAAGCTCCTCAGGCCGGCCTCCACGTGCGCCACCGATACCTGGAGCTTGGCCGCGGCGAGGGCCCCGGCGAGCGCGGTGTTCGTGTCGCCCTGCACGACCACCACGTCGGGCTGCTCCTTCACTAGCACCTTCTCGATCCCCACCAGCATCCTGGCCGTCTGCTCGGCGTGGGTTCCGGACCCCGCCTCCAAGTTGTACTTGGGGTCGGGCAGCTCCAGCTGCTCGAAGAAGACGCGGTCCATGGTGTACGTGTAGTGCTGCCCCGTGTGCAGGATGAAGAACTCGATGCTGTTCCGCTCCAACTCCTTGACCACCGGCGCCAGCTTGATGATCTCGGGCCTCGTGCCGAGGACGATTGCTACCTTCAACTTAGGTCGATTTTCGCGGTTTTGTAACGGTTAGCGCTGTCCCGACGGCTATTAGGGGGGTTGCCGCGATCCCTGAGAGTATGGCTAGCGTGGTGTAGGCTAGCCGTATGTAGCGCGAGATGTTGAAGATGAAGCAGACGTAGGAGAAGAGGGTTATGGAGAGCGCTAGGGCGGCTGCGCCCGCGGCGAGCGATATCGCCGGGTTTTTCGCAAACGCCGTCCAGATCAGTGTCCACGCGATGGATAGCCCGTGGGCGAGGAAGTTTTCGCTGGAGGTGCCCGACCCGTACGTTACCGTGACCGGTACCTCAGCGATTTTCAGCTTGTTTTTCGCGGCTATGTACACTGTTTGGGAGGAGATGCCCATCCACGTTTCCTCGATTTCCCTGTCTAGGACCTCGAGAGCTTTCCTGTTGAAGGCTCTGTAGCCGTTCTCGGGGTCTCCGGCTTTCGCTCCCAGCAGCCTTAGGAGCGCTTTTATGGCGTAGATGCCGATCTTCCTGTGGAGCGGCACTTTGCTGTGGGCGAACCTGTTTCCTATGGCGATGTCGGCTCCGTTTTTTAGCGCTTGGAGGAACTTCGGGATGTCCTTGGGGTCGTGCTGGCCGTCGGCGTCGAGGAGCACCGCGTACTTCGCTCCGGCTGATAGGGCCGCTTTCATCAGCGTTTTCACCGCGGCGCCGTAGCCCATGTTGCGCGGGTGCTGCACCACGATTGCTCCCGCTCTCCGCGCCTCTTCCGCGGTTTTGTCTGTGGACCCGTCGTCGGCGACGATCGCTAGGTCGACGTGCTTTCTGGCTTCCTCCACTACGGCGCCGACGCTCCCTTCTTCGTTGAAGGCCGGTATCAGCGCCACTGTTTCGGCTTGGGGTAGGGGAGGGAAGGGCGGTGGGGTGTACCCTTTCCTGGACATCGCGTAGGTTACGGCGCCGGAGACGAGGAGGGTTTGGCCGAGCGCCAGCGCGAGCGCCATGGCTGCCGCGTGGGGCACGTCCAGTACTCGTGTCCTGTTGTACTTGCTTACCAGCGCGATCAGTAGAGCGCCGCTTACCGCTAGCAGCAGTACGCCAGCTGTGGCGAAGTACGTGAGCGAGTGCCTAGCTAATCGCATCAACTCATACATAATACTTGTTAGATATCATTTGTATCGTATACCTTATTCCATTACTTAGATCAATTTCTGGCTGCCATTTTAAAATTGACCTTATTTTACTTATATCTGCAATAAATTCTTCAACTTCTCCATTTCTAGTTTCCTTTATAATAATTCTTGAATTACTTGAAATAATATTTTTAATCAACTTAGCAAGATCTATTAATTTTGTTCCAATACCAGATCCTATGTTTAAAATTAAATTTCTTTCATTCATTTCTAAAGCTTTAATGAATGCGCTTACCACATCACTTATATAGATGAAGTCTAAGATTTTATCTTTACCATAAATTATCAAGTCTTCGTTTTTCAATGCTTTATCAATGAAAATTGGAATAACTCTATCGAAATCGCCGGGCCCATACACGTTTGCTAGTCTTAAAATAATATATTCGAGCCCGTAACATTTAGAATATACTTTTATTATACTTTCGGCCGCCACTTTTGAGGCTCCATAGGGATTTTCGGGGTTTAATGGGTGTTCTTCGTCAACAGGTAAATATTTTGGAATCCCATATACTTCTCGGGAAGATGCAAAAATCAATTTTTTATTATATTTAGAACATATGCGAGCTATAATTTCCGTTCCTTTTACATTAATATCAAAACATAGTTCAGGATTTTCAATGCTAGGTTGTACTCTCGACAATGCCGCTAAATGAATGACTGCATCAACGTTTTTTATAAGGCGATCTATTAGTTCATAATCTCTTATATCTCCCTTGATAAAATCTATGGTTTGCATTACTCGGGAAATATTATCAACCTTGCCTCTAGACAAATTATCAAGGACGATTACATCGTAACCTTTTTCAACCAATCTTTCCGTTAAATGGCTTCCTATAAACCCTGCTCCTCCTGAAACTAGTATACGGCCCATTTTAGGCACTCCCACATGTTTAGGTATTTGAAGCTGCCAGTTCTACCTACGAATTCCAAGTTTTTTATGTAACTTAATTGATTGTAAATGTTTTTTAGCTTTAATTTATAATCAATTGTGTAAATAGGATACGCGTATGCGTATTTTTCTACTGCTAATACAGATGGCTCTTGTTCCTTTTTAATTATTTTTAAATCTATGAGCTGTTCTATAACTTTATCAGCAAGGTATTTGTCTTTCCAAAGTATATCATTCTCAAAGGATGTCACTTCAACGCAAAAAGAAGTATAGCCTTTTGGTGCATTATAAATGCTATAGTAAATTGGTTCATAAATTCTGCAAAAGATAACATCAGGGTCATGGAAATAGATCCATGAATAGTCGAAAATTTTATTCCCTCTCAACTTTATAAAAATAAATATGTCTCCCCTATATTTTAAGTCTGCATTTATTCCTAGCATTTTACAGAATACCGTGAGAGGAATAGTTGATATCACCTGTTTTCTACGGGCCGAAATCTCTACTTCTTCTCCATCTTTCTCAATAACTATGTTGGCTATTTCATCACCATCTACCTCTAATTTCTTTACATTGGCGCCTGTTAGGATGATCCCTCCAGTTGCAAGGATTTTATTCTCAAGCTCTTTAACTATTCTGAAGATTCCCCCTTTTGATGGATAAATTTCTTCAGTTGGTTTTTCAAAACCTGTCGTTAAGTGCGCATAGGATTTTTCTGCGCTTATCTTAAGGTTCTTGGGTGCTAAATCAGAAGATAAACTTTTAGGATCCATTCCCCAAAATTTTTTAGTATACTTTCCAAAAAATTCCCAATATAATGTTTCCCCTATTTGTGATCGTATGCATTCTTCAAAGTTGGTTCCACAAGAGATGTTTTTACTAGATTTTTCTAAATGTTGTAGTTCTTTTTTAACTTTATCTTTAATTTTACCTGGAAGGTTTTCTATATTTCGAAAAGTTATCGAAGGTATTACGTTATCGAAAAATTTTCCATATTTAAAAATAGCAGGGTTTGATGATACCTTGAAATAATCATTATTAAGGAGATTTTTAACGAATTGTAAAATTCTTTCATCTTTGCTTCTAAATATATGAGGACCTAGATCGAATAGAAAGCCATTCAATTCGAATGTCCTCATTAATCCACCGATTATATTCTCTTTTTCAATAATTGTTATTGATCTACTTCCCTTTCTCAATTGTCCATATGCATAACTTAATCCGGATAACCCTCCCCCTAAAATTATGTATGCCGTATTGTTCTTCATTTGGTTAAAAGCTTCATATTATCATTGGCCAGTAGGCTTTCGGCGTATTGAGGAGCGAGAGCCCCACCTGCATCGCGTACGAGATGTCCTTCAACCATTCTAAAGCCTGGTAGTAGCCTAGGGAGAGAGCCTGCCTCACCCGCTGCTCGACTACCCGCATGCCTAGGGTGAGGGCTTGAGCTCTCCTCGCCAGGGAGGGTAGAACGAGGGTGATGATCCTGAAAAGGATGGGGACGAGGGTGGGGCTCTTTATCAGGGAGAAGGAGCAGGATAGTCGGAGGATGGCCCGCTCCTCCGGGCTCAGCCTCCAGTACAGCCCCGTTCTCAGAGCTCGCTTGTAGGCGGCGCGCACCGCGCTGCCGTCGATGCACGCTGGAAGGGAGGCGAGCCCGGAGGGGCTATTCATATCGTTCACCCCTTTCTCCTCCCCCTTTTAAAGTTTGCTCACGTTTCGCC
>JAJHRM010000378.1 GCA_020832965.1 Thermofilum sp. | reverse complement strand
CTCAAAGTGCCCGTCCCCACCAGCCAGCAAGACAAGGGGAAATGGGTGGGAATACTCGCAGTCCTAATAGCCCTAGCCCTGATCTTCGGCTCCACAAGCCTCGCAGCAGCAATAGGCATAGCACTCCTAGGCATAGTACTCGCACCAGCAACACCCCCACCTCCACCAACAAAAGAGGAAAAATAACTGCATGTTACACATGACAAGACATAAAATATATGTTACCCAAAGAATAAGGGTTATGTATGCGTACAAGATTTAAACCTCAGCTACTTGTTCTTTTGATTTTCCTAACTGGCATTAGTATGCTTATAGCTGCTGAAAACTACTATCTCAAAGTTAGACTTGACTCTGTTACATTAAACGGGCAGAGACTCTCTACCGTAAACCCGGAGATAAGGGTTGCTCCTGGTTCAAGAATAACAGGCTCTGTTACGTTTACTGTCGAAAACATTCAGCCGGGAAGCTGGATAACACCAGTTATATGGGTGACAAGCTGGGAGAGAGGAACAGTTAATAACGGGAAAGTTAGAGTTGTTGCAAGTGATATTAGAGCTACAAAGCAGTTTACTGTAAATATAGATGTAATCGCTCCTAGTACTCCTGGGACATATTACATAGGCTTTTTCGCAGGCTGGATGTACGATGCGGATGAAGTTGCATCTAACGATCACCCACCGAAGTATGGCGATGGAGACGATGTATGGGATATGCCCAGTATCGGATGGGAAGAGGTGATAACAAGCGGTGTGGCCTCTACTGGATTGTACCATATGCCAGGGAGAGCTATAAGGATTCTAGTTTCAAATGAAATTATTTCTAACCATGTAATTAGTATCAAAGTAAGGCATGGAGATGGTTCAGCTGTTCCAGGAGCATATGTATGTGCTGATGGCACTTGTGCTTACGCTGATAGTACTGGAACAGCTAAACTTACTCTTCAACAAGGAACATATTCCCTGAAAGCAGTAAAAGAATACGATATCTCAGGTACAAAGATTACCTACTATGGAGAGCAGAAAGCGACAGTTACAGGAAGTGTAAGCATAGATCTAGGAGTAATGCCCCCCGAGGGTTGCTTCTTTCTCAGGAGCTTTCAGCCAAGCAAGACAGCTCTTCAATTAGGAGAAACTGTGACTGTTAATGCTGAGTGGATCTTCGCTAAGTGTTGTCCTGATTGCATTGTCTTTGCAGTTGTTTATGATCAGAGTGGTAAGGAGATTGCTAAGCTTTGGCAGGGAGGAGATGCTGGATATACGCACAAAGTGATTAAGAAGGACTTTACATATGTTGCTCCCAGCAGCCCGGGTACTTACTGCTTATCATTAAATGTAGCTTATGACTACTCCCCACCAAGCCCAGATCAAGGCATTATAGGAAAAACCTGTTTCACCGTAGAAAGCCAGCGCGCCAGCGTATCACCTGTTCCTTCTCCCTTGCCTGAGCCCTCCCCCTCGCAGTTTTCACGTTTCTTTGTGGAAATATTGATAATTATTGTTATAGCTATGGTAGCGTTTCTAGTAGCGTATATCATTGCTCATGAGTACACTATCTGGAGGCGGAAGCAGCTTGTTAAAATCATAGCACCTGTAGCTACCGTTTCGGTAGAAGATAAGCTTCCTAGTCCTCCATCAATTCTGAGTGTTGAGTTCCCGGATCTTTTTGTGGATGAATGGGGTAAGATAACTATTAGAGCGAAGGGTGAGGGTAAAGCTTATTTAACTATGGAAGGCGAAGTCGAATGGATTAGCCCAGGAATCGATGGTAGAATAAACTTATCTGGTGAAACTGTTATCGATTTACATGTGAAACCAAGGGTTAGCGGTGAAGTACCTGTAAAGATTACCCTCGAATCGCCTGGAGGGAAAGATTCCAGGGTTGTTACGTTAAAAGTTAAGAGCAGAGAAGAGAGTTTGAGAGCTAAGGAGAGAGTAGAGGAGAAGCTTGATATAGCATTCATCACCAAGCAGCTTGTAGGTAGACCTTTACAGCTTGATCTACCTAGCCCTAGTATTACGCGCCTAGATAAGCCCCTGAAGCTGGGTGACCTCGAATGCAAGGGATATTTGAAGACTGGGGGCTTCGCAACCGTTCTTGTCGGCAGTGACAAGTTCGGCACGAACTACGCTGTAAAGATGCCTACCCAGGTTTTCATTGAAACCATGGTGCGAGGTTCTCCAACGAAGATAGATATAGATTTGAAGCCTTTTATGAGAGAAGTTGATGTCTTAAAGAGTGTTTCAGGGCATCCGTGCATAGTCCGGTTCCACGCCTTCCTCGACTCTCCCCCGGCACTAGTTTTCGAGCTTTGTAGGTGCTCTCTCAGGGATGTTTTGAGACAAGGTGGCCTTGGGCCAGTTAAGGCAGCTGAGGTCCTCGTCCAGATTGCTGATGCATTGGCTTTTCTCCACTCGAAGGGCTACGTGCACGGAGACGTGAAACCTGAGAATATCCTGTTCTCATTCGAGGGCGTGCCTAAACTCTCAGACTTCAATACAGCCAAGGCACTAGCATCGATATCGAAGAGAGCACCGGGCTATACTCCAGGTTACGCCGCACCAGAGCAACTAAAAGGGGAGAAACTGACTGAAAAGGCTGATTCCTGGGCTTTAGGCTTGGTACTATATGAGACTATCACTGGTAAACCTCTGCTACCATTAGACGAGCTTGAGTATAAAGAAGCAGTAGCAAAGCTTGAAAAAGGAATGCTAACCATAGGATCCACCGGTGTGAAGGAAATAGACGAGCTTGTTCGGCTCTGCTTAAGGATAAACCCGGCTGAGAGACCTA
>JAJHRM010000049.1 GCA_020832965.1 Thermofilum sp. | reverse complement strand
TTCAAGCGTTCCGGAGGCCACCCGCTCGTAGGACCCAGCTCCGACGTCCGCCGAGCAGAGCTCTATGCGCTTTATCTGGTGCTCCGCGCTCCACCAGTCCCGGTACCTCTGCAGCTCGACGCTCGCAGGACGCGAGCAGATCCGCCCACGCGAGTCCACTGTGAGCTACACAGGGCATTATGCAGGTACGAAATTTGCCCCGAGGGCTAGCTTTAGAGCATGTATCAGCGTTGCTCTAGGATTAACTCTCTATGCATGTATGTGTCAATATGCAAAGCTCGAGCATATGAACTAAACAAAATTAAGACTTGCTAATTGTAATTTTTATAATGCCAATTTTATCTAATTTAAGTAATGCGTCTATTACATCATTTATATTCATATCTTTAAGTATTTCTTCATATACTTCAAAGAAGCGTAAAGGTTCATTTCGTTCATTTATGTATCTTGTAATCCTTTCATATATAGTAAAGTGTTTTTCACCGAGCTTTTTATATACAAGATCTTTCATCAGTCTCTCTATGCTGCAGAGCTCCCCCAATTTAGGGATCAGCTGGAGAAGTTCATCTCTGTTTAATGCTTCTTTTACTTCTTTAATCAATTTATTTATTTGATTCTCATATTCAATAAATAATTTTATTGTAAGTGAATCAGCACCGAGATTTGCTAGCATTTCTTTAAACTCATTATTTTGTCTTTGAACTCTATTTATGAATTCCTTTATAATACTAGTTAACTCACTTTTAATAGATATTATTTTTTCAAGGATCTGAGTTAAACTATGGCTATCGCTCTTTAATCTATTTTCAGTATTGTCTAACTCATTAATCAACTTGTTCATTTCTTCTTCTTTTAAACTTTCTAGGAAACTTTCGTTAAGTGTAGACAATTGGGTATCTAAATATTTCAATCTGTCTGCCAATGTTACCCCCGCTTTTTCTTCTAGTTCTTCCAGTTTTTTCTCGATTTGGGAAATTTGTTCTCTTATTTTTTTAATTTGAGGTACGCTAATTCCAATATTATTTAGTGCATCACAAATCTTCTTAATTTCATCAATAGTTCTTAAAATTTCTTCATACTTTCCCATTATATCATTGCTAAGTTTCATTATAGATTCTTTCTTCTCTATTATGGTCTTCTTTAGCTTTTCTCTTTGCTTTATAATTTCACCTTTCTTGCCTAATTCTTCTGCAAGATGCTCTAGGAACTCGATAATTCCTGGAAGACCGCCAGAAAATTCTCTTTCTCCATATAGTTGCAAGTATTTTTCCCTGATAATTCTATGAACCATATCACTGCTTAACCTATATTTTTGTATAATATTTTTAATATTTTCAATTTTTTCATGAAATTCACTCAGTAACTTATCAGTCTCAGATCTTGTTTTTGAGAACTCTTCATGATACAATTCACGCATTCTGAACAAGATATAATTGTGGTTGTATGATGCCTGTTCTGCTTTCTGCGCTCCCCCCTCTGCAGCTGGAGTCCAGACAATGAAATTACGCCTAATAGCGCTCTCAGACTTCAGTATTTCTTCAATTAGCTTATCTCTAGACACGCCAAGGTAGGTACTCATGCTCTTTAGTATCTTATCGAAGTATTGCACATACCTTTCTTTATCAAACTGGATACTTTTGTTAATTTTATCAAATATTGCTGGGGGGAAGATTTCTTTCAGCAAATCAATTTTTTCATCAATTTGTTTATTGAAAGATTTCTTATATTGTGATACTTCATTTAGAATTTTATTAACTTCGATTAAAACATTTTTAATATATTTCTCGAATATTTCATTTAAATATCCTCTTAAGTTCACAAGAATATTATATATGACTGGATTCTTTGTAATTTCCATTTTGACAATATATTTTTGAATTATAGTGTCAATGTCGCTAAGGAAGATAATTTTAGAACCTTTTTGTTTTGATAGAAGTATATGACAAATTGGTGAATTTAGATCGATTTTTTGAACTGCAAGAAATTCCTTAATATTGTTTCTATCAATCTCTATTTGGTACACTAATTTATTTATTTCTTCATCAGATAATTGCACATATTTTATATATTCACCGACCTTCCCTCTCTTTTTATATGTTATTAAGCCTCTATTTTCTAGTAACTTCAATATAAAATCATAAAATATTTGCCTACTCGCTTTACTACTTTGATCATCGCCTCTTTCAAATACAAAACGCTTTTGTAAATCATCAATACTCACCTCATCATAGCTTTCCTTTAACAATTCTATGATCCTTTTTTCAGCGGGTAGCAGCTGCAGACGTACAATACGAGTCTTTTCATCGTATTCTGCCGCTCCAACGCTTTTAGCGAGCTCAAGTGCATCATTCACAATCTCGCTGATCTTCTTCCGTAATATTCTGTAGTCCGAGTCCCTAATTGGATTATCAGGTTCAATATCCGGCAACGAGAAGCTGCTTAGCCCCTCGATTAGCCCCTCAAAAGGTCTCACTCGATATAAGCCAAATAAAAGCTCTTCAAGCTCGTCTCTCCCGCATTCCATACCCCCTATTAGTAAGGCCCTATAGTAATCCAAAAATACTAAGTGCGGTTTTCTCTTGGATCCTATTACTTTTTCATGGCTTTCAAATCCTATTCTTTCACGGATAAGTATTCCTAAGTTTGCAGCTTTGGATGCCCATTCCTCAAAAATTTTCTGAAAACCATATTTGTTGAATAATGTAAAGTAGAAGTCATTTAGCTTTTTCATCACTATGTAATTGCTACGCCTTAATTGTTCAGCGATATTGCGAGCAGCAAGCATTTCAATATCCTGAAGGGTCATTTGAACAAAAAAGATATTCCACCGCTTGCTTTGCATTTTTAACTCATGAGGACTAATAACCAATATACATGCATTATCTAGATTTCTTAGTTTCTCTATGTCCTCAATTTGCGAAGAGCCTATGATAACTGCAACACTCAGAATAGAGTTCTCGTATTTCTTCAGAGAAGGAGTAACAATGTGTGCTCTTCCACTTAACCTCTCCTCCGCATACCCCATTTTCTCGAGCATATCTAGGACAGCTATACGTGCATGGTTCTCAAGTGCTCTAATATCGCTCGATAGCAAGCGTCTGATAAAGGAGTAAATCTCCACTGTTGTTTTGGGATCTATGATAAATGGAATGATCATTGGAGAATATACAGGGTAAAGCATGGCTTTGGTCAAAGAAGATAATCCAATACCGTTCATAAAACTATGACTGTGTAGGTTACGATTAAGGAAATCTTCTATATCATCTGGCAGAATAACATATTTATAAGATGACATGATGTAACTAAGCTCTTCTCTATCTATGTTTCCTTCTTGCATTACCGGGATTGCTATTCTAAAATCGCCATCTTTCGTTAAGCATAAGAGCATACTTGCACAGATCTTCAGTTCTTCCTCGGAAACTTCATTATTTGTTTCTTTTAACTTTTTAGATAGGTTATCTAGAAATTCCTCTAACGAATCCCTTGAACCTAGCCTATACACTCTGTAAGATTTGAAACTTTTAACTCCCATACTAGGATCTACTTGGAAATTAATGAGAACAATTTTTGAAATTTCATCAAGTTCATCTTCAAAGATGATTGAAGATGTAAAAATTATTTTCTTTAACAATTCACTTGCTTTTGAATAATTCTTAGCAATATTACTATTAAGTATACGTCTAACTAAATCCAAATTCATTGCATTTGTAATATCCATAAAACCTCGTGATGGTATTTTTATAGAATATTCATTAAAAAATTCCGATAGCGTATTAATGTCTATTCTATATATACATCGCATATCATTTTCTTCGCTACATTTTTTGAAAGACATCATAATAAACTCTCTAAGTACTTTCACTAACAATCCAGCATTACCATGCGTGATTGTGTATAATAGTTCGAAAACTCTGTAATCATCAATTATTTCGTTGGGATCCTTTCCATGTAACATATATTTTATTAGATTTTTGGCATACTCAACGAATTCGATTTTGTTGAAGGGATAAATATCGCAAATATCTTCCCTTCTCCATAACCATCCACTAAAGCCTACACTAGCGAGTTTTTCATTAATAAAATTCAGGGCAAAAGGAGTCATAAACAATACTAAGTGCATTCTTCCTTTTATGCTTTTTCCAAAATATGCTTCCTTTCCGGTTAGAAATTCTCTAAGCATTTTTATGAAAGCATCGCTGAGCTTTACCCCCCGTATAGGAGATTCGTTATCTAGTCCTATTATGCCTTCTACCTCATCTACTAGTAGTATCAGAGGTTTATTGTGATCAGCATTCTTTTCGTTAACATATATTGTAAAAACTCTGTCAAATGCTTCAATAGGATCCACTTTTTCATCATTATAGCATATATTTTTGACATCTCTTATTAGATCTTCAAATGTGATGTTTTTCCATAATAATCCCTCTTGCTCTATAATTTTAGGAAAGATGATTCTTGCAAAAGTTGTTTTTCCGGAACCCCATTCGCCGCTAAGGACGAAAATTCTACTCGCTCCATCTTTTGAAGATTCTTTAGCCTCTCTAAGCCAACGTAGAAACGTGTTTTTTACCCTTTCAGATCTGCGAGGGCTCCATTCCATGGCAAGTTTTTCCAATCGCTCAAGGGGTATTCTTTCACTGGCTTCGTCCGGAAATTCAGGCTCCTGTTCGAGCGGTACGATGTTTGCAGCTTGCACTGCACGGACCCCCATTTTTACGTCAGACTGCTGATTTTATGGCTTACTCTACGATCGATCTTCACAAATATAGGGTAGGGGAATACGTTCATCTGGCCTGTTAGGACGGCGAGACCAGGTTCCATGTAGGTCAGTTTGCGTTCGATGTACTTAGGTAGACCCCCCGTCGTGGTGGAGACAAATCTCACGTCGCCGGGCGCCACCCTATGGATGATGAAGGTGTTCATCATAGACATTACTATCGGGTCGACGTAGCTTGGTCTCTGGGTTACGAGGCCCAGGCATAAGCCGAACTTTCTCCCCTGGGTTGCGACGGAGGCTAAGATCTTCTTTGCCACGCTGAATCCTATGGGGTAAACCTGGGTGTTCGGCGCGTAGTTTTGTGCCTCTTCTATCACGAACAGAAGGAGCTTATTTTCGCCCTTAACTCGATAAGCTGTGAATTTTTTGAATAGTAGCGCGAGCACATTTCCCACAACGAACTGTTTTACTGATAAGTCAACACCTGTTGCACCCTCAGTCGAGAAATCTAGTATCACTAGCTTAGGACTCTTTGGATCGGTAATTCCATCTATGAAATCTTCATTTATAGTAGCTCTTGCTCCATAGCGAGGAATTATTTTATGTTTTTTAATCATTAAATCGTAAAAGTTCATAAGCGCCCGCAGTACAGCATCGGCAGTTGCACCATGCACTTTCTTAGTTTCTTTATCTTCCTCTATTAATGTTTTTAGTTTTTTTATTTCAAACATCATGCAGTTATAGTCAATTTCATCATTCCTTATGCATAGAGCGAATTTTTCTTTTAATCTATCAATATCACTTAACAGAGTTGAAAGATAGTTCAATTGCAGCTCAGCTCCCTCCAGCTTCCCAGCATGGTATATGGCTATTATAGTTTCCGCAATTTCAGCAGATGAAAAAGCATTTAAGTCAATTTTTATTTTTATTAATTTCGAATTCTGGTGATAAGGTTTCTTATTCTCGGCTTCTGAACCTTCAAAACATAATCTTATTACTTCAGAATAACTTTTTACAAGATCTGGATTCTCATAGTAATCTAGATAATCTCCATTTGCATCCACTATCATAGTTGGTATCGTTTTATACTCTCTTAGAAAACCAATATTCTCTAATGCTCCAAGCTTTTCTATTATTTTCCCCATTGTATTGGATTTCCCGCTGCCAGTAGTACCTATGACTGCAAAATGCATATTTATATTTCTCAAATCTATTAACGCAGGAAGTTTCCGTTCTTCGCCCTCATACCCGTACATCTTGCCAACTTCTATGTAGTAGGCCGGCATTTGCCCCGTCGATGGGTCGTAACGGTAAAGGGGTTGCAAGTCGTCGAGTGTTGCTTCGTACACGGGGTCGCCTGGTAATGGCGGTTTGTCCGCGTTCGCGAGCCCCCCTTGCGTGAGGATCCCTAGTATTCGAACAGCGGCTACTGTGAAGCGGCGCGCGACTTCCTCAGGGGGTAAGTGCCCCTCCCTCAAGGCTTCAGCCCATATTTCGCCTCTTTCATAGTATTCGTTGTAGTGCGAGATCTCCGTAATTTCCGCCAAATACGTTAATCCCTGTTTATAGGAGTTTATCAATACAAACATCCCCTCTTTTATGTGAACTTCCGCATCCTTTAGCGGCTGGAAGTGCGCAAAGCTACTGCGCGCGCGAGATAGCACGTAACCTAGCTCTTTTCTGCTATTAGCAGGCTTTGGCTTGTTTAATATGCTGTCCATACCTCGCTGTTACTCTATAAGCCCTTTAGCTAAATCGATTACGCCTCTCGCCTCTAACGAGGTTCTCCTGCTAAGGCTCGCTGTGAGAAACCTTGAAATAGCTTCTTTCACAACTTTTCTCGCTGCAGATCTCGGTATTGTGCAGGCTTTATGCGCTAGAACCACGGGCGTGGGGACACTGTGCCCAGGTAGCGTTGCCGCTGCAACGTACTTAACGCTTTTCCACACGCGCGTCTTCAGTTCGGTATCGGACGGTTCATGGTCAAATGGTATTTCTACTCTAAGCACTCTTTTCTTCGGATCCTTTAATCTAGGCAAGACATAGAACGAATATATATACAATCCATATTTTTTATATACAGGGTAGTCCGTGTTATAAGATAATTCATATGGTTTTGTTGCTAAGATTATTTCTTCATTCTCATTTTTAGCTAATTCTCTTAGGAATGATAGAATGTATTGAGATTTGAAGATCAACGTTGTGAAAGTATAATCGTTAAGTTTTTGTAAAACATCATACTCTGCCCTGCTCTCTGAGCATAGGTTAGATACTAATGAATTTCCCTCTATTTTCTTCACTATTCCCAAAGTTAAAATATTTTCTTTAATACCATCAAGAATAATTTCTGCTCTTTCTCTTATATATTCGTTTTCGTAACTTTCTCTTAACTTTTGGTTTCTATGTGGGAAAGTCGGAGGATCAACGAGGGGGCCGTCCATGAATACTATTTTTTCTCCATCATCCTCATACATTTCCATAATTTTTGACATACATTTTCTAATTATTTCTACTTCTAATTTGAACATTTTCATTTTTAATTCGTAGTAGGCATCTTCAGCATTTGCTACTTCAGGGGCCTGAGCAATATCTGAATCAAGAATTTTTACTGGATTTTCTGTTACACCTTTTGTTACTATTGCTGCTGCGGAGACTGCTGAGATTAAGTAAGAACCTAACCTAACGGGGGGTGTTATGCTACTATCTACGCCTGCAAAAACGGTATCTTTTTGAGCATCCTTCAGCTCTTCGGTGTTAACTTTGTATTTATTCCACTCGCTGCCAAATAATAATGCTTTGTCAGCAAACTTTACAACAACTTTAGATATATTGTCTATGTTCACGGCTAGGTCATCGATTTGATCTCGCAGCAAGCGCAGTATCTTGACCCAGTGGGCTGCTCCCAGAGTAACTTTCTTCTTTCGTGAAGCCACATAAGCCACGGCGCTCAGTAGTTTCGGTGTTTTAAAGTGTATAAAAGCTTAGTCTTCTCGCAATTTCGCTCTCTGCCCGAGAGCTTCAACGAGGGTTTTCAGCGAATCTCACTGTTTCCCGAAGGAGTACGCCTAGATACTCCTGGGCTAGAGGGTGCGCTACCCCGTAGAAGTCCCAGGCCCTCCCTCCTCTGAGCTCGACGATTCTTTTCACAATTTCAGCAGGCGGATGTAGCTCTACGTAGACACCGCTTCTCTCCGAAGCAAGCTCCACGATCCTCCTATGTGTGCTATTGCTGGGTTTTAGGCTAGATGTGAAAGTTCTTACAAAAGCCAACCTTCTTATGTAATTGTTTTTCGTGCGTTGGAGATATCGAGCGATGTAGCTAGCTAAAATATCTATGCTTTTGGAAACTAGTTCCACATCATAGTCGATTCCATGCTTTTTACACCACCATTCAAAAAGCCCAGGGCAATCATACCATTCATTCCATTGTTCGTAGAATTCTTCGGGTACGAGCCCGAAGGGTTCTGATATCGTCACTAGGTGTATCCTCCTCCTTGTCTCCTCTGGAAGCTTCTCCAACGTGCTGTACAAAGCTTTGTAGGATCTAGAGAGGTTGTAGGGCTTTACTGCTGAGCATGGGTAGAGGAGCAGGATCGTCTTATCAGGTGGCGGGGTGTACTTTTCTGAGACGAAGCTCAACCATTCCAAGACCCTGCCGTTACTGGAGGTTAGGGCTTTGTATACTTCCAGCGGGCTATAGAAGCACAGCTCGCGGGGTATGCTGCCCCGGAGAACCCTCTTCCTGGAAATTTCGTACAGTACGGGCTCCTTGTCCACATTGCAGAAGTTCCTGCGATACTGATTTAATTCAGTTACCTCATAAGTGCCAGGTACTACCTGGCACTTACCTGTGCAGCACGCTTGGAGCCTTGCGGGGGTCCGCGATGATGGGGAGAGTTCAAAGTGATAGAATGCTGCTTTGGATTACTGAAGGTCCTAAACCGGTTATCCGCGAGAGGTCCTCGGATTATGTTATGGATTCAGCTATCAATTACCTTCAATACAGCACTATAGAGAGGAAATATATTGCGCTAAAGCTGCTAGCGGATAGCGGCGCTTACACAGCTGCACGAAAAAATATGAATTTAGACCCTCACCGAGTTCTCGAAATTCAACAGCGATTGAAACCCGATATCTGCATACCTTTAGATTACCCCTTTATGCCATGGATGACAATTAAAGAAATTCAAGAAAGATGGAGATTAACAATTGAAAACACAAGAGTTTGGATTGAAACATTAAACAAGAAGATAGAAGTTATGCCAATAATTCATGCTTTAGGTCGGCGGAACCTCCTTGAAACCATAAAAATAATATCAGATATTGCTGGAAATTCTGAATATCTAGCTATTGGTACAATAGCATTTTCTATTGATAGTTTAAAAGGGTATTTAGGAGATCGCCAATTATCGGTAGATTTTATAAATGCTCTAGTGGAGGCTATGAGAGTAGCGAAAAATGATTACGGTTATAAGGTCCATGTGGCAGGTTTCGGTTCCTCTCCGCTGACTATTCATCTGGCTATTTACATGGGCATCGACTCAACAGATAGTAGTGGCTTCCGGCGGCGGGCAGCTTACGGGAAGATCTTACTGCCGGGCAGGGGAGAGCGCTATGTTGGTAAGGGGGATGCGCGCTTCGGGGTCACGCGGTTAACGCCTCAGGAGATGCGCCTGCTGGAAAGGTGCGATTGCCCTGTTTGCAGGCGCGATCCTAGCCTCTTGTGGAGGGATTGGCGAGCGAGGGCTATTCACAACGAGTGGATCCTAAAGCGCAGTTGGCAGGAAGGGGTTCATATGGCTCAGGAGGACATGGAGAAGTATGAGCGTTTTATCGATATGATGTTTGAGAACTCCTCTCTGAGATACATATGGAAGTACGTTAAAATAAAGCGCAAGTATGGTGGTTTACGTGGGCTGCAGTGAGAAATTGCTGATAAAAGATAACGATGCCATAAAATTTCTAAAACTTTTATCCATGTTGGCGCGTCTATCTCCCTATGCTAAAATAGAGAAAAAAAGCGATGGTTTGATCATATACTCTTTAGATAAATTGGAGCTATCGGCAGCTATATTAAAATTACAGGGTAATTTTTGTAAAGAGTTGGAACTTGAAAAAGTATTTAAAGTTTCTATGATTCCCAAGATATTAAAATTTGCATCGCCGAAGGTGATTGAAATAACTAGTGACCATATTAGAATATCTTCTTTGTATAGATATACTCAACAAGAAGTATCGATAGACCTAGTATGGCTCGATGTGGAATACCCATCTTTGGATATGTCGTTTGTCACCAGAGCACTCTCCGATAGTCACACGCTGCATATTAACGATCAAGATTTAGCTAGAATTTTTAATTTATTTATGATAGGGGATATTGATGAATTTAAATTGATATGTAATAGCAATTCTATTTACCTTCAAGGGATAGGTTTAGGAATTACTATATCTCATCGTTTGCAGACTGTAGAAAGTCAATGCTTTAATAGTGCAATTGCTTTAAGAATTCCATCCATATATGTTAGGATATTGCGATATGCTTTCGATCTTGTCGAAAACATTCAGATTCACTTAAAAGATAAAATGCCTCTCGTTATAAGCGGGATGACTACTTTGTTAACTTTCCCTGTAACATTCTACCTTGTAATTTCTTCGCGAAATGATGCAGGGGATGTGACGTGATAAGATCTGAATCTGATTATATAGTTATGCCAAAAAACAAAGTTTAATACTTAATAAGAGCTTGCCGGCACGTGAAGGAGCCTGAGAAGCTAGGCGCGTCGTAAATATAACTTAGCGCTCGCTGTGTAGGTGGGTGCGCGTGGAGCTCGGTGCGAGCCTGGCGCTGTGGGAGGCTTTGAAGCTGGTTTCCTCCAAGCTTACCGAGCTCGCGGGGAGGGCTTGCCGAGAGCTAGGCCTGGATCTCGGTGTAAGCGCTCTAGCATCCCTCGAGCGCGTCTACGAGGATCGGGAGGAGGGGCGCGAGGTCTGCGGTCGCTACGACCCGGAGAGGAGGCTCATCCTGGTCTCCCTGCCGTGCCTGGCGGAGGAGGAAAAGGACCTCACGGGTCGCCTCGCCGAGACGCTCGCGCACGAGCTCGTCCACCACTGCCAGCTCACGCGCGGCCCGCTGTGCGAGGTCCACCTCGACCCCGGGCTCGCCGCCAGGGTGGACGCGGCGCTGCCCTACAGGCTTAGGCCCCACGAGGTCGAAGCCTACGGGAAGCAGCGGGAGCTGGCCGAGAGGCTGCGGGGGGTGAGGGGCTTCGACGAGGCAGTGAGCTACGCGAGGCGGCTGCTCTCTCCCGAGGTGGTGCCCTCGCTGAGCGAGGTCGCCACAGCCCTGAGCTGGACCCCTGCGCTCAGAGAGTCGGCTAAGTTCATCGTGGAGCTCACCGGGGGTGATCTGCTGCTTTCGATGAGGGGCATCGCTGAAAAGCTGAGGGGGGTGGAAAACGAAGCTAAGAGGGCGTGCCTCGAGAGGGCTGTAACCGACTTCCTGCGGAAGCTCGAGGAGGACCCTGTCGGCGCCGTTGCCAAGGAGCTGCGAAGTGTTGTGAGAGAGTTCCTGGGCAACGTCAAGGCCATTATTGTAGACTCCGATACTGCTCTGTCGCGCGCTTACGTGGTCCTGAGCAGCGGCGCGGCCGTGGGCTTTGACCTGAAGGAGGGGCCGCTGCCGCCCCTCTCCCTGCTCCTGAAGAGCAAGCAGGAACCCAAGTTCGGAGAGCTCAGGAAGCTGCGGGTGGAGCCCGCGCAGATCGTGCAGGGAGCCTTCAAAGCTGGCGGTTACGAGTTCAAAGTGGAGGTTCTGCAGCGGAAGACCGCGGCGGAGTGCCTCCGCGAGGAGCTTCGCGGAGGCAGTAAAAAACCTTCGTTCTCCGCATCCGACCTTCTAGCTCTCCTCTCGCTCGGCGGCTGGAAGGCGCAAGCTCTCGAGACCAAGAGGCTCGGGGATGCTGAGTACCTCGTGATCTCGGTGGAGGCGGGGAGCGCGGGGCGCGCGGAGCTGCTCGTGCCCAGCGATGCGAGGGCTGAGGACAGGTACCTGCGCATCGACGCACCGCTCAGGGAGTCGGTAGAGGTGCTGAGGGATCGTGGGAGAGCTAGAGATTTCATCGTAAGGTATTTCAAAAAAAGAAGTATTATGGAGATCTCTTATAGCTGTGTATTTTTAGAGGAGATTGTAGCGAAAGATGAAAATAAACTAGAGGTTGAAATTTAACGGGAGTGTGATTAGGGAGGAAGGCTCGCGAAGGAAGGTGCTCCATACCCCCAATGCGCAGTGGGGGCAACCGAGCGATGGCGCGAATCTGGGGCTGAGAGGTACTCCTGGAAGGACAGGTGACCCGTGCGCACTCCGGCGCATGCTAGGGAGCTACGAAGCGCGGTTGTTGAGCGGTGGACGTGCCGTGCAACGTACTCCTTCTCCCGTTTCGGCTCGCAGGGCTTAAGTGTGCAGCTCGCGTGCTGGCGTCGCTTCCCGGCGGCTTCCGCCCGCTAGAGCGCTAGGCTCCCTCCCACTCCCGCGCCGTGGCGGCCACCTCCTCGGCGTGCTCGCGCAGCGCTTCCGGCGCTTCGCGGTAGTAGACCCCCGTCTCCAGGTTGCGCAGGAGGCTGGCTTTGGTCATGTTCGCACTGGTGACGAGCGCCCCCCGCCCCAGCGCCAGCTTGGTGTGGAGCCTCTCGTAGACGCGGACCTCGCACCGCTCCGCCAGCTCGGCGAGCGCTCGCTCGTGCCCGCTGTCACGGGGTGGCCTCGAGACGACGACCCCGCCGCGCACCAGCTGCGCTAGGGCGCGAGCCACATCCGGGTCGACCCACGGCGAGACGAGGTAGGGCTTCGCAGCTTGCGCCAGCGCGCAAGCTGCCGCGGCCAGCGCGAGCGGCGCCCGCGGCGCCGTCTTCACGACCACGACCTCGGGCTCCCAAGCGAGCTCGAGCGCCAGCTCCGTCGGCTTCGCCTCGCCCCCCTCCACCTCCAGGAGGCCGAGCTGCGACCCAAGCTTGAAGAGCACCGCCTCGACCACGTGCCGGTTGAAGGGCTTCGCTACGGGCCCCCTCAGCTTGAAGGCGAGGTGTAGCACCGGCAGGTAGCGGTCCGTGACCTCCCGCGACCGCGCGCCCAGCTCGGCCGCCACCTCCTCGGCCGCCGCGGGGCTCCGCTCGGCCAGGTACTTTACGA
>JAJHRM010000377.1 GCA_020832965.1 Thermofilum sp. | reverse complement strand
GCTGGGGTATCGGCGGCTTCCCGACTTGTAGTATATGCCGGAGGCTTTGAGGAGGACGAAGTCCCTGGGCAGCGGGGTTTCGAGGCGCCCTAGGATTTCGCGCATCCTCCTCACGATGCTCCCGTAATCGGGGCCGAAAATGTAGCAGTACCTGGGCCCGTGCTTTTCCAAGAGCTCCTCGGTCAGCTCTACGACAGCCTTCAGGAACGCGTACATCCTCTCTCCGCCCTTCTCCAGCAGCTCGTGCACGTCCCTTTTCACCTCGCTCCACGAGCTCTTAAGCTGCAGGTCTCCATCCCTGAGGTAGGTGTAGTAGTTCCCCCTGAATGGCAGGTCCGGGTAGAGCCGCGGTTTAGTTTTTCTAAAGGCTTCTACCAGTTTTTCATCCTCGATCTCCATCAAATCTTTGATAATTCTGCTCCTCGCTTCGTCAGAAAGGTACACGGATCCCTGGCGCGCTTTCTTACATAGCTCGTCGTACTCGGTTAAGCCCGCGGCTGCTGCTACGCAGACGAGATCCTCGTCGCTCAACCTAGAGAGTAGCAGCGCCCTCTCCCACTTTTTGTTCCACGATTTCACGCTCGATTCTATCCACATACTACCACCAAACCACCATCTTATCTGCCCTTAAAAGTTTTTCGTTCCTCGTGTAAGCTCGGCTGCACCATAGCGCGCGTTACGCTAGGGAAAAGCCTATGCGCTATATAAATGAAAATCTCAGTAATTTTGCAAGCATAGCGAGGTGCGTTTTCATGTATTCTCCTTTCCCTAAGAGCTCATAAAATTCTTTTTCTGATTCATCAAAGTTGCGGATGATATCCTCGGTGTTGTAGCTTTCTAGGAGTTGAAGGGCGCTTCTTGTCGCAGTTATGTATTTCTTAGCTAGCTCTTTAAGATGCGCATCGGATAAAGCTAGGGTATCTGCCATCTTTTCGGCGGTTTCATCGTCTGGAGTCATTAACGCCTCGACCTCGAAGGGGTTAGGTGTTTCAAATTCCTCGGTAAGCTTCTCGAGTATATACTCAGTTTGTTGTTTACCTGGCAAATCACTAATAAATGCTATTGTTCTGAGATAGAGAATTTGCGAGTCGACAAAGGATTTATATAATTGGATTTTAGAAGTGTGTAAGATGGATTCCTCTATTCTATTTGATAACGTAAGGATAGCATCTCTCTGATTGTTAACATATTTCTTTAAATATTGAGGATTTTGCAGATTGAAAATATCTCGTATTATTTCCGTTACTTCTGTAAGATAAAATTTCTCTCTTCTCCTTTGTCCATCGATGAACTCTTTAATTCTATTTATTTGTAGTTTGTATGCATAAAATTCCTCATAGTTTCCCGAGTTTGTTGCAGAACTCCAGTGGGAGAGCCCGGATACCGTGAAGTTCGTTGAGCCGTAATACAATGTATGATAGTAAATTTTTTCACTAAAACAAAAGTGGAAACCTATAAAAAACTTAGCGTGATTTAGAAATTCATATGGACGATTTTTATCATAGACTCGTACATAACATATTTTTCGCATTATATTCAAAGCTTCTCTTTGACGATCCGAAAGGCCGCGAGGAAAACATCGTGGCGCGGTTGTTCTAACTACGCACACTGCACTTCTTGGAGAGTTTCTAATCGTGCGCTCGATCACTTCCCAAAATCTTCTTCCGTTGCACTGAAGGCGAAGAGCGCCAGTAGTAAATAACAAACTTGAAAAATAAAGAATGGTGAGGGTATCATGCCCATTCAATGTACAGTTTTGAGAGGGTTCAGCAATGGACAGGAGGGTACGGCAGAAATTCTCTAAAGCATCGTCTTTTGTCGGCATCTTTATACGCATAATTCAATTTCTATCTTTCAGTATATAAAAACTTTTTGCGCGCGCTTGCGCGCTGGATAAAAGGCTAGCCAGTTGCTGCCGCTCGAGGCTGCCATCGAGCGCAACCTGAGGTGCAATGCACTTTCAATTCTTCCCTAGATGCTGGTGGGCGAGGCCTTCACTGCAGCGGAAACCACCATACTCCTCCAATCCTTTCCCAGTTGCTGCCAGAGGCGGTAGCTTCGATGCGCTGGCTCCCCCACCGCCAGCTTTCAATAGCGCGCGCTACGTGAGCAAGCAACCGGCGCGCTACTACAGGTGCAACTTTCAATTCTTTCTCAGTTGCAGCTCCATTGATCACAGACGCAATAACGGAGGTGGAAAGAAGCGGCTTTCAATTCTTTCTCAGTTGCAGCTGAGGGCTTGGGCGAACTACGAGGAAACTCAACCGCCTACTTTCAATTCTTTCTCAGTTGCAGCTGGCGTTCACGCGGGACGGGGAGAGCCTAATACTCTACGTCACTTTCAATTCTTTCTCAGTTGCAGCAGGAGGAGAACGTTGTCTCGTTTCACATCCCGAAGCATATGCTGGCTTTCAATTCTTTCTCAGTTGCAGCCGTTGGCTTCAAGCCCCCGCCTCCGCCGGCTCCTCCGTGCCTTTCAATTCTTTCTCAGTTGCAGCAGGAAGTAGCGGGGCAAACAGTAGTCGCCGCTGCTGAACCGCGCCTTTCAATTCTTTCTCAGTTGCAGCCGAGACTTTGGCAGCCTACTCCCTTATAAACTTTTCTTCGGCGAACTTCGAAGTTCGCGAAAGCTCACTCGCACTGCCCTCCTACACATGCAGCGGTTCGTGCAAACCTTTTCCCGATTCCCGGCGGAAAGAGGGAATTCGGAGGGAAAGGAACGGGGTTTAACGGAGAAGGTGGATGGGAGAACTTCCGGTCCGAGAGCGGAAAGGTTGGAGGAGGGGGAGGGGTCGGGACTCG
>JAJHRM010000376.1 GCA_020832965.1 Thermofilum sp. | reverse complement strand
GCTTGACGGTGTACGACGCCTTGTACGTGGCGCAGGCGGAAAAGCTTGGAGAACTGCTAACCTCCGACAGGGAGCAGGGGAGGGTTGCAGAAAAGCTCGGGGCCACCGTTCACCTGGTTTAGGGCCGCGAGCGAAGGCGCGTACGCTTCGGCGCCAAAGCCGGTTAAGCTGGAGGTGCGCCACGAAAGATCTTCAGCCCAAGTACTTCGCAGCCATCCTCTCGAGGAACTCCCTGGCCGTTACCACCTCCTCGTCGAGCCTCGCGGCGATGTCTGGCCCTCCCACGTCCACCGCGATGGGGCCTCGGAAGCCGTGCTTCCTGAGAGCTTCGAACACGCCGTCCCAGTCCACGGTCCCCCTGCCCGGCGCCCAGTGGTAGTTGTCGCGCCCGTCGTTGTCGGAGGCGTGGATGTAAAAGATCCTGCTGCCCAGCTTCTCCACCGAGAGCGGGATCAGCTCCTTCGCCGCGTGCAGGTGCCTCCACCCGGTCGCCGGCACGGCGGAGGAGCCCCCCGTCCGGCCCGGCTCCATGGACTTCGCCTACATGGTGACCGTGCTCGAGTTCCTTGAGGACCCGCTGAAAGCCGTCCAAGCTGTGCGGGGTTTGCTGAAGCGCGCGCTGTCAGGAGTAACGGAGCTGGGTTCAATGTCGTGACCGGTCTGTTAGCTAAGTAGAAGATTACCGCGAATAACATCCTATCTAGCAGCTTGGCAAATTGCTTAAACGAACCCGCGAGCAATACGAGTAACGATACGAGCAGTGCCACATGGGCTTTCACCCCTACGTGGTAGAGCAGAGCAAGCGCAGCAGCGCTCGAAAAAGGCGCGAGCTTTCAACCGAACACCGTCAGCATCGAGGACCACACAAACGCGTGCCACTCCCAGCTCAGCATGTTGAGACCGAGGGAGCGCGAGACGATGAATAAGTAGAGGTAGAGGGGAGGGGTGAGAACCACTAACGCCGCTAGCCTGTTCAGTGCAGTTAAACGGGAAGTCCGGGTAGCGGGGAGGTGCTCAACGTGGAGCGCGGCAAACGCGTCGAGCACCGACTGGCAGGCTGCAGAGAGGAGAGCGAACGTGAATGCCATCTGGAGCGCCGCGACCTCGACAAACGAAGCCGTGTTCTGCGGTGTCTGAAATAGGTAGGCGTAGGCGGCTGGTAGGAGGAGCGCGGCTGTAAGCAGCCAGTAACGCCAGTTGGTTAAATAATTTTTAGCCAATTCAACGAACAACATTATGAAATCGTTCATAAGATAAAAGGAAAATCAATACATTTAAAGTTTTCTGCGCGTAGTATCAAACGTAAAGTTCCGTATGAGTTGTAACGAGGAAGTTTGGAAGGGACGAGGGCTGGCGCGGCTGGCACTCAGCGGGCGTGAGGCAGTCGCACTTCGGGGACCAAGCCTGACAGCTCTTCATTCCGCATGATTCTACCCGGCATCGGCTCTGGCAATCGTCGCAAATGCGGTGGTAAAGAGGCACGGAGATTATCGCGCTAATGATTACAGAGATTGCGGCTGCAAGCACAGCTGGAGGGATCGCTACACCTTTCCTTTTTCTTGCCACTTTCCGATCGTAGAAGACTGCACCTAGCGAGGCGAGCGGCAAGGCGGCTGCAACAGCTGGCCACACGTCCACAGAAAGCGCGTAGCCGCCGTACGGCGTTCTTTCGATGCTGCAGAACGATGGTTGCTTACCTTCTTTTAACGATTGCAAAGCATAAATAGCTATGGCGGCGTTAACGTAAGAAAACGTCACATTGAAAATTGCAAACGCTATAAGGGCATCGGCAATTACGCGCGTAACGGCGCCAGCTCTCATCAAGAAGCGCGATTCTTTCCTCCTATAATACATTTTCTCTCGGTTACTAATGCTGGTGCCTGAAACCGCTGCCCGGTACGGAGTTCGAGATACCTTGCGACATTGTTGTTGCTAATATATGGTTTATTGGCAGCGCGACCCGTGCCCGTGCGATAGTCACGTTCATGCCTCTCCAACACTAGCGGCATTCCGCCTTTCCAGCGAACGCGCCCGCGCGCGCAGCCAGGGAGGTCCTCGAGTTCGCGATCGCCGCCGCGCGCGGCGCTTTTCTTTCCGTTAGCTAGAAATAACACAATAAATAAAACATATATAGCGGCGAGGCTAAGAGGAGGCGGCATCTAGAGATGAGGCGCTCCGCCGTTACGGCCGTAGAGCTCTTTAACAAGCTATCCGGACGCTTCGAAAAATTAGAGGAGGAGGTAAAGGATTCGGCCACAAAATTCATAGAAGGCGTATGGGAAGATTTCCTAGAAGAATTGGAAGCTGCATTCGGAGACGCTTTCGAGCTTGGTTTAGAGGGCAGGAACCTGCAGGAGACCTTTGCCTTGCTTGACAGGTTGGCAGTCCAGTACAGGGGTAGGCTCGAAGCTTTAGTGGAGGAGCTTAAGCGCAGGCTGTCGGAAGAGCTGCTCAGGGAGCTGGAGTCGAAGGTTAAACTTGCGCTGGAAGCTCTCGAGCAGGCGTTAAGGCTCCTTCACGTGCTCTACCTTCACTCGGGTGACGAGTGGTTCCTCTACTTGGCGATACTGCTGTACGCGTTGTGCAAGTCGCGCTACCCAGACTCCATTTACGCGGTGGCCGGCCTTGGCAAGTTCCTCAGGAGCGAGCCCGAGGAGGCGCTCGCTCTGGCGGCGTACGCTGCCCGCGAGAGGTTGCCCCGGCGACCGCCAGCAGTGAAGCCGTGGGAGAGCCCCGGGGAGTGGGCTAGGGCGCTGGAACTCTCGTACCACTACGAGGTGGGGATGAGCGTGGTCGCCGAGCTGCTGT
>JAJHRM010000375.1 GCA_020832965.1 Thermofilum sp. | reverse complement strand
GTAAAAAAGTGGTAAATTTAATTCAACTTAATATATCTATTAGATTCTCTATTTTTACTCTTACTTGCTGCTTCGATTCACGATCCCTTACTGTTACTGTACCGGTGGTTGGGGTTTCAGAGTCAACTGTTACTACGTGCGGGATGCCTAAGAGATCGGCTTTAGCGTACTGTGCACTAATGCGTCCCTCTCTTGCGAGATTTAACGTAACAAAGCTGTTCCTCCTAAGGAAAATATCAATTTTTTCCACAAGATTTAAGTACTCTTTAGTGTGAGCTACAACGGCGATACCAACGTCGAAAGGCGCAAACTTATACGGTATCCTAAGCACCGGCCATCTACGATCACGGGGCTTAAAGTCGTAATGGAGCATTATGAGAGCTAACGTTATGCGGTCCAGACCGAACGATGGTTCGATGACGTGCGGCACAGTACCCCCTTCTCTAAGCGGCGCGCCGCTATGCTTAGAGTGCAGAGTTAAATCGTAGTCACCGCGCCAAGCGGTTCCTATGATCTCGATCCATTTACCATTGAGGAGCACCTCAGTATCTATCGTGAACCTACTGTAGAAGGCCCTTTCCTCTGGAGGCACTATCCTGAATCTCAATTTTTCTTTCGGAAATTTAAGCTCTTCAACAAGCCAACTCCACTCCTTTGCAATCCAGAAAGCGTACCTAACATTGGGGAGAAAACCTTTCTCTAATGCTTCCTCGACGGTCGTCTCCTCAATCTTCTCATCATAGCAGAACCTTATGCTAGTACTCCTAACCTCGTCGAAGAACGGATGGTAATCCAGCTGATCTGGTAGGACGAACTCTTCAATCTCCATCTGAGTAAACTCCCTAAATCTAAGCTCCGAAAGCCTAGGTGAGATCTCGTTGCGGTACGACCTCCCTACCTGACAGATCGCAAAAGGTGTCTTTAACCCAAGACGCTTGAAGTTGAGGTAATTGACGTAGATGGACTGCGCTGTCTCCGGCCGTAGCGCAGCATTGAAGGACTCAGCGGTAAAACCCACTTTTACCTCCATCATTAAGCTTCTTTCCTCAACCTTTTGGTTACTTAAATCAGTCCCATCAGCTGGGCATACAAGTTCTCCGCCAGTAAGCTCCTTGAGCTTGTCCACCCGATAGATGTTCCCGCAAGTTGGACATTTTAGTGTAGGATCCTTGAAAGAGAGGAGGTGTCCCGATGCTTCGAAAACTGCCAGTGGCATAATCGTTGAACCGTCGATTAAGAAGGTATTAGGAACGTTAAAAACGAAGAACTTTATCCAAGATTCACAGACCTTTCTCTTTATGTGAGCACCTGCTGGCAACCAATCGAGAAGCCCCGCGAGCGCCCTGCCAGCGTAAATCTCAGCAGTAGGCGCTATAAACAATTTTAACAGTTTTTCTCTTTCAATCTCGTTCATAATAACCACCCCTTAAATACTTAAAAATCGAAACATACATCGCAATGTATTGGAGAGACCCACCCAAAAGCCCAGCTACTTCGAAATATTTCTCTATCGAAGGATCAAATAAATATTTTAATAGATTTACAAAAGCCGCAATGATGAATTCCGCAAAAGCAACTAAAGCGACTCTGCAAAAGCAATATTCCTTTCCATAGATGAAAAAGTATAGCGCCAAAATTAATAGTGCCAAGAGCGGAAGAGCATAGCAATATTCAATGCCGAAAATTAACGTAAAGGTCGATGCAGCTAGCTCCAGATAACCCATCTGAGCAGCTATGTCGTAAAAAAGAACACCGGTGAGGAAAGAATAATATTCTACCTGTTTGATTGCCGTGAGGCTGCTTTTTACATTATCAATCAAATTGAGAAGCCCCGATGCAAAAATTATACCTTGAAGTAAACCGTTAATCATTATGAGCAGCCTCGCAGCCAATCTTACATTATAGGGTGCGGCTACAGTGAAATTGAAGCCAATAGCTAAGTATATTAGCATAAGACCATAAATAATTGCTTCACCCGCAACTATGCCTTGCAAGTAGGACTTCCCCCGTACCTTCAGGTTCTGAAGCAATGGCGAAAAACCTACATATGCAAAAATTATTGAACCTATAAGCGCAAGCAAAGAGTCTTCTGAAAACTCTATAGGCTTTCCAAAAACGGGCGTTAAAGCGAAGAGCATGAGACCAGTTAAGATCGTCCAATAAAATTTCAAGTTACGAATAAAAATCGAACCAGATGCTTGCGGTTTAGACGCCACTAATGGCGCGCGGCTAAGATGTTTCAATCCCAGGATGCCAATACATGTCACAGGAAACATCACAGAGCACGTGAGAGCACATACAAATGAATGCGTACTCTTAACCCCCAGGAGTAGGAAAAGTCCTACACCGACGGTTGCAGCGATAGCATCGCGCGCGCCGCGGATTATCTCAGCAATGTGGCTCGCGCGTGAGCCATCGGCGGAGCGCATACTCTCCTTTTTCCTCAGCCTTTCCATCCCCCTCTCTTCCTGCAAAAGGGGCCTCTCTTCCTGCACCCCTTTCCCCACTCCCCTTCTCGCAAAACTATTTAAAGTTTCCGGTGCCGTGGCACCGGCACGGGGGGACCCTTCTCGCAACGGCAAAAGAGCCGCAAAGTTTAAAAGAGAAGAGAAGAAAAAAGAACGTGCGACCTGAGGAGATAAAAGAGGTGAAAGATTTCGTTTCTTCTGTATTACAATCTGAAGTAAAAGATTACGTAAAGTCGATTGTTCTCGTTGGTTCTGCGGCAAGAGAGGAAGATATTAGAAATATTAGAGATATAGATTTGCTCGTTATAGTTGATGATCTTAGACCAGGTTTTCCCGGAGAAAAA
>JAJHRM010000048.1 GCA_020832965.1 Thermofilum sp. | reverse complement strand
ACCTCGAGTGTTGAAAGTGCTGCGACGGGTAAACCGCTTATAGCTAGCACCAGTCTCCCGTCCCTCACTGCGACGCATGCAGTTTTCCCCGGCTGGAGTGCAAGCCCGTGAGCCATGAATTCTGGATCCAAAGCGCTTATCGCCTTAATTGTCAGGTCGTGCCCACCCATCGAGGTTCCGCCTATCAGTACTGTTAGCCACTCCGTCCTCTCCTTCAGCCACCCGGAGATGTGGTCTACGGAGTCGGGTGAGAAGCCTATCCCAGCTACGTTTATGCCCAGAGTTCTAAGCCAGGAGGAAACGAGTATGTGTGTATATGGTTTGAAGAAGGTTGATGTAAGCAGCTCATCTCCCACGTTTAGGACGCTTGCTTTGAGGTCATAGACCTTTACTGCCTGTCTGCCTTCCAAAACGAGGCCAGCGACACTGTAGGGCTGAATTACTTCCCCCCTACCTATAATTTTTAGACCGGAGTCGTATTCTTCACCTGGCAAGGAGACGTTTTCCCAGAGAGCAAGCCTCTTGTAGACGTAGATCTTTTCTTCCCCCTCTACCACGTCCTCTACTGGCACAACGGCGTCTGCACCTTCTGGAAGAATGGCTCCCGTCTCCACCTTCGTAGCATATCCACAGGGAAGCTGAAGTCCGCTTACGGTATTCGGCCTCAACACCACATCCATTTTTCTGAGGACTACCGGGGAAGTTGGACCGGCTGCTTCTACGTCTCGCGCTCTAACAGCGTACCCGTCGACAACTGCTTTGGGCCTCGGGGGGAGCTTGAAGCTTGAATAAACATCTTCGGCAGAGTACATCCCCAGAGAGTCCTCTACCGGAACCTCTACAACTCTTGGGAGAGACAAGTAATTCAGTGCTTCCTCTAGAACCTTCCCCACGCTGTGAAGCTTACGCAAGCGCCCTCACCAACGAATATAGAAGTCTTTGTACTCCCCCCTGTACTCTTTCCACTCAACATCGACTTTCTCAACCCTTGCCAATGGGGGACCCTGCTTGGCCCATTCAATGAGCTTCTTTACTGCATCCTCGTCCCCCTCTGCCACTGCTTCTACTCTTCCATCAGGAAGGTTACGTACCCACCCTGTGACCCCTAAGCTTCTGGCAACCTCCCGCATTGTTGCCCTGTAGAAGACCCCCTGCACGAGACCTGAAACTAGGATTCGGGCTCTCACAAGTTTAGTCATATCACTGATAAAGTACCTGGAGACTAAAAATGTTTATGTCTAGACAGTTTTCGTCGGTCTCCCGCGCAAGACAAGGCCTCTAGCCACATATACGCATGAAGCTTTATAGTCATGCGCGTGCTTAGCAGCACCCTCAGGAACAGTACCCGTAGCTCTGCGAAAAAGGCAAGGTAACAGGTGGCGCGCGCTATCTTCTGATAGCAACGTTTAAACCTGATATGCTTAAACCCAGCAGTGAAAGTATGATCCCGCTTAGGTATAGGAGGAGCCGGAATAAGTCCATGGCCAATGGTGGGAAGTAGCCTTGAAAGGTTGTAGACAGAATGCCACCGATGGGGGAGAAGGATATTAGGATGCCGATAAGCAATGTGAATGCTCCAGAGGAGGTTAGTGCTATGCCAAAGCTCCTCCTGGGTAGAGCACTCTTAAGCGTGGTCTCTCTAACATCCATGGGGACAATGCTTGGGAAAGCTGTGGAGATTATGCGTATCAGTGGAGGTGTGATCAGCAGAACGAATGGGAGCATGGTTATGTACCAGAAGAGTGTCAATCCAAAGGATAGGATGGTTAGAGACTCGAGTGGCATTATGAGAGCTTGTGCCAAGAGGTACTTATATATGAATACGTAGAGGAAAGCCGTGATGGAGTTTCCAACCATCAGGGCGATGTTTGAGGCCAGAATAAACCTCTCCCAACTAAACCTTCTGTGAGTAATATAGCCGAAGAGCGAGAAACCTATGAGATTCCCAGGGACAGCGGCGACAAGGCTGCCCAGATACAGCGTACCATGCTTGACGGAATCACATATAAGAGTACCTATAGCCGCACCCACACCTGCAACCCAGGGGCCGAAGAGAGTTGCAAATAGTGCAGGTATTACAACTGCCGGGCGAAACTGCCCCATCCCCCACGGGGACTGAATGTAAGCCGTGAGGTAAGAGCAAGTAGCGTAAAGTGCAGCGCAAAGTGATGTCAAGACTACCCTCAGTGAGCGGGGTATTCTTTGGGAAACATTAATAGCTGTCATGGCTACCCTCGACTCTCAGCTACGAGCGCCTAAGAGTAAATTTAAAATCTTTAGTTTAACTTGTTTAACAGTTCTTCCACTGGGAAGTCAAGGCTAAGAGCGAGATTAAATGTCTACTGGTACCGCAATGACTTCGCTCTCCGTCAAGACCCTGGAAAAGCACCGCCTCGATGATCATTTTATGCAAACATACTCGCTTCCCTTGCAACTTGTCCCAGCATTGTGTAAGCTTGGCGAAGTCTCTGCGCTGCTGACACAGCTAGGGCTGCTACCCCAAGCTTTAGGCGCGCGCAGTAATAAGCGAGGAATGGTGCGCTTCAAGAACGCTTCGGATGCGCGCGCTAGCCCTTAGGATATCGCTTACCACTCCCCCAAAAAAATACCAGGAGCGATACTGATTAAGCCTCTACGAGCAGCACTGCAGACAAGGAGCAGAAGCAAGTGAGACGAAAAACCTTTAAGTGAGTTTTTCTTGTCACACGCGTATGAGTAGCAAGCCTTTATTGGCTCTCAGGAAGACTCTTCTCCTTCTGGGACCCCTGAGCTTTTGCATATTTGCCGTTACTGTGTATCTTGCGGCTTCGAGCAACCCTTGGTGGGACTTTTTCAAGGATGCATTTAGCGATTTAGGCTCCCCCAGGGCTGTAAATCCTTGGATATTTAATGCCGGGCTCATGATCATGGGAGCCATTCTTCTCCTATACTCTATTGGTATCCTTTGGTCTGCGGATAGCAAGCTTGAAGACTTCGCGTGCGGAATGCTCTTTGTCTCAGGGATTTTTCTCTTCCTCATTGGCTACTTCCCCGAAGGAACTAAGCCCCATACATTTGTTTCAACTTGGTTTTATCTTCAGTCCTTTATGGCTTCGACGCTTCTAGGCGTAGCTCTTCTGGTGAAGAGAGAGATTTGGTGGGGGTTTACGCTTCTCGTACTAGGTGCGTCTCCTGTGCCTCTCGGGCTCTTAATAGAGCAGCTGATTGGTTGGCCCTCAGTTGCTGCTGAGGAGCTTGCTGGAGCTTTGTTTATTGAGGCAGGTGCTGCTACCGCCTCGATTTACTACTTGAGAAGGGAAAGTAAACGCAAGCAATAAGTATTTTTTGCAAGTGTTGATGTTTGAAGACAAATGCATCTAACGCCGCCTCAAACCCTCGTAAACCTGGTGGCCCGGCTTACTTCTAGGCTTGAGCTTGGAGAGGCAGCCTCTAAGGTTCTTGCCACGCTAGTTTTGTCGGAAATCCCTCTTTCGCAGACCGAGCTTGTCCGCTTAACTGGGTATAGCTTAAGCCAGGTTAGTTCTGCGCTTTCACTGCTTGTAGGACTCGGCTTGGTCTCGTTTGTGAAAAACGGCAGGAAAAGACTCTATTACTCTGACAAGGGGATAAGTGAGCTAATAGGAGAGATCGCTAGGAAAATAATTGAAAAGGATCTAAAACCTTTACTTAGAGAGCTTGAGAAGCTTCCATTGGAAAGAGAGAAAATTCACTTTCTAAGAGAAGAGTGCAACTTAGCTATTGAGAAACTCCAGGAGTCTTTCTTGAAGGAAGCCGTGAAGAACGTGAGAGTATGAACACGTGGAAGTACAGGTAATGAGCCATAGCCGCGAATTTTCTGCATGGAATGCTTTAACAATGTGCTTAATACAAGCAACAAGCTACATACCTACCCCCGACCTTTCTCAATGCGCGCGCACCCTCATTGCGCCCGTCATCTTTGGTCGGAGCGCCCCTCACCCCCAGGTGTTGCTCTGGGGTGCTTGGGGTGTCATGGGGTCCGCCCGTCGCCGGGCTTCACCCCCTCATCGGTCCCGCGCGTAGGAGCCCCAGTGGCTTGCGGGCCGTGATTACGGTTCCCCGCTGGGGAACGGGTGAGTTTAAGCGCCGCAGCGATGCCCTGAGGGGGCTTATCTGCGCGCTGATAATAGTTTGGGACCCCTCTATATGGTTGACTCCCCCTCCTGGCCTTTAAGGCTGCAGCACGCTTGAGAAGCTCCTCATTGAGCGGGGAATACTGTAGCCCGAGCTGCAAAGCCGCTTGTCCAGGAAGGCTCCTCATACGTGAGCTGGACCTACCATCAGACAAGGCCATCATGTTGCAGGAATTCGCAGAGAAAGCCATCGAATGCCTAGACAAGGCGTACCCGTAAGCTGAGGCGAGGCTACGAAGACTGCTAGCAGCACTGGAGAAAAATAGCTTGTATCTCCTTCCTGTGGAGGAACAACTCTTTCGAGTTAAACGATAAAATGTTTCTTCCCCTGTAAAAATTTCTCCCCCATCCAGCTTTATAAACCTAAGGATAATTTTTGTGCGCGAAAGATCTCTTCTCTCTAGCCTATTCCATCTTCGCTGAACCACTGTGCTTCGAGAATCTGCACGCCATCCTACACAGCGCATGAAAGCATGCTGGCATGCTTTCACAGCTCAAGTATACTGATGTGAAGTACACGCGTTAGGGAGCTTACGAGAACTGGCGTAGAGAATTTAGCCCGTGCGCCATAGCCCGTGGTAAGGCGGGGTTACACGTGGCGCACGTTATCCGCTAATCATTTTAAGTATTCTGGGAAGCATTTCATAGCCATGCTCGAATGTGCCTAGGGAGCCCTTACCGCACTCCTTTTCTGTGAATGCTCGGACTTCGTCGTGGCCTGCGCCAGGAATCATCAAGGCAATTGGGACGGGGTCGTCCGTGTGTGTTTTGCGCGTGTAAGGTGTGGCGTGATCAGCTGTTACTAGTAGTGTGATCCCCTTGTCCCTAGTCTCTTTTAAAAGAGGAGCAACGTAGTGTTTATCTATAAGTTCGATTGCCTCCACTTTTCTCTTCAAGTCGCCGTCGTGTCCGGGCTCGTCTGGTCCCTTGAGGTGTACGTATACCACGTCGTTCCTGTCGAGGAGCCTTAGAGTGGCGTCTAGCCTGACCGCGTAGTCGCTTGCCTTGTCCTCTGTTGGTGGTGGCACGTTTAACATGTCCATTTTGAGTATTCTAGCCATGCCTATTTCAACAGGCATTTCGGCTACTGCTCCAAACCTTAATCCAAACTTCTTGTTTATTTCTTCAAGCCTCGGAGTCCTCCCTCCAGAGTCCCTTAACAATATGACGTTTGCAGGCATTCTCCCACTCCTCACTCTTTCCCTATTTACAGGGTGGTTTTCCAGAATTTGTATGACCTTCTCTGTGAACCTGTTTACGAGGGAAGCCATTACCTTTGCCTCTGCTGACTCCTCTAAGGGTTTTGCTTCTGAAATGTAGGGCTCGAAGGACGGCTTAGCTACTGAGACGTAGCCCTTTTTCTCGTAGGCTGGATCGGTGTTGCTCACGTTGTCCGAGACTCTGCAACTTCTGCTTCCAATGATGACTACTGCTCGGTGTCCAACAGTTGCTACTACGCGTGCATACCCGTCGTACACCTCCAGGTCAAGGCCGTCGAGAGCTTTAGCGAGTTCATGGGCCTCTTCGCTGGACAGGTCTCTGCCACACCTCCTATCCAGAATCCTCCTCGTGCCTGGATCTATCGTGGCAAAGTTTGCTCTAAAAGCAACCTCGTAGCCCTCTCGAAGCTGCAGCCCAGCCCCAACAGCTTCCACAGGACCCCGACCAGTATATTCCCTGTGGGGGTCGTAGCCAAGTATAGACATGACTGCTGCATCGCTTTCCGGGGCAATGCCTCTCCCAACAGTGTACATTAAGCCGCACATAGACTTCGAGGCCACCGCGTCTAAGAAGGGTTTATTCGCCAGTTCAAGAGAAGTTGGGCCATCCTCTGGTTTATCTGCGACTCCATCTAGCACCAAGTAAATCAACTTCACGAATTTAGTAGGAAGAAATTGTTGATAAAAATATTGTTATATATGCCCCGTTACTTCTTTAGGTGATTGCGCGGGGACTTCGAGGTGAGGCAGCCAGAGTGCATCTCAATGAAAAGCTTTTTACTAGCACCCCAGCTGTGAAGAACATGGCTCCGCGAAGAAAGGCGGGGTAACAGGTGGCGCGCGCTATGAATAGCCTGCTGGAGCTGAACTGGAGTGAGGTTACCGCTTACATTACTAGGGAACTCAGGAAGTACGTGGTAGAGGAAGCTGGTAAAAGCGGCGGCGTAATTGGTGTGAGCGGTGGAGTTGACAGCTCTGTAACACTGCTCCTGGCTTCCCGATCCCTGGGTCCGGGAAACATCCACGCCTTGATCATGCCTTCAAGCGTAACTCCTAAGGAAGATGTTGAGGATGCTTTTCGTGTTCTGGAAATTGCGGGGGTTCCTGGGACGAATGTGGAGGTAATAAATATTGAGCCTCTTCTTGAGTGCTTTGAGAGTACGCTGGGAGGGTTGACCAATACTGAGAGAGGGAACCTTGCAGCCAGGATTAGGATGTGCATTCTGCACCAGAGGGCTTACAGGAAAAACATGCTAGTTATTGGGACCGGTGATAAGAGCGAGTTGCTCCTCGGATACTTTACGAAGTACGGCGATGGTGGCGTGGACGTACTGCCGATAGGGGACCTTTACAAGACCCAGGTCAGGAGGCTTGGGGTTTTCCTGGGTCTGCCTGAGCGAATAGCTTACAAGCCCAGCAGTCCAAGGCTCTGGCCGGGGCAGACTGCTGAGAGTGAGCTTGGCCTGAGCTATGAGGTTGCTGACTTGATTCTTTATTACATGTTTGACAGGGGTGTAGCTCCAGAAAAGATTCCTGGCTTATTGAACATCGGCGAGAAGTACGTTGAACGAGTAGTAGCTCTGTATAGGAGAAGTGAGCACAAGAGAGAGCCTCCGAAGGTCATAAGGCTTAAAGGCTTTCAGCGTGCGTGCGCCTCCGCATCTCCGCCCAGCTGAGTGCAGCCTCATCGTGTCCCCTGCACTGCTGTGGATGCGCTTTGGAGTCGTGAGCCCTCATCGCCGGGGCCACCCTCTTCTTGGTCCCGCTTACGGGAACCCCCAGGAGGAGCAGTGTTAGCGCACAAGAGTTCCCCCGTGCTTAACTCCCCTCTACGCTTCTTATTATCCTGTCTACTCTAGATGTGAGTTGCTTAAACATTGAAAGCAGGAGTGGCGCGAGTAGTAACCGAAGTGTTAGGCTGGAAATAAATGGGGTGGTTGGTCCAAGGCTGTTGTACATCCATCCACCTATCATGGCGCCAATGCTCCATGCGAAAGCAGGGATGATACCCCAGATAGCGTAGACTCTTCCCCTATACTCTTTTGGGACCAGGTCGGCTCTAAGTGAGGAGTATGCTAAGCCGTAAAACACACCTCCCATCGAGCCAATGACGCTTGAAAGAGTAAGGAGAGGCATTGTAGATGCTGAGGAGGGAGGAGCTAGTACGAAGAATGCTTGACTCAGTGTTCCGAGAATGAAACCCATCGTTATCGAGAGGTTTCTCCCCCGCGTATCTACAATTCTACCCACGGGCAGCAGCAGTGAGAGGTTGGTTATGCTTCCCATAGTTGCCAAGAGTGCCAGATCACTTTTACTCACCTTTAAATAGTAGTACATGTAATAGTTTCCCAGGAGGGACATTGCACCTATAAGGTTGAGCATGATGTCCGTGGTCATTAACAGGTAAACTTCTTGGCTAAGTCTTTTCAAGGCATCCGTGTATGACAGTAGAATGTTTTTGCCAGCACTGCTGCTTTCCCTAAAAGTCACTGTTTCATCGATCCAAAGGAGCCGTGTAATTGCGGTTGCTACTCCAGTCGCGAAGGAGAGAGTAAATAATTCTCATGCCCTCAAGGATTCCAAAGGTGTTTACGATGTATGCTCCGCATATCGGTGAAAGCGATGTGGCAAGGCCGGGTACAAGTTGAAGAACAGCGTTCATTCTCCCCCTTAACGCTACCGGAATGGAGTCAGCTTGTATCCCCTCCAGCGCTGGCTGGTAGAAGAGGGATATGCCGTTCAATACGTTTGCTAGAGCGAAGCTTTGCCAGTCCGGGGCTAGCGCCATTAAGAGGTAGGTTCCAGCTACGAGAAGTGTGCCGATCCAAAGGACCTTTTTCCTCCCGTACTTGTCTGAGAGGAAGCCTCCGATCAATCTTGAGAAAGCATTTGCCATCTGCGAAGCTGATTGCACAAGGGAAATGTCTCCGGGGGTCGCGCCTAGCTTACTAACATAGAGTTGCGCGTAGGGGCTGGCCATCGCTTGCACAGGCGACCAGACTAACCAGCCGAAGGCGAGAGTGCGAATATTCCTGGGAATTTTTCTGAGAGAGCCTTTCACTCTGCGAAGACAATTGAGCACGAAAACGGGAGTGGTGCAGAAAATTAAACTTTTTTAATCACAGTAGTTAAAGGCTCCGTCTTTGCAGCTTATCTCTTTAATTCCGAGACCTACCTCATCAAGCACATCTCTGGGCGCTGGAGGGGCTCCTTCCCAGGCGACTCTCCCGTTACTAAGAATGTACATGTAGTCGCTGATAGACTCTGCTAGCCAGACGTCCTGGGTGGCAAGCAATACCCCCCTCGTCTTCTTGTAGCCGCACAGGATACTGATCACCACGGCGCTGGTTTTAGGGTCGAGGTTTGCTGTCGGCTCGTCTAATAGTAAGTACTGGGGGTCGTAGACTAGAACGGAGGCCAGCGCGACTCTCCTCTTCTCACCATAGCTCAGAGCATGGATGGGTCTCCTCAGCAGTTCGTTGAGGTTGAGGAGCTTGGCCACGTGCTGTACCCTCTCCTCCCTTTCCTTTTGCGCTAGGTTCAGCTGATTTAAGGTGAAGAGGAGCTCATCGAGAACTGTAGGGTTGAACAGGTGGTCGTCTGGGTTCTGAAAGACTACGCCTATGTTTCTCCTCGCCTCGGGGAGCAGCTCGAACAGGTTCCTCCCTTCTAGGTAGACTTCTCCCTTGAGAGGCTTGAGGAGGCCTGAGACTAGCAGTATGAGGGTTGTCTTGCCTGAGCCATTCGGTCCTAGGAGGGCTGTTATCCGACCCCTCTTCACCTGTATGCTGACGTCTTCAACGACGTAGTTTCCGGGAGAGTATGAGAAGTAGAGTTTCCTCCCCTCAAGCATAAGGGAGACCCTAGCGGAGTAGTAACAGGAAGACGATTAATGTTGTGGAGATTAGGAGAAGCAGATCCATGGATGTCGGCGCCCAACCCCTTACCCGGTGCTTCCCCGCTGGGGACCTCGCAAAGCGCCTCGCCTTTAACGCTAGCGCCAGCCAGTATGACAGCCTGAACCCCTCGTAGAGCAGATCCCCGACCACGGACACGCCTACTCTCCACCTCGCTTTCCTGGAGCTTGTGAATGTGCGAGACTCCCTAGCAAGGATGGTTGCATAGCTTTTCCTAATAAACTCGGGAATGTATCTAACTAAGAGACCCACATGAGTTGAGAGAGCTCCTAGTCCCATGTCCTCCAGCCCATGTATGAGACCAAGCCAGCCGAGACCGCCCACTGCGGCGGTGAAGAACGATGCTGACGCTACTACCCTTAGGGTGAACAGCACCGCATCACTTGCGTTGCTGAAGAGGTACGCTGGTAAAGCTACTATTGTTGCGAAGAGCAGAGAGATAAGAGTGACGATCGCCCACTCCCTCATCTTCTTCGTGACGGACGAAAGCAGAGAGGCGGCAATCACCGCCAGTATGGGTGGGTAAATTGTGCGGGAAAATGAGACGATACTCGTCGTGATTGTGGAGAGAACGATACCCAAGCTGGGAGTAAACACTGGATGTGAAGAATCGAGAAGCTTGCCGAGGATTTCACCAAGCTCAGAAAAATAATTATTTACTGGGCTGCTCCGAGCGTTTCTCATCTCACTTCATCAGCTTAATTACTAGGTATCCCAAGAGGAGTACTACAAATGCCCCCAGCAGCCCTGAAGCTATGTACCCGAGCTCCGGAGGGAGTCCTGGGACAGAGTAGTCGAGGAAGGGGGTCCAGTTGATTTCCTCAGTCGTCTCATTCAAGCCGAGCATTTCTGCCGCAATGTCCAGGGGTTCGTGGTAGCCAATAATCCCCGCCAGTATAACTCCGAAGATCGGGCTTATGGCTATGAGGACGAGTATTAGGATGATTGCCTTTTTGTGCTTGACCACGATCTCTCTCATGCGATCACCCGCTCACCAGGCTGGGATACCTGGCCGATAAGTACGTGTAGACGCCCATTGTGATTGCCCCCTCAACTACTCCGAGCACTGCGTGCCAGCCGCCCATTACTGGAACGGTTATCGAGAGTCCGTAGAGGAACTGGCTCGACAAACCGAGCTCTATACCGCAGACTATGCCTGCAAGGGTAATGCTGAGCCAGCCCGCCAGGAAAGACGCAAGCTTCTTATTACGCACGTACCTGTATACTAGCCAGCCTGTAAAAACAGCAACGATGCCCATGTTTAGTATGTTCGCGCCTAGCGTTGTTATTCCACCGTCGTGGAACACAAGCGCCTGAACAAGTAAAACCAGCATTAAAACCACATTTCCTCCCCAGGGGCCCAGAAGCATTGCTGCTAGAGCTCCCCCAACAAGATGCAGTGACGTACCGCCCGGTATAGGCCAGTTCAACATCTGTGCAACGAATATTGCCGCCGCAAGTACGGGGATGAGCGCCTTCTTTTCTTCGCTTAGGCCTTTAAGGTTTCTAAAGGAAAGAGTTCCTATGACTACTGCTATAATGTAGGTTACAAGGCATGTGTAGATGTCCAAATACCCGTCAGGTATGTGCATATGGGTCACGTTAGTAACCCTAGGTACTATTTATTCTTTTCGCCCAGTAATATGTTTTCGTATTTCTATACGAAAAAGCTTATTGAAAAATTCATAAGGAAGGTTTGTGGTTACACTTTTTGTATGAGAGCGTGCGCTGGAGGAAGCCCGAGGGTTACATCAGGATTAGCAGGAGGAGCGGCTTCGCCCGCAGCAACCAGCTATGGGAGCCTGCAGCTTTGAAGACAACGCGTGGGGTGGGGCTCGGCGGCGTCGTTGGGGGGTCGTCCTCGGCCTGGGCACCCCGCTCCCCATGGGAGCCGGCCTAAGCGCGCGCCTACCACAAGGTGGAAGTACGGAGGAAGCCTCGTGGGCTGGTCACATGCCCCTACGGGCACACATTGCACGCGGACATTAATGCTGCCATAAACATCCTAAAGCGCGGGCTGGAGGCGCTAGGAATCGATGCGGGGCTACCGAGCACAATACACGTGAAGAGCTTCCTGCCAACACCCTCAAGAGTAAAACCTATAAACCCATAACCCTGCGAAAAGGCGGGGTAACACGGTGGCGCGCGCTGGAGATCTGTTCATGGCTACGCGGCCGTGGTCCTTCGTGATGACCGCTGTATCCGTAACAGGTGCAGCAGCTTACGCGTTCTTCCTGGTTCATGCATTCGACCCATTACTTTACGTTTTAACATTGGCAGGCGTAGTGCTGCTGCATGCAGCAGCCAATGTGTTGAATGACTACTACGATACTGTTAGAGGAGTGGACGTAGCGGGTGCTCCCACGACTCTATATAGACAGCACCCCATTATAGCTGGAATAATGTCGCCGAGACAGGTTCGAGACTATGGAGTAGCTCTGCTGACCGCGGGATTAGGCTGTGCTATGATTATCGCGGCTATTCGGCAGCTGCTGGTGGTCTTCCTCGCGCTTATCGGTGTGGTTTTGCTGTTTACGTACTCCGGTCCCCCGGGACTGAAGTATAGGGCTCTCGGCGAGTTAGGGGTCTTCCTCAGCTGGGGGGTGTTCATGTGGGTCGGTACGTTCTATGTGCTGACTGGCAATTTGTCGTTTCTAGCGGCGGTAGCGGGTATCCCGGTTGGACTACTCGTGGCTGCTGTGCTTACTGCAAATAATCTACGCGATATAGAGTTCGACTTGAGCAGAGGAGCTAAGACGTTTGTCGCTCTAATTGGGAGGAGCAAGGGTCTATACTTCTATGCGGGGGAAATTTTCTCAGCATACATTTCCCTAGCTATCCTTGCCTTAATGGGAGTAGTGCCAGTTTCATCCTTGCTGGCATTTATGACCTTTCCTCAAGCGTATAAACTCTTAAGGGTCTTTAAGGCAAAGATCCCCGAAGCTGCTGACCCCATGACTGCGGCTCTTGTAAGGAGCTTTGGAGCGCTTTATACAGTCGGCATGCTAATGGGTGCTTTTCTTAAGTAGAGCTTAGTTTTTTAACGCCTACCCGCCTATAACTTTCCTATGTGGCTGGCTACGCTTTGCTACCCTATGAGGAGCAAAGAAGTACTGCTCATTTATAAGCGTAGGGGGTTTGGCGCTGGGAAATACAACGGAGTTGGAGGTAAAATAGAGCCTAACGAGGACATTTGGCAGGGCGTGAAGAGAGAAGTAAGGGAAGAGGTGGGTTTGGAGCTCCTCGAGGTTTCTTATAAGGGAGTATTGGTGTTTTACGCGGAGAACGAGGTACCAGATATTGTTGTCCACGTATTCACCTCAAGGAAGTTTAAGGGGGAGCCATCTCCGTCAGAGGAGGCATTACCACAATGGTTTGGGATCGACCAAATTCCCTACGATTCGATGTGGGAAGACGATAAGATCTGGCTGCCACATGTCCTCAATGGGAAAAACATCTATGGGCAGTTCTGGTTCAAGAGAGATTACTCAAAAATGCTGAAATACAATTTGTCCGTGTACTACCATAGTAGTTAAGGTAGCATGAGAAGCAAGAAGAACAAGCCCGTAAACACGTTAACCATTTTAAATGCTTTAAAGGACCCTTCTCTGTAATCCCCCCTCTTCAGCGAGGAAGCCAGGA
>JAJHRM010000374.1 GCA_020832965.1 Thermofilum sp. | reverse complement strand
CTTAGCGGCTAGCGCTTTAACGATCTGAGCCGCTGCACCCCAAGCCTTCTCAGATGCCTGCACATAGTAACCCTTAGCCAGGAATTCCTCGGCCTCTCTCAAATACTTCTCAGAGAGCTTCAGGTGCAACTCACAACTTGTATCGGGATCAAGTCTCTCCCCAAGAGTCTCCGACAAGATCTTCACGACAAGCTCCTCCTCCGACACACCCCTCTTCTCAGACTCCTTTCTTATCCTTTCTTCAAGCCTCCTAGGCAAAACAATCAAAGAAAACCCTATAATATTGATTCTTTCTAAGCACAATATAAGTGTTTAGCATCAAGTTAGCGCGAGCGCTCGCTAATAATTCAAAAGCTGTCTCAGCTTCTCGATAAACCTTTTTACGTCCCTAATGTTCCCCTCGACCATTTCTTGTGGAAGCCAGTTCTCGTAGAAGTTCTGGTGAAGCATCCCGGCGGACTGCCAAAGCCTTCTCAGCTCCTCGTCTCCCGTCTCCTTGACGATTCTCGCAACCTCCCGGTGCAGTTCACCGTGGCTCCTGGTCGTCCTCCCCTCCCTTGCAACCACGGCTTTAACCATTTGGGCTGCGGCTCCCCATGCCTTTTCGGACGCCTGTAAATAGTCTCCTTTCCTCAGAAGCTCCTCCGCCTCCATGAGCTCCTTTTCCGACAACATCAAATGCATCTCGACTTCTGATGCTGGGTCGATATGCTCACCGAACCTCTCCGACAAAACCTCAACTAAAAGCTCCTCCTCTGACGTCTCCGTCCTCTCGGACTTCTTTTTAAGCCTTTCAGCAATACGTTTAGGCAAAAACAGCTCCAACGAAACTACATTTTCCACAGTTATAGAAATATCACTCTAACTTATAAAGCTTCAAACAAATAAATCCCTGGGAACCACGACTACCTCCTGACGAAAAACTTAACCTAGGAAAAAAGGCTACGAGAAGCAACTTTGTAAAGAGAAGGGAAACTCGAAGGAGTCCTACTTTTCGTCCCAAATGAGCCACTTAATTCTAATCTAAGGACAGCGCTTGAACCCTTTCCAGTACCTCGCATATCCAACTTAGGGTTAAAGCTATAAGTCAGCCCCAGCAACGACTTGATGTATATGCAGAAGGACATAATCAAGGTGCATAAAAGGGGAATCATAGTTATACCGATGAGAATAAGAGAAATGCTTAGCATCGATGAAGGAACCCTCCTAGAACTAAGGGTCGAAAACGGCAAAATCCTGCTGGAGCCACTTGACCTCTGGGGAAGGGTGTGGAAGTGCTGTTCTGGTAGTGCCGAGGAGGCAGAGGAAGAACTGGATAGAGAGGAGGAAAATTTTTGGGCCAAGAGAGAGTAAAGTCATTCTCAATGAATACATAGCAATAAAAAACGCTTCGGGACTGGGTAAAGTCTATCTTAAAGTCATGTGGGAAGGACTGCTCGCAGAATATCTCCCAGCGGGAATAAACAGTGCTAGAATCTTACCAGCTTCTTGAGCTCCCCAACCAACTGCTTCACGTCCTTCGGTACTCTCTTACTACGTCCAGACTCAGCCAATTCTCATAGAAATTCTGGTGCAACGTGCTAGCCACAGAGAAGAGCCGCCTGAGTTCGGGGCTCCCCAGCTCTTCGCCCAGCCTCCTAACATAGCTAAATAGCTCGCCATGAGAAGAGACCGAGACACCCCTACTAGCCGCAACAGCCTTAACCATAAGCACCGCCGAGCCCCAAAGCTTCTCAGATGCCTGCACATAGTCCCCCTTAGCTAACAGCTCTTCCGCGTCCCTAAGATACTTCTCAGAGAGCCTTAAATATAGTTCTGCCCTCTCGGCAGGATCCATCCCTTCATTCATTCCCTTGAATGCATCCAAGGCGAGCCCCTCAATACTGATCTCCATCTTCACAGACACTTCCCCAAGCTTTTTCTCAATCTCCCTGGACAAAACAAGCTCCAGCTCCAATACCACCACCCCTTCGTTATAAAGCTAGTCGACCTAGTATTAGCCAAGAGTTTCACAGTACTTACATGCTAGTGTGTCAAACACGTACAAAACCGCGCGCTATAATGTGAACCGTTCTGTGAACTATCATCTGTTTTTTGTTGTTTCTTGGAGCAACCACTTCCATAGAGGAACTATTGTTACCCGGCGGTTCCCAACCTTTTCTTCGCCCTCTGCATCCCATGTAACAATGGTGGCCTCGTTGACCCCCAGCTCCCTCGCGGCTTCAGCAACCTTTCCGACATGTTTCTCCCAGTCCTCTAGAGCAACCTCGACAATCATTTTTTCCTTTCTCGTTACGAAGTCAACCTCCTTGCCGCTCCTCGTTACATAGTAGTACGGCTCGTATCCCCTCCTCACAAGCTCCAGGAAAACAAGGTTCTCAGCCCTCCTACCCTTGTCCACTGGCTTCTCTAGGAGCGTGGCTATGCCCGGATCCACGAGGTATATCTTTTTAGGCGCCGCCAACGCCTCCCTATCAGAATACGTGAACCTCTTGACGAGAAAAACCAGGTAGGCCTGCCTCATGTACTCCACATAGCTCATAACAGTCTTCACATCCACACTTACACCGGAAGACCTCAAAGCCCTGCGAACCGAGTGCCACGTCACGGGACACGAATAGCTAGAGATAACGAGACGGGCAACCTCCAAGAAAACAGCGGTATCCCTTACCCTATGCCTCTCCATCACATCCCTATAGAACATCGTCTCCAACAGGGAAACCAGCTTCTCCCTACTCCTATACATCCAGACCTCGGGAAAGCCTCCCCACGTCAAGTAATCGTTGAGCAGTGCCCTAATAGCACCCCCTCTCCCTAAAAGTTA
>JAJHRM010000372.1 GCA_020832965.1 Thermofilum sp. | reverse complement strand
TAGAGGTTTCGTGGTTGTTGCAGCTTATCTCCGCTGAGTGATATCCTTACTAGCTTGGCGACTTGCATCAGTTCTCTGCGCTTGCACTTTAGCAAGCTGCTGGTATGAAAAATGCCTGTAGGAATGCTAGAGAGCCTTGAAGTTTCTTAAGGATAAAGGATGATGAGGGGGAATGTTGGGCACGCTGCAAGCCTTTCAGGCAATAGCAAATTTTTGCATCACTAGCTCTTACGATCAGCCGGGTTTTTAAGAGAGAAAAACGTGTGGATACGGGGCGATACGAATTAATAACCTTTGGTGATACTGTACAGGGTTCGAGGCTGGTGTGAGGGAGGTCGTGGAAGTCGCGGAGGTTGTTCTTAGGGCTATAAGGGAGAGGAAGTTGCAGGGGGAGAGGCTGGATGTACCTGGACGGGAAGGGGAGCAGACCAGTATTACGTGGTTCCTGGATGACCCGAATTCTCCCTCTGAGGTTCTCGGCGAGACTGGGGTTTACAAGATCCCTGTTGCTGGAGGGCGTGCGTGGGGGCAGAGCGTGCTGGGTGTGGATGGTAGCTCTAGGAGGTTTTCAACGCCTTATGGGTTCTTGGTCTTGGCTACTGTCGCTCTGGCGCTAGGGCCTTTGCCTCTCTTCGAGTACCCGTCGATGGGCTACGAGTACCCTGTTCGCCGCGTGCTGAGTGAGCCCTTTGCTGCCACTTATGAAAGCCTGGGTGTCAAGCACAGCTTGATAGCTACGAAGTCGCCTGCTGGTCACCCGTACGAGCCGCCTCCGTTGTCCATCAGCCCTGAAGAAGGCGGTAGCTCGGAGGGCTATACGCCGGCTGAGGTTGCTCATGAGGTCAGGACGAGGCTTGAAACGCTGGGTCTCAAGGTCTCTGTGGAGGTGCTTCGCGAAGGTAGCTTGGTGATACTTGATGGCCCGCTGTACCAGAGGCCCTGGGGGTCTGATGTCAGCAGGAACCCCTACTTGAGGGACGATTGGAGGGAGCTGACTAGGGAGAGAGTGGAGGTCCTCGAGGAGGCTAGCCGAAGCGGCGTAGTGGTTCTCGGCAGTGTGAAGCGGCTTGACAAGTCTCGGCTGCTGGTGAGGACTCACTGGTCGCTGAGCGAGGCGCTGGGGCTGAACTGCCCACGTCAGGAGAATGATCAAGCTGAGGCTGTCTGCTTGGCAAGTCTCTACGTTAAGAAGCACGGGTTGAGGGGTCTTAGCCCGCTGCTCATAGGCCCTCTTAAGGCAAGGGTCTCTGACCCTCTGAAGAAGCAGCTCGGGATAGAGCCCCCGGAGTACGTTTACTCCTACGTTGTGGTGCCGCAGCTGCCATACAACGGCTACTTGGACGTGCCCTGCGGCGTGCTGAGGCTAGAAGTTCTCAGCGAGGTATATGAGAGCGAGGGTGTGGAGGTGTTCTTCCGCGCTTTGAGCGAGGGCTTCACGCAGGGACCCCCTCTGCCTATCGCCCAGGCGTTTGCCGACGCGTTCTGCAGGCAGAGTAGCAGGAACCTTTTCAATTATTTATGCAGTAGGGCTCTCACGGAAGGTATCGACCTGTCGTACGACACCCAGCTAGCTTTCAGCCGCGCGGGTGAGGAGTATGCCGAGTGAGCGAGAGGAGGACGGAGTCTTCAGCTTGCTTGAGGAGATGAAGAAGAGGATGGATGCTGCCGAGAGCATAGCGAGCCAGATAGGCGAGGTCGTCGGGCGCGTCTCACCGTACACGGAATCGCAGGCCGGTGCAAGAGGTAATGAGTTGCGAGTACTGGTCGAGTTGGATAGCTATCTCGACCGCAAAAAGCACCTAGCTCAACCTGGCGCTGTGCTGGCAGCCGTGGACCTCGCAACGCTTGAGGTCGTGTCTCTGAAGGTTGTCGGGGTTCTCCGCACCGACTTCTACTCAATGCTAGGCTCCCGAGAATTTCTCACACCCTACCCAATGGTGCAGGATCCGCGAGGGCTTCTGACAAAGCCGCAGCTGCTCGTGGAGCCTCTTCTCGCGTTTAGGTTTGATGCAGGGAAGCTGCTTGAGGGTAAAGCTGCAAGTTACGTCATCGAGCCTAGATCCCCTGTCGTGATACCTAAACCAGAATACCTCGAAACGCTGGTGGGCATAAGGGGCGAGGTGGTTTTGGGAGCTTACACGATCGGGGAGGAGCCGGTGATGCTGAGGGGTAGGGTGGCGAGGGCGCGGCTCCCCTTCGACGACCTCTTCTACCACACGTTCGTCGTGGGGACGACGGGGAGCGGGAAGACGACGTTCATCAAGAATTTGATAAAATCGCTTTTGAACCTGAACAAGGGGGTAGCCGTAGTCTGCATCGACGAGAACGGGGACTACGTGCAAACGATCTTCGACCCGCTTTGGGAGCTCGAGAGCGAGGGGGCCGAAAGGCTCGAGGAGGAGATCGCGAACCAGCTCTACGGAAGGGTCGGCGGTCTAAAGGAGATCAATGTGCTCCTCCCTGTGACTAAGCACCTCGCTAAGGGGGTTAGCAGCGTGGAAGAGTTAGCGGAAAAGTACTACGAGGATTACCTGAAAAAGCTGCACATGCAAGCATGCCCAGAAGCGGAATGCAACGTCAAAGTAGAAGAAGAAAAAGCAAAAGAAGTCACCATACCTGTCCTATCATTAACAATATTAAATGAACAAAATGGGGTAAAAGAGATTAGAAAGGTAAGGATAATACCTTATGCGCTGAATTATAATATATTGAAGGAAAGAATTGCTGAATTATACCCATATTTTACAGCGAGAGCAAGAGAAGCATTTCCAAACATATTTAGAACTTTCACTAATGGAAGTAAAATAGAGGAACTAAAATCTCGCATTT
>JAJHRM010000373.1 GCA_020832965.1 Thermofilum sp. | reverse complement strand
GGGGGACGACAAGTGGTACGCGGTAAAAGTCGTCAACGGGCATCCCTCCAACCCTGCAAGGGGTCTCCAAACTGTCGTGGCAGTCGCGCTCCTGGCGGATGTCGAGACAGGCTACCCATTGATGTTCGCGGGCGCCACCCTCCTGACCTCGCTGCGCACGGGTGCGGCATCCGCGCTTGCCACGAAGTACCTAGCCAGGGGGGACTCAGAGACCCTAGGCATTATAGGCGCGGGAGCCCAGTCGGAGTTCCTGGTATACGCGGTCACGCGCGTAGCCAGAGGCGTAGGAAAGGTACTAGCCTACGACGTGGACAGCAACGCGATGGAAAAATTCTCGAGGAACATGTCCCGCCTCGGCTACCAAGCAGTCAAGATGGGCAGCCCCCGGGAAGTGGCAGAGAGGGCAGACATCCTCGTAACAGCCACCGCCTCGCCGGGGAGAAACAAGGTGGTCCAGAAAGCGTGGGTGAAGCCTGGGACGCACATAAACGCCGTCGGGGGAGACGCCCCGGGCAAGACGGAGCTAGACCCAGACCTCGTCAAGTCCTCAAAGCTAGTCGTGGAGCTGCTGGAGCAAGCGCTAGTCGAGGGTGAAGCCCAAAACGTTGGAGAGAGCCACGTCTACGCGGAGCTGTGGGAAATAGTCGCGGGCGCAAAGCCCGGCAGGACGAGCCCGCACGAGGTAACGATCTTCGACTCGGTAGGCATAGCGGTAGAGGACTTCGCCGCGCTCACGTACCTTTACGCGTTGACGCAGCGCCTAGACGTAGGAACAACACTCGAGGTCCTGCCACAGCCCCAAAACCCTAAAGACCTATTCTCGCTCCTCGTAATCAATAGCTCTCGACGCTGAAGAAATTAAAGTTATCACCCTCTTTACGATTCGCCGATGACCGGGCCTATGGTTGAGGCGCGCACTATCAACCTTAAGTACACGCCCCAGGCATTGAGAAGGCTATTGCACGCGCCAGTGTTAACGGTAGACCAGCTCAATACACATAAAGGTGTGGGTGGAAATTATTTAGGCATTGCGCATTGCTTGACAAGCTAGGTGCTAATCGTGAGGTTGAGGAGACAGTATGGATTTGTTGGTATTACTTTAGGGAGTTTCGGGAGAGGGTTTTTGAGCGGTGGTGACAGATTCTCGCTCGAGAGGTTGGGTCAGTTAGTTATTCGATCACTTCTTGACTTGGCCGCAATGCTCGCTGTTAATGAGGTTGGCGCGCGCTAAAAGGGGTGGAAGTAGTCGAGGTGAAGGCAGAGGCTCAGTAAGCTACAGGAGTACGTGCTCGAGAGCGCGCGCAGGAACCTAATCCTGAGCAGTAAAATGCGAGAAAGCGCGTGTATACCCCGAATAGCCGCAAATGAGATAGTTCCGCTTCCCAGTCAATACTTTTAGGTATGACGTGGATGGCATGTGGAGAGGAAGCTGGATCCCATCACAAGGTAGGTTTACTAAGAACGAGCCTGCAGTATTAAGGATTTTCCAATGCAGTTTCGCCCGAGGAGGATGTTGAATTTTTCCAGTTCGAGCGGCTCTTTTTAGTCGTCTGACACCGCGAATATACTTTTTACAATGTCCATCACTTAACCAGGGTAATATTCTAGCGCGCGCTAGCTATGCTATGTAAAACTATGCTCTTAGAATTGCTTGTCCGCGCAGAAGTTTCCTGGAGAAACCTTGGAGCCCTCGATCCTGAAGATGGTTTTCCCGTAAGCTTTCTCGGTTATGTTGCTTGCCAAGTCTACGCAGGTAGCTGTGGGTTTTTTCATGCATCTTTCCAGCTGCTCTTTGTACTCTGCAGGAGTAATAGGCGCTAGCTCCCGTAACAGGGCTTTGAAAACGCTACTCTTTGAGATGTCTGCCCGCTTCTGTATCTTTGACTCTCTAAACATCTTTGACAGGATAGTGCATATGAGCCTTACCCTATTGTCTTGAGGGGGTTGCGGCTTAGGCTCCTGGGTTAGGTCTGGCAGGATAGTATTGACAATTGTTTGTCCAAGGATGCCTAGTACTCCTTCATAAGTTTTCTTATCTTCCGTTTTAAGAGCTTGAAGAGCTGAAACAATCTGCGCGACGTCTGCTTTTCTGTGTATAACACGGGCTCCTTGAACGTTTTGAGATTCGGGCGCAACTATTATGTACAGCTTTTTAGGGCACTCGGCGTGTTGCAACGGGTTCAAGTCTGGAGCGGAAACCCTGACTTTCACCTCGACGCACGTCCCATCAACGAGGACGAGATCTGGCCTGCTTGAAATGTTGGCTTTGCCCAGTGGTAGTTTTCTTCCAAGTTCACTTACTATAGCATGGTGCAAGTCTCTTTCTAGGTCGACTGAGGCTTCTCTGCGCCTAGCGCCGTCAATCAGCCTTATAACGTGTCGAAAGACAAGGCCTCGTTTCAGCATTTCGACTGCTGTACCTGCAAGGTAGGGATCCAGCTGAGAGCCGGATGCAAGCTTTTTCACAAATTCTCTTGCCTCATCCTCGAAGCCGGGAGCTAATTCGACCTTGTTAAATGTCAAGACAGCGTTGTATCTGCTGAGCCCACCCCTCTTCCGCAGCTCGTCGAAGAGCCTATCGCTGAGCTCGGTAACGGCATGTGAAGAAATAACGACGTGAATTTTGAATCCGGGGATACCGTCTGCCTTCCTAAGTAATGTTTCAAGCGTTGAACTTGTTTCTCCCAGCTTTGATTCATCTTTATCTATTGGGACCTCGTCTAGCAGGAAGAGGAGGGGTGTATGTACACTGGCGGCCTCTATGATTGCACTTGCGACAGTGATAAGGTCTGGGTTATTCCATCCGATGGTTTTCCCAGTGACTGTGTG
>JAJHRM010000371.1 GCA_020832965.1 Thermofilum sp. | reverse complement strand
CTTCACACGAGTGGCTTACGGCAGGAGCCCGCTAGTAGCCGTAAAATCCATGCAGGCGGGAATGGGTGGTTTAAGGCCTGCCTTGATAGTTCTACATGGAGTGAAGAAGGTTGACGAGCTAGGACTAAAGATAGCGAAAAGGGAGAACATTCCGCTAGCCGTCTCGAGGATAGATAGTGTGGAGGCGCTTATAGAGAAACTCAGGAACATCAAGTGACTCCTACTCTACTGGAACTCTAACTCTCCGCACTCTCAGAGGTATCTCTACCTCCAGAACACCCCTCCTAAAGGATGCTTTTATATTCTCTGTATCAGCATTGTCCGGTATCGGTACTTCTAACCTGTACTTGGTGATCCCCTCCTTGAGCAGTGTGAATCCCTCAAAGAATATCGGCCTGTGGAGCCTGGCCTCTATTCTCAGAGTGTTTTCTTCAACGGTTACCTGGATATCTTCCTTACGCCTAACACCGGCAAGATCCGCGCATACAACCATCCTGTCCGAGTATCTCTTGACTTCATAAAGTGGGACTTGCAGCTTCTCCTCGAGGGTCAGTGGTTTAAATATCTGTTCCTCAAGCCTAGTCATTTCTTCCCGTATCCTCTTAAACTCTTTAATGAACTGCTCTACCTCGCTCCTAATCCACTCCTCCATCGCACTCACCCCCTACACAAAGCTACTCCCACAAAAATTTTTCCACGGGAGAAACATGACTGTGAAGCACAAGCCGGTGAGGCGTGCCTGAGACATGTGCTTAGGCGACTTTACGGCCCGGTAGGCTGCCAATTGCAGCCTAATTCTCCACGCGCCCCAGAGGGGCCATGATTGGTGGAGCAAAGATGGGTGGGAAGGCATGGGGATCACCTTCTCACACGTATAGTGCTGGAATCGTGTACTCGTACTCCTTCCCCGACTTCTGCACAGTTTCCATAGTTCTTCTCATCATTTCACGCATCTTTACTCTTATTTCCTCCTCTTGCTCTAGGAGTGGTTTGACATCCACCTCGTGTCCAGTCAGCTTAGACAATGCCTGGAGGACGGAGGCGGAAGCCCCGGGGTCTGGGTAATTCAGGAAGCACTCAGCCAGCAATGCTATGACGCTGAAGTTCTTCTTAAGCCCCTCCTTAAGTATTTGGGCGTATATGCCAGCAATGAATCCCTCTTTTAATGCCTCAACGCCTGCGCTACGAGCATAGCTCAAGCCCTCCGAATCTATTGTCGCAGCGTAGGTCTTTGGAGACTCTATGTTCAGTCTATTTGGGACAGCGATTCCCCCCAGCAGGAAAACCCTGGCCGCGGAGCTTGTTCTCGCGGTGTCTATTAACGTGCTGGCAAGACCACCTGCAGCCTCAGGCGGGATGGCAATGTCCGAGTGGAGGACGACAATGTAGTCGTTCCTTTTGTAGCCACCGTAGAGCCTTACCGGTAAAAGTGGTTTCTCCTCGTGGTAGAGGATGACTGGGGCGATAGCCTCCGAGTCCAGGTAACCTATCTCCTTAAGGCTCCACTGCTTAACTATGAAAGAGGTCGAAATAGGGCCGACGAGCCCAACATCCGGCAAGCCTATGACAAAGAGAGAGCCCTTCGGTATAGATTCCTTAAGCGAGAAAAGCCACTCGTAACTGCTCATACTTTTCAATCATGTACAACTTAAGAAACAATTTAAATTTTTGCTTTAAGCGTGCAGTAGGAAGCTACTTGCGCGCGCGCATCCTCATAGCGCCCGTCATCTTTGGTCGGGGTGCCCCTCACCGCGCCCCAGCTGCCCTGGGGTGCTCGGGGTGTCATGGGCTCGTCCGCTGCCCCACGGGAAGACCCGTAGGAGCGGCTTCACTCTCACAGCCTCCTCGGTCCCGCGCGCGGGAGCCCCCTGGGGGCTTGGATGCTTCCCTCCTCGCCCGCAGGGGGAACGGCTAGCGTGTAAGGGCGTTTCTGTGCTCTTCCAGCCATTCCCGGAAGGCTTCGAGGACCCTTGAAGCCATTGCCGTGTAGTCGTCTGACTCCTCTCTTATCATGCGCGCGAAGTAGCTGTAGGCGAGGTTGTACTGCACGCCTTTGTCGCGGTCCCACGTTAAACCGCATCGGGGGCATCTGTAGATCCTTGAGTGCTTCGTGTGCTTAACCTCCTCGCCCATGCTACCGCAGCGCGGGCAATGCCTCCCACTGCTACGCACTAGCCTGAGCATCGCTCCCTCGTAAGCGGCTAGGTTCCTCAGGCTCCTCCTCGCCCTCAGAAGCGTCCCCTGCAACTTTGTCCCCCTTAGTGAGTCCGGGTCTATCGGGTCCACGAGTATTAATACGTTTATGCCTTGCTGGCGTGCCTCCCTCACGAGCCTGCGCGCTTCTGCAACCAGCCTCTGGACGAACGCCTCGTTAAGGCGCTTTTCCTTGGCCCTAGTAGCTCCGGCTAGCTCCCTAGCCCTCTCAGTCGTCAGCCTCTCAAGCACCTCCTGCGGGAGGATTTCTGACAGATGCTGCCTAACCTCCCCGCTGGGCTTCGCGGCGTAGCTCTGAAGCAGGCTCGCGACCCCACGCCTGTACCCGTGGTTTGGCGGTCTAAGCTTCTTGAAGAGCCTCAAAGCCACCTCCGCCGCGCAGGCGTCTACGTCCCATGCAGCGAGCGCGAAGCCGTACGCACTGTTCTCGTCCAGGGTTATTACTCGGAGGGGCATGGCGAGCTCCGAGCAAACCTCTCTCTGGGCAATTATGCGCACGAAGCCCCTCCTGGTGACCTGCAGGACGAAGTCGGGCCTTGGGTCGAGCTCGTTCTCCTCGGTTAACGCCCTGACGAGGCTTCCACGCAGCGGCACGGAGACGCCGTAGCTGGGGATGCG
>JAJHRM010000370.1 GCA_020832965.1 Thermofilum sp. | reverse complement strand
ACGCGGCCGATACTCTCCTCAACACTCCGCTACACTTAGCGGCACTCGTAGACAACTGGGAGGTCGCCGAGCTCTTAATCGAGAAGGGCGCATATGTTAACGCGAGGAATAACCGTGGTTGGACACCGCTCCACATAGCAGCCTACTGGAACTATCCAGAGCTCGCTGAGCTCCTGATCGAAAAAGGGGCAGATGTGAACGCTAAGATAGAAGTCGAAATACCAGAAATCTCTCGCGTTCCTAGAATCCCTCCTAACGAGTTATTAGCGCTTGTGTCCAACATCGCCGGGATCGCTGGCGCTGGTGCCGCTGCTATTGAAATTCCCTCGGAGACCTTGCACATGTTAGGGGATATATCAGGTGTTGATACCCAGATTAGGCGCTGGATGACTCCGCTTCACGTCGCAGCGATAGCGGGCAGTTCATACGTTGCCCAGGTATTGTTCGTACACCTAAGTGCTGTGAATATGAGGGATGAAAGCGGCTCGACGCCCCTCCATGTTGTTGCTAAGCGAATCTATGAGCATTCCAAATTCTTTGATTTGTTAACATCAAATATTTCAAATCCAATAATAAATATTGTTTCAAATATCTTTGTACCTGATACTAGTGCTTTTATTACTAATTTACTTATAGATTTTCTTAAATATTTTGGGTTTTTCGAGGCTTATTTGAAAAAAGATGATCTTTATGCGGCATTGGTCTTCCTTGATAAACACTATCTGGATATCGCGAGAACCCTGGTAATGCCGACCAGCTATCGAGGAGATATAAACGCAAAGGATAGAGAAGGCAACACCCCATTACATTACGCAGCTGGTAGCATTTCGAAAGAATTTGCTAAACTTTTGATTGATGAGGGAGCGGACGTTAACGCTAAGAACAAGTTTGGCCGCACGCCATTACACATCGCAGCTGCGGAAAATAGAGAGGAAAACGTTCAACTTTTGATCGAAAGCGGGGCTGACGTAGACGCTAGAGACGAGTACGGCTGGACGCCACTCCACTGGGCTGTCAAAGAGGGGCATCAAAAGGTTGTTAAGCTTCTAATTGAAAGGGGGGCTGATGTGAACGCGCGGAACAACCGCGGATGGACACCACTCCACATAGCAGCCTACTGGAACCGAAAGGATATTGCGAAGCTGCTGCTCGAGAACGGTGCAAATCCAACGGTTGGAGATTCGAGCGGCAAAACTCCCAAAGACGCCGCCATCGAAGCTGGTAACGAGGAAATAGCTAAACTCATAGAGAGTTGGCAAAGAGAGTTCGCGAAAGCATTAATATCCTTATACTACAAGGAAAAAGAACTAAAGGAGGGGGAAAGTCCAAAACATTTTGGAAAGAATTAGAGACCGAGAGGTAGAGAAGAAGTAAAAGAATTAATAACTAAACTCATAAAGCAGGAAGAATCCATGCAGCAAGGAAAGCAGTAATTTGAGTGGTGCAAGGACTAGAATACTTAGCGCGCTGTGCAGGGTGCTCATCTCAGTTTTGTTCCGCACCTCCAGCAGCAGCTTACTCCTAGTTCCACAGGTGCACCACAGCTAGGGCACTTACCGGCTCTAGCCATCTCCAACCAAGCCGGCTTGGCGTCATCCCCGCTTGAGGACTTGACAATCACCTTCGGTGCCTCGCCGCCAATCCTAGCTTCACCGGGAACTTCGCCATAGACTCGTCCGACAGTTTAACACGACCGGCGCGAGCACTAGGCCACTTTAAACCATGGGATAAGATAGGAAAGAGCATAAAATTAAGGCGGGGGAAAGCACCATAGTACTGAGAGGAGAAACAACATCATTTTTAAAATATTTAGAGCGACTTGGATACAATGAAGAAGGGAATTAAGCGTGTTGAGAAGGTCTTTGAAAAGAGTTGGAAGCTCGGAGAGCGGGTGAGTGGAGCTGAAACCAATACTCTTGATGTTGAGGACTCAAACCCCTACCTATGGGGTCACTAACAGGGGTTAGGGTCTGTAGGGCCCCCTGGAGCTTTAACGAGCGCACAAGGAAGCTAGCAGAGGAGTGCAGAGGCGCGCGAGGGCGGAGGGAGGGATCACTGCCAGTTACGAGGAGTTGAGGAGGGAGCGCCTAGGCATGTTAGAGGCTCTTGGGGCGCGGGTAAGAGAGCTAGAAAGCATTAGGAGAGCTGCAGCAGCGCGAAGCATCGCAGCCCACTCCACCACCGAGGACAACTAAAGAATAAATACTGGGAGAACTAGCAATCACCGATGAGCCTAGACAAGGAGCTCCTCGACGCTGTGATGGACGGGGATACCGCCAGAGTCAGGAAGCTCCTGAGGAAGGGGGCCAACGTGAACGCCAGGGATGAGAATGGCCGGACCCCGCTGCACGTAGCAGCTGCTGCAGAAGTTTTTGAGAGATTCGCGGCATATGCCGAATTCGCCAGGCTGCTCCTGGAGCACGGTGCGGACCCCAGCATCAGGGATAAGGATGGTAGGACTCCCCTGGATATTGCCCGGGAGAGGGGGCACAAGGAGGTTGCCAGGGTTATCGAGGAGTATATGCGGGGGAGGAGGGGTGTAGGGGTTGAAGCTCCAGCCACTCCTGTGGGAACCCTAGCTCAGCAGCCTGCACCTGCCGCCCCGAGCATCGTCGGCGTGGAGTGCCCGGGGCTTCGTGCTGGCGAGTGGGGTAGGCTCCTCGTCAGGGTTCGTGGCTCTGGCACTGCTACCCTGAGCCTCGAGGGCGACGTGGACTGGCTGGATCCCGGTCGCGTCAAGCTTTCCGGCGAATCCTTGGTGGAGGTGCCTGTGAGGCCGAAGGCTGCCGGCGAGGTACCTGTGAGAGTCGTTGTCAAGTCCCCGGGTGGGGAGGACG
>JAJHRM010000369.1 GCA_020832965.1 Thermofilum sp. | reverse complement strand
GCTAGCTCCCTTAGTGCTATGGCTTTCAGCCTCTCGTAGACCTCGTCCCTCACCCCCAGGACCTTCTCGAACGCCCTCTGCCTCACAAACTCGTAGCCGAGCACTATCACCATCATGTGCCAGATCACAGACTTAAGGATCGGAACTATGTGGGGGTCGTCGCTGGAGAAGTGCTTCAGGACCTCCTGGGTGCAGATGGGGAATATCCTGGTGAGTATGAACGTCAGCGGGACACCAGCCTTCGCGTAGAGCAGGCCCGCCTTTGAGAGCTTAATACAGTGCTCAACGTCGTAGCCCCCGAGGAACACCAGGTCCATCCACCTCTCAAGCCTCACCCTCATGGTCTCGCGGTCGAGGCCGCAGCCCCGCAAGAGCTCTGCCGCCTCGGCGTCCCTGAACAGCGCATCGAGAATGCTCCCGACGATCTCGCCCCTCCTCGCCAGCACCTTCCCGGAGACCTCGCGGATCATCTTCACGTCCTCACTGCTGATCTCGAAGTACGAGAGCTCCGCGCAGCTCCTGACGATGGCGTCCCTCGCAGAGACCTCCGCACCCACGTGCTCTATCCCCGCGTAACTCTTAATAACCTTTTTGATGCTCTTCGGGGCTGTTGGGGTACTCCGCGGCTCTCCTGCTTCGAGGGTTCGGGACGGCTTGTGTTTCGGCGCAGTTTTCAGCTAGCACGTGTAGCCCAGATGCCTTCAGCAGCGCGCGCTTGGAGGAGCCGTATAGTAGCTATTTCGTTGAAACCGAGTTGAGGGCATACACCTCTGTACATGCGCATAACTCTTAAAAAGGCACGAGATTCAAACCTTTGGGACGGATTAGTTTGAGGGGGACGAGTGTTGAAGGTATCTATGGCGCTTAACGGTATTTTTTACGAAGCAACTTTACCGGAGGGGTTAACAATAGATCACTTAGAGGAGGCGATGAAGACCGTAGTAGAGATTTTTGATGTGATAAACGATGGTCTAGCTAGGCGTGAGATGCCTCCACTTAATAAACTGATTCGAATAAACCAGTACAGCGGTATGGTCAGCGACCTCATTACGAGAGCGCTAGACAAGCTCAGCGAGTTCAAGAGGACGAGGAACACGGAGTACCCTGACCTCAAGAACCCGAGAACCAGCGTGGGAATCGAGGTAAAGGCAACTATTAGCGAGCAGCCTTGGAGCACGGTAGGACATAACGTTACAAGCGGCTGGTTCCTCGTGTTTGAGTTTGATATAAACGAGAAAGGATCGCCGATCTTTAGAAGGGTCTGGATAGGGGAGTTGACAGAAGAAGACTTTATATGGCGTGGGAGGGGCCCCACGAGCAAGAGAACCCCAACAGCCTCTGTAAAAAGGGAGTCTTGGGAGAAGAAGATGAAGATAGTATTTGAGCGAGCGGCGGGAGATATGGAGAAATCTATACTAGACTTCGTTAAGTAGAAATCTCGTTAACGCTAACATCTTGCCTGTATTTTTCACCCTTCTCTCTAAGAACCATGGATCAACTTTTATCTTTGCCAGCTCAGGAATAGCGCGTAGCGCCATCTCGTAGTATTCTGGATTCACCTCTAGTCCCACGCTGTCGTAGCCCAATGCTTCGGCAGCTGCGAGCGTTGATCCGGCACCGCAGAACGGGTCAAGAACTTGTCCTTCACCTAGAGGAACTACTGCCCACACTATTCTCCTCATGAAGCTTTGGGGCTTTAACGTAGGGTGTGGAGCGATAGCTCGCTCGTTCTCAGGCGTCCTCTCACTGGGTATGACGTCGGGGAACGGCCTGCCATCTGGGTCTCTCCTTAGGGCCCCGGCTTTCCACTTCTTCAAGTTCTCCGCTACAGTTAAACCCTTCTCGAGAGGTTTTCTAAAGAGCGCCCACGGCTCATGATGTGCTCTTGGCATTGTAGAGAGATCCTCGTACTCGTCTTCTGCGTTTTTAGGCCTGAAGCCTCCCCTCAGGGTCTGAACCAATCTAACTATGATGCCCCTGAGCTCGAAGCCCGCGTCTACAATGGCCGAGGCAACTGTTGGGAGGAATATCGGCGTGGAAGCTATCACTAGATGTCCCCCTGGCACGAGAACCTTGTAAGCCAGTTTGGCCCAGTCGTAAAAGTAATTGTACATTATTTTACGATGCTCGGGCGAAAATACCGTGAAGCGAGGCAACGGGGATCTTTCATACCCCCCTATCTTTGGGGGTATGCGCCATAAGCCACCGCTACCCCGCTTCATCTTTTCCAGGTTCTCTCTGTTAAACTCCTCCAGGCTGTAAGGGGGATCAGTCACTATAGCGACGAACTGGTTTGGCTCCTGCTCTTTCATCCACTCAAAGCAATCCGCAAGATAAAGCTTCCACACATGTTGAACATCTCGTGAAGACTTTTTAAATTAACGGTGAGTTTACTGTAAGTAACCGCGCCTAGAAGTGCGTTTTAACTCTTTTGGTAACGGCTCTTCTTTTTTCCTAGGCTTCACCCTGGAAGCCCCCTTAGCTGTAGAAGTATACCTAAAATTGTTGGGACTTATACCTAGGTGATCTATATTTCTGCTATGCTAGAAGGAATGGCTGGAGATTGCTCTGGAAATATCCTTACCTACTCCTTCTTGTTTTTCCTTTTCTACCTGCTTGCCTTCCCGTATGGGAGGGGTTACGCTGGAAAGTGTTGGCAAGAATAGAAGGCTAGTGCTGCAGTTTTGCATCTACAAAACGGTCCCAGCGCGCGCTGCTAGCCCTGCCCCCGCAAGCAGCAAGCAAAAAACTACGAGAAAAAACCGGCTAAAAACACACGGCGTAAAAACCAAAAAACAGGCCAAAAACAGGGTTTTCACAAAGCGATTACCCAAAAAA
>JAJHRM010000368.1 GCA_020832965.1 Thermofilum sp. | reverse complement strand
ACAGAGATTAACATGGATAGGAGCAGTGACACTAACCACAGGAATAATATCCTTAATTATAACTGTGGGATCGGGCGGAGCTGCACTGCCTGTAGCTTTATTTTTATTCAGTTTCACTATAAATCTAGCTTCAACCCTTGACGCATTCATAAAAAACGCAGGACTCCGCTTAACTAACTCTCCGCGCGCGTACATAGCGCTTGTCATGTTAAAGCCTAAATCGCAGGAGGATATGACAAGAACATACGATACTTTAAACAAGCTTGAAGACTTTGACAAGGAGGGTGCTAGCTATCTTAAGAAAATAGCAAATAACTTGAGAAAATTAGAGCACATGTACGAGTATGCTAAGTGGGAATCCATTATCGCTTTGATTCTTGCCAGTAAGTCAGGTTTTCTTGAAGGAGCCGTGAAGGCGATCGGCGAAGAAAAAGTTGTCAAGTTTATTGCTAACTTTATAACAGGCAATAAGGATATCGCTAAGGATTTTCTGCAGGCTTTAAAGAAATGGGGCTCCTCTATTGATTTAAATGAAAAGCTTGAAGCGATAAAAACTATTGAAAATGTTTGGGGAGACTTAATAATAAAAGAAATAGTGAGCGCTTGCTTAAATTACCTGAACAAATACATAGCTGTAGAAGTTCAGAAAACTCAGGACAATTTAATGGGCTTCTTCGGGCTACACTGCCTCTTGCTTGGGGATTTACATGTAGATCTAAGCGCTTTCGGTCACAAGCTTAAACAGAGAGACGTTGCACCCACAATAGATAACGTAGTTACATTCTACTATTACAAGATAATCTATTACGATTTGAGAGACGAGCTCTTTGAAGGGCTTGAAAAGTACGATCTGGGAGATATATTTGACACTGGGGTTCTCTCCTTCTTCATATGCATTCCGTGTGTAGCGGGAAGCGTAACGGATCGGAGAACAATTTTATCCAAGGTGCAGGAGACCTGGAAGAACCTCATCGACCGGGAAAAAGGTAAGTGCGGTGAATTGACAAAAGAGGCTATCGCGGTACTGGGAGAAGCTGTTGACGCTTACGAAAAGTTTAAGAGCGATATGGCGAGTCGAAGAAAGGCTCCAGGCCCCACCTTGGGTCTAGACCTGGTTTTGGTGATGGACGTTTCAGGGAGCATGGCTGACCGCTTTAGAGGCGAGAGGAAAATCGACGCAGCTATCCGCGCGGCATCTGACTTTACGAAGCTCGTCAGCCCCTACGACCGAGTAGCACTAGTGAAGTTTTCATCCCGAGCCAGCATCGTGAAGGAATTAACTCATAACAAGACGGACATTATCAGCGCCCTGAACTCCTTGACGCCTGGAGGATCGACAGCTCTTGGCGATGGGTTGTGGCTCGCATTAGACGTGTTGGAGAAGAGGAGCGAGGCCAAACCCGCAGCGGTAATCCTCCTCACCGACGGCAAGCACAACGCAGGCACCCGCACGCCGAGGGAGAGCGCAGAGAGAGCGAGGAAGATGGGGATTCGCGTCTTCACGCTGGGCTTCGGCGAGAAAAAGGATATCGACGAGGATACATTGAAAAGTATCGCGTCGATAACCGGCGGTCTCTACTACTACGCGCCGTCTCCCGACGACCTCCGCAAGATATACGCTATGCTCTCCGGCGCGGTTTCGGGACACACGACCGTGGAAACGCTCATGGGCATACTAAAGCAGGGGGAGGTGAGGGAGATTCCTGTCAGCGTTGCCGCAAACGAGGGATACTTTTCAGTTCGTGTATCCTACAGCGGCAGCACCTTAGAGCTCGCGGCTCGTACGCCGAGCGGAGTCGACTTGGACTTGACATCGTCGAACGTGGTATACTACCGCGAAAAGGGGGTCGTGCAGCTGTCAGTGTACAACCCCGAGCCTGGGCAGTGGAAGGTGACGATTAAAGCTGTGGAAGCCGCACCCCAGGGTGTTGAGTACTCAGCCGTCCTGCTCAAGCCTGGCTTTACAGCGGAGCTAACACGCTCCCTCGTATACGTCCCAGTAGGCCGCGTAAACGAGACGAAGATAACCGTGAAGGCTTTGCGTGACCTCCCGTACATCAAGGCGCAGCTCCCCTCCACCCTCTCCAGCTTCGCCACCATTGAGCCGAGCCAGTACACGGACGTAAAGGCTGGAGGGGTCTACGAGTTCACCGTCAAATTCAATGCCCCACCCGCAGACGTGTCCGATGCGATCCTGGTTCAAGCCTTAGACTCGCTCGCCTGGCTCCCAGTCCAAGTTAGAGTCAGCGGCTCGCTCTTGATAGCCGTTAGCCCTCCACCCTCGGAAGTGCGTGAGGGGGAGCAGATCATTGCAAAGCTATGGGTACTCGATGAAAGAGGCTTCGACGTGCCGGGAGCATTCGTGAAAGCCACAAGCAGAGGTAAACCCCTACCTCTAACGGTGAAGGAAGGCTTCTACGTACTTAATGCCACCGGGCTCAAGCCGGGCAGGCACATTATAGAGATCGAAGCCTGCAAGCAAGGCTACAGGAACGCCACCGCAACGATCTTCATCCGCGTCCTCCTGGAAGGAGACGTCAACAAGGACGATGTCGTAGACTACCGCGACGTGGCGATGATCATAGCGTCCTACGGGGCGACGGGCAACCTAGACACCGACTTAAACGGAGACGGGGTAACAGACTACAAGGATCTGGCAATCGCAATATACAACTACGGCAGGAAAGCACGTGTGGCGGAGACTGACCCGCTGGAGTCCTACACGTCCTTCTCGCTCAAGTTTTCACTGCTCGCCGGCTTAGGTGAAAAGAACACCGCGTTTTCCCCCTTCAGCGTCTACCCAGCCATGCTTATGCTGAGCGAAGGCGCAGCCGGGGAAACCAA